>CAYXNM010000016.1:4683-30669 GCA_964466385.1 uncultured Rhodobacter sp. | reverse complement strand
GGTATACCTACAGGCAAGCTGGAAGAAATGGGCGGGCGACACTTCGACATCGAGGCGTCGCCTTTTCCGTTTGTCTCGTGCGGAGCATGAGTAGGCACTAGAATACATGACATCAATTCCATCCCAGGAGGGATCGCGATCCGAGGCATTACTTCGGAGCGCAAGGCGCCATTACGCCGAAATAACCGAGGCGCTCGAGACTGCGCTGCAAAGAATTAACCAAAGTGATGACAAGGAAATGCGGGCGTTTTCGAGCGCTGTGCAGACTCATTGGCGATCATACCTGAATGTCCATGAAAGGGAGGTTGAGCTTGAAAAACGTGACCGCGAGAGAGCTGGAATCGTTGAAGGTTACGCCATCGACCTTGGGGCCGCGCGCTCTGAGGTCGGGCGCCGGATTGCTTGCCTCCGCGACGCCGGAAACACGTGAAGCATTCCTGAACGGGTTGAGCGAAAATGCGATGCTTGCGCTGCCTTATCTCTTTGATTTGTGGGCGATGCCACATCAACTGGCGCCGGACGGGGATTGGAAAACCTGGGTCATTCTGGGGGGGCGCGGTGCGGGAAAGACCCGCGCGGGGGCGGAATGGGTGCGTCAACAGGTTGAAGGTGACAAACCTTTGGACAAAGGGATCGCGCGGCGCGTGGCGCTGGTGGGCGAAACGTTGGATCAGGTGCGGGAAGTCATGGTTTTTGGCGAAAGCGGCCTGATGAACTGTGTCCCGCCGGATCGCCGCCCAAAGTGGGAAGCTACGCGCAAACGGGTGGTCTGGCCCAACGGGGCCGTGGCGCAACTTTTCTCTGCGCACGATCCTGAAAGCCTGCGCGGACCGCAGTTCGACGCAGCCTGGGTCGATGAACTGGCCAAATGGAAAAAGGGGCGCGATACCTGGGACATGTTGCAGTTTGGGCTGCGACTCGGCACGCATCCGCGTCAGGTGGTCACCACCACGCCGCAAAACACGGCCGTGCTGCGCGAAATCCTGAAGAACACGAGCACGGTTTCCACGTCGGCGCCCACATCCGCAAACAGGGCGAATCTGGCGAAATCCTTTTTGCGCGAAGTGACCCAAAAATATGGCGGCACGCGACTGGGGCGTCAGGAGCTTGAAGGCGAGTTGTTGACCGAAACCGAAGGCGCGCTCTGGTCCGCTGATGTGCTCGCGAATATCTGGTCTGACAATATACCGGTTCTGGACAGGATCGTGGTTGCCGTTGACCCCGCGGTAACCGGGGGAACGAACGCGGACGCCTGCGGTATCGTTGTTGCCGGCGCGATGACATCCGGGCCGCCGACGAACTGGCGCGCTTATGTTCTGGCGGACCTGACACAGGAGGCGGCGTCGCCGCAGGCCTGGGCCCGGGCCGCGATCGAGGCGTTTCACACGCATGATGCGGACCGGATCGTGGCCGAGATCAACCAGGGCGGCGATCTGGTCGAGGCCGTCATCAGGCAAAACGACCCGCTGGTTCCTTATCGAAGCGTCCGCGCGACAAGAGGCAAGTCCGCGCGCGCCGAGCCGGTGGCCGCCCTTTATGAGCAGGGCCGGATCAAACATGCCCGCGGGCTGGGAAAGCTTGAAAGCCAGATGGCGGAAATGACGACCCGCGGTTTTACAGGGCGCGGCAGCCCGGACCGCGTGGATGCGCTGGTCTGGGCGCTGAGCGATCTCATGATTGACCCGGCGGCCAGGTTTCGCGCGCCCCGGTTGCGCGGGCTTTAGGTGACGGCGCCAACCGAACGGCATTCAGCAAAACGTCAGATGATCAGAAAATAATGGAGCGGAATTGATGGGTTTGAATTTTTTCAGAAAGGCGCCGGACGAGGTGAAAACCTCGGCGACCGGCCCGGTGATTGCATTTCACGGCACGGGCCGTGTCGCGTGGTCTGCGCGCGACACGGTTTCGCTGACCAAAACCGGGTTCAGCGGAAATCCAGTCGGGTTTCGCTGCGTCAAGATGATTGCGGAGGCGGCGGCCTCGTTGCCGCTGGTCGCTCAGGATGACGAACGGCGTTATGAAGCGCACCCTTTGCTGGCGCTTCTGGCGCGCCCGAATGCAGGGCAGGGACGCGCGGATTTGCTGGAAAACCTTTATGGGCAATTGATGCTGACGGGAAACGCGTATCTCGAAGTTGTCAGTGACGCGGGCGGTGCGCCCCTTGAACTGCATGTCTTGCGGTCCGACAGGATGCAGATGGTGCCGGGACAGGATGGCTGGCCGATTGCCTTTGAATACAAGGTCGGTGCCCGCAAGCATCGGTTTGATATGACGAACGGGGCGACGCCCATCTGCCATATCCGCAGTTTTCACCCGCAGGACGATCATTACGGCTTGTCCCCAATGCAGGCGGCAGCGGCGGCGCTGGACGTGCATAACGCGGCCTCGCGCTGGTCGAAATCGTTGCTGGACAACGCTGCGCGGCCGTCGGGTGCGATCGTTTATAAAGGCGTTGACGGGCAGGGCCAGTTGGGCAGCGACCAATATGCGCGGCTACAGGACGAAATGGAAAGCTATCATCAGGGGGCGGTCAATGCCGGCAGGCCAATGCTGCTGGAGGGCGGGCTTGACTGGAAACCGATGGGTTTCAGCCCCTCTGACATGGAGTTCCAGAAGACCAAGGAAAGTGCTGCGCGCGAGATTGCGCTGGCATTCGGTGTCCCGCCGATGTTGCTGGGGCTGCCGGGGGACGCGACATATGCCAATTACCAGGAAGCCCACCGGGCGTTTTACCGTCTGACGGTTTTGCCACTGGTGGCAAAGGTTCTTGCTTCTGTCTCCAACTGGCTGGCGGATCACATGGGCGAAAGCGCAAGAATTGCCACCGACCTGGACGGGGTGCCGGCCCTTTCTGCTGAGCGCGAGGCGCAATGGCGCCGCGTCGCACAGGCGGATTTCCTGAGCGATGGTGAGAAACGGGTGCTTTTGGGGCTGCCGAAGCTGGCAGATGGCTGATCGAAAAAACGCTGGCGGTTCGCGTTTTCTTTACGAACCCTTTGACGCCGCGCAGGCAAGAATCGAGGCCAACGAACGCGTCACGGACGAGCGTTGGAGCGGTCTGGAACGTCGGCTCCTGACGATTGAAAAGATGTTGGAACGCCTCGAAAGGCGGCTTTGGCTGGCGGTTTACGGCGTGGCGGGTTTCATCCTGACGCAAGCGTTGCTGGCGATGGTCGATTTTCCACCCAAATGAAGGAAAGAGACATGTATTACGGGGAAACCCAATTTGACTTTGAGACCAAGTTCTGTCGGTTCGACGAAGGTATCGACCTCCAGAAGAGCGGCGAGATTTCGGGCTATGCCTCGGTTTTCGGGGCGCTGGATCAGGGCGGCGACGAGGTTCAGAAGGGCGCGTATCAGGCGTCGCTGAAGGCAATGTCCGGCAAGGGGCGTCGCATCAAGATGCTTTGGCAACATGACCCGCGCGAACCGATCGGTATCTGGGACGAAGTGCGCGAAGACGACAAGGGCTTGTTCGTCCGCGGGCATCTGATCAAGGATGTACAGAAAGGCGCCGAGGCGATTGCGCTGATCGGAGCCGGGGCAATCGATGGATTGTCGATAGGATACCGCACATTGAAAGCGGAAAAGAATGCACGGGGCCGACGGCTTCTGCATGAGCTGGATTTGTGGGAAATCTCACTCGTGACGTTTCCCATGCTTCCGGAGGCGCGGGTTCAAGGCAAGGCTGAGGCCGGGGCCGGGGATCTCGTGCAGGAGATGGCCGACGCGTTTGCCGAAGCCAGTTTGATGTTGGCAGAATTCGGCCAGCAGTAGTTTTCATCGAAATTCGAGGTAGAATTGATGAGCAAATCCCTGATCAAAGCGACCGGGCACCCCCCGATCGCCGGGACCAATCCGGCTATGGAGGTGAAAACTGCCTTGGCTGGATTTCTGAGTGATTTCAACACATTTCAGGTCGACATTAAGTCGCGCATTCAAAAACAGGAAGATCGTTTATCCATGATTGATCGAAAAACAATGGCACATTCTCACCGCCCGGCCCTTTCTCGCGAGGCCTCTGGCGAAGCCCCGCATCAAAAGGCGTTCGCGGCCTATCTGCGTTCGGGCGACGACGAAGCCCTGCGGGGGCTGACGCTTGACGAAAAGGCGTTGTCGACGTCTGTCGCGGCCGATGGCGGTTATCTGGTTGATCCGGAAACAGCCAGCAATATCGCCGGTGTGTTGCGGGATGCCTCGTCCATCCGTTCGATTGCCAACGTGGTGAACGTCGAGGCCACGGCCTATGATGTTTTGGTGGACCATACCGATATCGGCGCTGGCTGGGCCTCGGAAACGGCGGCGTCAACGGAAACCGCGACGCCGCAGGTCGACCGGATCACCATTCCCCTGCATGAGCTTTCTGCCTTGCCCAAGGCCTCGCAACGCTTGCTGGATGACAGTGCGTTCGATGTCGAGGGCTGGCTGGCCGAGCGTATCGCCGACAAATTTTCGCGCGCCGAAGGCGGGGCGTTTATTTCGGGCGACGGCATCGACAAGCCGACCGGTTTCCTGAGCTATCCGGCGGTCGCCGACGCAATCTGGAGCTGGAACAACATCGGGTATGTGGCGACGGGTGCTGCCGGGGATTTTGACGCGATCAACCAGGCGGACGCGATTGTCGATTTGGTTTACGCTCTTGGCGCACGCTACCGCGCCAAGGCGACGTTCGTGATGAATTCCAAGACCGCGGGTGCTGTACGCAAGATGAAGGATGTCGACGGGCGGTTCCTGTGGTCGGACGGCCTTGCCGCAAGTGAACCGGCGCGGCTGATGGGGTATCCGGTCCTGATTGCCGAAGATATGCCCGACATCGCACTGGATTCCACGGCGATTGCCTTTGGCGACTTCTCGGCCGGTTACACGGTTGCGGAGCGTCCGGATCTTCGCATTCTGCGCGATCCGTTCAGCGCCAAACCCAACGTGCTGTTCTACGCGACGAAACGTGTGGGCGGCGACGTCAGCGATTTCTCGGCGATCAAGCTTTTGAAATTCTCGTTGAGCTAAGGGGTTCGCCCCGAAGATTGACGTGATGATCTTCCGGCCGAAAGGCCGGGGGGTCTTTGCGCGCGCGTTCGCGTTGTCCAGCTGCTCCCCCTCCGTCCGAGCGATGCGAACGCGTGCGCGATTGTCATGACACGCTGCCGGATGGGACTAATTGGAGAAGATAAACATGTTGTTAGTGGAACTGAGCTCAATTCCAACAAGCGCGCTGCCGGTTGCCGAGGTTTCCGCTCATTTGCATCTTGGCACCGGGTTTGCGGACGACGGCTCGCAAGATCAGGTGCTGGAGATCTATTTGCGCGCGGCCATCGCCGCGATCGAGGCGCGGATTGGCAAGGCGTTGATAACGAGAAGTTTTTCGTGGCAACTAACGGCCTGGCGCGAGTCGTGCAGCCAGGGTTTGCCAATCGCCCCCATCTCGCAAATCACCGCGGTCAAGGTCACGGACGTTGCCGGGGTCGAAACGGTGGCGGATCCGGGTTTGTATGTTCTGGAAAAGGACAGCCAGCGCCCGCGTCTGGTCGCGCGGAGAACCCATTTGCCGGCGATACCCGCAGCGGGGGTTGCCAATATCGAATTCGATGCGGGGTTTGGCCCGGCCTGGTCGGACGTTCCGGTGGACCTGGCGCAGGCGGTCTTTCTGCTGGCGGCGCATTATTACGAAAACCGGCATGGGGAAGGCGGGCGTGAAAGCCTGATGCCGTTTGGCGTGATGGCGCTGATCGAAACGCACCGGACGGTGCGGGTGATGGGGGGTGGGCGATGATGGCGCCGGTTCATTTGGGGCGCAAGCTGGTATTGGAAACCCCGACCCGACAGCCCGACAGCGCCGGTGGCCACGCCGAGACATGGACCGCACTTGGGACCGTGTGGGCGGATGTTCAGAGCAGAACGGGTCGCGAAAGACCCGCCGCCGCCGCGACTCTCTCGGAGGTACATATGCGCATTGTCGTTCGCGCAACGCCGGTTGGATCACCGTCGCGACCCCAACCGGGGCAAAGGTTTACCGAAGGGCCCCGTCGATTTCTGATAAGGGCGGTATCGGAACACGACCGGGCGGGGCTGTTCCTGACGTGTTTCGCTGACGAGGAGATCCCGTCATGACCTACGCCGTCTCTGGCGCGCTGCAATCGGCGGTCTTTGGACGCCTCAGCGCTGACGCGGCCATCGCGGCCCTCATCGGTTCGAACGTTTTTGACGCGACCCCGACGGGGGTTTTGCCCCAAACATATATCGTCATCGGGCATGAGGACGTTCGGGACAGGTCGGACGTCTCGGCACACGGCGCGCAGCATGACCTGACGATCAGTGTCTTGTCCGACGCCGCAGGTTTTTCGGAGGCAAAGGCCACGGCTGCGGCGATATGTGACACGCTGGTGGATGCCAATCTGACGTTGACGCGGGGGACCCTGGTCGGAATTGGGTTTTTGCGCGCGCAGGCACGGCGCGGCAAGGCGCCGGACGGGCGGCGCATCGATCTGAAATTCCGTGCCTGCGTTGAAGATATCTAACAAACTCATTTGAAAAGGAAAGATTATGGTTGCTCAGAAAGGCAAGGATCTGCTGATAAAGATCGACCTGACCGGGTCGGGCGCCTTTACCACCGTGGCGGGCCTCAGGGCCACGCGGATCAGCTTTAACGCGGAAACTGTCGATGTGACGACGCTGGAAAGCTCGGGTGGCTGGCGCGAGTTGCTGGCGGGTGCGGGGGTGCGCTCGGCCGCGATCAGCGGATCGGGCGTGTTTCGCGACGACGCCACCGACGAGCGGGCGCGTCAGATATTCTTTGACGGCGAGGTGCCGGATTTCCAGGTTGTCATTCCCAATTTCGGGATCGTGGAGGGCCCATTTCAGATCACGTCGATCGAATATGCGGGTTCTCATGACGGCGAGGCCAGCTATGACCTGGCGCTTGCCTCGGCGGGCCAGCTGACGTTCACGGCCAACTGATGGCAAACCCTTATCGCGGCGAGGTTTCGCTGGTCCTTGACGGTCAGGCGCATGACTTGCGCCTGACACTGGGCGCACTGGCTGAGCTTGAACAGGAGCTTGGGGTCAAATCGATGCTTGCGGTGGTCGAACGGTTTGAAAACGGCGCGTTTTCGACAGGTGACGTCATGCGTTTGCTCTGTGCCGGACTGAAAGGCGGAGGTTGGCGCGGCGATGTCCCTGACCTCGGTCAAGCCGAGGTTGAAGGTGGCGCGGTTGGCGCTGCGCGCGTTGCTGCGCGCCTCTTGGCGGTTTCATTTGCGTTGGTGGATGAAGACGTTTGACTGGCCCGCGATGATGCGGGCGGGGTTGCAGCATCTGAGATTGCGTCCCGATGAATTCTGGGCGCTGACGCCGGTGGAATTGCTCTTGATGCTTGGAATGGAGAACGGCGGAAACGCGACGCTGAGCCGCGATGGACTGGCGTCTTTGAGCGCCCGCTTCCCCGACAATACTGAGGTTTCTGAAAAGGACGAGATATGACGGACCTGATTTCTGAACTGGAAGCGCTGGACGGGCAGATCAGCGATATCGAAAGCTCGCTTGAAGGCGCGCAGAGCGTTTCAGCGGCTTTCAAGGCTGAGCTGAAGTCGATGGAAACCACGATGTCTGCGGCAGGGCAACAGGTCTCAGGGTTGACGCGCTCGCTCGGGTCGGGATTGCGGCAGGCGTTTGACGGGCTGGTCTTTGACGGTGCGCAACTGTCCGACGTTCTGGCGCAACTGGGTCGCAGCATGGCCAGTTCGGTTTTTTCCCAGGCATTCCGCCCGGTTCAGAATGCCCTGGCCGGTGCCGTTGTCGGCGGTGTCCGGAACATGGTTTCAGGGATATTGCCCTTTGCCGAAGGTGCTGCGTTTTCGCAGGGCAAGGTCACCGCGTTTGCGAAAGGCGGCATTGTCTCGAGCGCCATGAGATTTCCGATGCGATCGGGGTCGGGCCTGATGGGGGAGGCCGGACCCGAGGCGATCATGCCGCTTGCGCGTGGTGCTGACGGAAAGCTTGGCGTTCGCAATCATGTCGCTGGTCGAGCGGTCAATGTCACGATGAATATTTCAACGCCGGACAGCGACGGTTTCCGGCGATCGCGCACGCAGATTGCGGCGCAGATCAGCCGCGCGATGGCACGCGCGACGCGAAATAACTGAGGGGAAAGACAATGAATTTTCATGAAATAAGGTTTCCGGCAAATCTGAGCTTCGGTTCGGTCGGAGGGCCCGAGCGTCGCACTGAAATCGTGACTCTGGCCAATGGGTTCGAGGAACGAAACAGCCCCTGGGCCGGTTCAAGACGCAGATATGACGCCGGTGTCGGGATGCGCTCACTTGACGATATTGAAACGTTGATTTCGTTTTTTGAAACCCGACACGCGCAGTTGTACGGGTTTCGCTGGAAAGACTGGACGGATTACAAATCCTGTGCGCCCTCGGCGGATCCGGCCAGCGGAGATCAGAAAGTTGCAATCGGTGACGGGATCGCAACCGAATTTCAACTGCAAAAGACATATCGGTCGGGTGAGCAGGAATACGCAAGAACAATCACCAAGCCCATTGCCGGGACCGTGCTGGCGGCCGTTGCCGGTGATGCGATGGTTGAGACCGTTCATTTTGACGTGGACACCACAAAGGGATTGTTGCGGTTTGCCGTTGCGCCGGACGAGGGCGCGTTGATCACCGCGGGCTTTGAATTCGATGTTCCGGTTCGATTTGATGCGGACAGGATCGAAATGTCGCTGGCCAGTTTCGAGGCCGGGGAAATCCCGACAGTGCCCGTTATCGAAGTTCTCGTCTGATGCGCACCATACCTGACGCCCTTGCGGCGCACCTGGCCATCGGGGCGACGAAACTTTGCAGATGCTGGCGTTTGAACCGAGCAGACGGCGGCGTTCTGGGGTTCACGGACCATGACCGGGACATCACGTTCGGGGGAACGGTGTTTCGCGCAAGTACCGGCCTTGATGCGGCGGCACTGCATCAGACGACGGGGTTGAGTGTCGATAACTCCACAGCCGTTGGCGCCCTGAGCGATCTCGGACTTGACGACGCCGACATTCGCGCCGGCGCTTATGATGGTGCCGAAATCCTTGCGTGGCTTGTCAATTGGAGCGATCCGGGACAACGTTTATTGCAGTTTCGCGGAACGATCGGCGAGATCAGGCGCGCGGGGGCCTTTTTCGAGGCGGAATTGCGTGGTCTCAGCGAAAACCTGAACCAGCCGGTCGGGCGCGCCTATCACAAGAACTGCAGCGCGGTTCTGGGCGACCAGAAATGCGGCTTTGTTATTGATCAGCCGGGGTATTTCACCGAACTGACGTTGGGGGCGATTGACCGACAGGGGCATTTTTCCTTTTCGGACACCGCCAGCTTTGATGAACGGTGGTTTGCCAAAGGCGTCCTCAGGATGCTGAGCGGGCCGGCCAAGGGGTTAGCTGGCATCATTCGCCGCGATCGCATGGTCGGCGGTGTGCGGCAGATCGAACTGTGGCAGGAATTGTCGGTTTCGCCGCAACCGGGCGATCTTGTGCGGTTGGAGGCCGGGTGCGACCGGCGCGCCGAAACGTGTCGGCTGAAATTCCACAATTTCCCGAATTTCCGTGGGTTTCCTGACATTCCGGGCGAAGACTGGGCCATGACTTATCCCACACGCGCGGCGCTCAATGACGGCGGATCGTTGCGATGATTGGTGATGAGGTCCGCGCGCGTGCGCGTGCCTGGATCGGGACCCCTTATTTGCATCAGGCATCCTTGCGTGGCGCGGGGGCCGATTGTCTGGGACTGGTGCGCGGTATCTGGCGTGAAATCTATGGCGCGGAACCGGAATCCTTGCCGGCCTATACCGGCGATTGGGCCGAACCGGGCGGGCATGAGGTCTTGTGGTCGGCCGCGGGTCGTCACCTGTTGACGCGCAGGATCGATCAAACCCGAGCCGGCGATGTTCTGCTGTTTCGCATGCGTGCCGGCACGGTTGCAAAACATATCGGGATCGCAGCTGAAACCGGTGCGGCCGCAAGCTTTGTACATGCTTATTCACGACACGGCGTGGTTGAAAGCCCACTGTCCGCGCCCTGGGCGCGGCGGGTCGTTGCCTGTTTTTCATTTCCGGATCGGAGGGTCTGATGGCCACATTGGTATTATCGGCGGTCGGTGCTTCGGTTGGTGGCGCCGTGGGAGGCTCGGTTCTGGGTCTGACCTCGGCGGTCGTGGGGCGCGCGGTCGGGGCCACGTTTGGGCGCATGATCGACCAGCGAATTCTGGGGCAGGGATCCGCAGGTGTTCCAACCGGAAAAATCGACCGGTTTCACTTGTCCGGCGCGAGCGAGGGCGCACCGATTGGCAAGACCTTCGGGCGTGTTCGTGTCGGTGGACAGGTTATCTGGGCGTCTCGCTTTCGCGAGGAAACCGTGTCCGGCGGAGGGTCGGGCAAGGGTACCGGAGGCGGGCAGGCGCAGCACCGGTATTCCTATTCCGTCAGCCTTGCCATTGCCGTGGGCGAGGGGGTTGTTACGCGCATTGGTCGTATTTGGGCCGATGGACAGAGGGTTGCCAAGACGGACGTCAGTTTCCGCTTCTACCCGGGGGATGAGTCCCAGATTGCCGACCCCAAGATCGAGGCGGTCGAAGGCGCCGGGCAGGCACCCGCATTCCGTGGCACGGCATATGTGGTTCTGGAAGACCTCAACCTTGCTGCATTTGGAAATCGTGTCCCGCAGTTCAGTTTTGAAGTCTTCCGGCAAGCCCAGCCCGTTGGCGGGAACACCGGCCCCGCGCAGACGATAAAGGGTGTCGCGCTCATTCCGGGGACGGGCGAATACGGTCTGGCCACGACCCCGGTTCATTTCAATTATGGCCCGGGCGACAACCGCTCGGCCAATGTAAACTCGGCAAGTGGGCTGACAGATTTCCAGACCTCGATGGAGGATTTGCGAGGGGATCTGCCGTCATGCGGGTCCGTTTCTCTGGTGGTTTCGTGGTTCGGCGATGATTTGAGGTGCAATACCTGTCAGGTCATGCCGCGCGTCGATCAAAAGAGTGTCGATGGGGTCGGAATGGCGTGGTCGGTCAGCGGTGTTTCGCGCAGCGCCGCAAGCATGGTCAGTCTGCTGGATGGACGCCCGGTCTTTGGCGGGACGCAGACGGATGCCTCGGTCATCGAAGCGATCAAGGACATTCGCGCCAACAACCAGGAAGTGATGTTTTATCCGTTCCTGCTGATGGATATTCAGGCCGGCAACGCCCTTGCCGATCCGTGGAGCAACGCCGCAGATCAACCTGTCATGCCGTGGCGAGGCCGTATCACGCTTGAAACCGCACCCGGTCAAACCGGATCTTCAGACCAGACGGCGACGGCACAATCCGAAGTCGCGGCCTTTTTCGGTACTGCCCAGGCCAGCGATTTTGTCCAGGGGACGGACACGGTTTCATATTCCGGACCGCCGGAGTGGTCCTACCGACGTTTCATCCTGCATTACGCGCATCTCTGTGCGCTGGCCGGGGGCGTTGAGTCGTTTTGCATCGGCTCTGAACTGCGCAGCCTGTCGCAAATCCGCGCGGGCAGTGGCAGTTTCCCGGCCGTTGACGCATTGATTGCACTTGCGGGCGACGTTCGCGCGATCCTGGGACCGGATACGAAAATCGGTTACGCTGCGGACTGGTCGGAGTATTTTGGCTATCACCCGCAGGATGGATCGAACGACGTTCTTTTTCATCTCGATGCGCTTTGGTCGGATCCGAATATCGACTTTGTCGGCATCGACAATTACATGCCGCTTTCTGACTGGAGGGACGCGGAGGGTCATGCGGACGCCGCGGTCGGTTCGCCCTATGATCTGGAATACCTGAGGGGGAATGTCGCGGGCGGCGAGGGGTATGACTGGTATTACGCCAGTCCTGCCGCGCGCGATCACCAGATCCGCACGCCCATCAGCGACGAGGCCCATGGCGAGCACTGGGTCTACCGCTACAAGGACATTCGCAACTGGTGGGCGTCTTCGCATCACGATCGCATCGGCGGTGTCCGTCAGAGCGGGCCCACCGGATGGGTGCCACAGGGCAAACCGGTCTGGTTCACCGAATATGGGTGTGCGGCGATCGACAAAGCCGCGAACCAGCCGAACGCCTTTCTGGACGCCAAATCGTCTGAGTCGCAAAAACCGTATTATTCCAACGGTGTACGCGACGATCAGATTCAGTCTCGATACCTGAGCGCGATCGGCGCCTACTGGAACGACAGCGCGAACAATCCGGTTTCCTCCGTTTACAATGGCGCAATGGTCGATATGGATCACGCCCATGTCTGGGCATGGGACGCGCGCCCGTGGCCGGAATTTCCGGCAAACCTCGACTTATGGTCCGATGGCGCCAATTACGCGCGGGGACACTGGTTGAACGGGCGTATCGCCGCGCAGTCGCTGGGCGACGTCATCGCCGAGATTTGCGAGCGCAGCAACGTTTCAGAGGTGGATGTGAGCAAGCTTCACGGCAGCGTCACCGGGTATTCGGTGGGCGATACCGGCTCGGGCCGGTCTGCCTTGCAACCCTTGATGATGGCGTTCGGGGTGGAAGCGGTCGAACAGGACGGCTTGCTCGGGTTCTTCAACAGATCGGCCGAGCCGGTTGCCACGCTGACCAAGGAACAGATGGTCTGGACTGGCCAAAGCGAGAGCGCGCTTGAGGCAAATCGTCAGCCTGATGCAGAAACCGCCGGGCTGGTCAGGATCGGTTATATTCATTCCGAAGGCAGTTACGATACCCGCGCGGCCGAAGCCATATTCGCGGATCAGACGGCACTGAGCGTCAGCGAGACTGAATTACCGGTTGTCATGTCCGCGAGCCAAGCACGCGGGACCGCCGAGAGATGGTTGGCGGAGTCGAGGATTTCCCGTGAAACGGTCAGCCTGGCCCTGCCACCTTCGGAAATGGCGCTGGGTGCGGGAGACGTCGTATGTATCCGGGATGACACGGGCGACCTGATTTGTCGCATCGACCGGGTCGAGGACGTCGGCGCGCGCCAGTTGGAGGCGGTTCGGGTGGATCGCTCGGCCTATGCGGGTACGGACGATGTTGACGAAAGTGCGACGGTTTCGGATTTCATCCCTCCCATGCCGGTTTTTCCCGTGTTTCTCGATTTACCCTTGCTGACCGGGACCGAAAACCCGATTGCGCCGCATATCGCGGTGGCGGCGACACCATGGCCCGGCACGGCGGCTGTTTTCTCGTCGCCAACGGACAGCGGGTATCGCTTGAACAGGTTGATCGAGAACGCGTCGATTATTGGCGTTACGCAGACGACGCTGCCGCTGGCCAAGTCCGGACGCTGGGACAATGGTTCGGGCGTGAGGGTCAAGGTTTTTGGCGGGGCCTTGGCCTCCTCCACAAAAAACGATGTTCTGAACGGGGCCAATACGGTGGCGATCGGATCGGGGTCCGATGATGTTTGGGAAGTGTTCCAGTTTGCCAATGCGGACCTGGTTGGGGGGCAAACCTATGATTTGACGAGGCTCTTGCGTGGACAGGCCGGAACGGACGCGCTGATGCCGGACCACTGGCCCTCGGGAAGCTATGTCGTGGTTCTGGACGGCCTTCCCTTGCAGATTGATCTGGTGGAGTCGGCGCGCGACCTGGCGCGCCATTATCGAACTGGGCCGGCGCAACGAGATTATTCGGATCCGACCTACACCCACGAAGTGCGGGCGTTTGCGGGTATCGGTCTGCGACCGCTCAGCCCCTGCCATCTGAAAGCCGAAACAACGACACAGGGCGATCAAAGTATCTCCTGGGTGCGGCGGACACGCGTCGACGGAGACAATTGGGCGTCTCCCGATGTGCCGCTCGGCGAGGGCTATGAAAGCTACGTCATCCGGGTTCGAAATGCGTCAACGATCATCCGCGAGGCCACCGCCAACGTCCCCCAGTGGACGTACACCGCATCGGACCAGGCAAGCGACGCCGTCTCCGGTCTGATCACATTGGAAGTCGCACAAATCTCTGAGCGTTTTGGCGCGGGTTTATTTGCAAGGATCGATATAAATGTCTGAAACAAAACAGTTTAAAATACCGCTTGTGGAACCGGCGCAGGCCCAGAAGCATGTTACCGTGAACGAGGCGTTCGCGCGTCTGGACGCAATCGCCCAAATGCGGCTGGAATCCGTCAGCGTAACGTTGCCACCTTCACTGCCAGCGGACGGAACCGCGTATTTCGTGCCTGTTTCTGCCGTCAACGACTGGAACGGGCACGCGGGCGAGATCGCCATTTTTTCAAACGGAGGGTGGGTGTTTCTGATCCCGGTCGCCGGGTGGCGCGCATGGGTCGGCGACCTTGGGAAACACGCCATCTTCGATGGGTCTGCATGGCGCGCGGAGGCGACGATCATCTCGCCCGGCGGCGCCGGGACGTTTCACAGGATCACGGAATTCGACCATGTTCTGAGTGCGGGCAGCAGTTCAACCACCGTCGGCGTAATCGCGAATGGTCAGCAGGTCGTTGGCGTTACCGGGCGCGTCACCACGGCATTGACGGGCACGGGACTGACGTCATGGCAACTGGGCGTGGCCGGTTCGACCAACCGTTACGGAAGCTTCCTTGGCCTGGCCAAGAATTCGTGGGTGCGCGGGTTGAGCGGCGCGCCCGTGACCTACTGGGCCGATACCCCGTTGTTGCTGACCCCCACCGGGGGCGATTTTGCGACGGGCACGATCCGGTTGGCCATTCACAGTATCGAACTTGAGGTTCCCTTTGCCGTTTGACGAAGTTCGCGCCGGGTCGCCATTCAACCGGTTTGCGTGACGCAATCCATGCAGCGGGCGAGCGAGGGATCAAGGCCAAGTCTCTCTTCGCTGATTGTCTCACCGCAGTCCGTGCAATACCCGAATTCACCCTGTGCAATCCGGTCAAGAGCGGCGCGCAACCTCAGCTTTTCCTGTTGGCGTCTTTGATGCGTCGCGTTGGCCATGGCCTGTTGCTGAAGCGCGTCCATGCGTGACAGCCGCCCGACGCTTTGCTGGTCAAGCGTGACCGTCGCGCGGGTCGAAACGGTTTCGTTATCTTCCCGCTCCAGCGCGGTTAATCGCTTTGTCATGCGATCGCGAAACGCGTTTTCGGTTTGCGATTTCAAGTGATTTTCTTTCTTTTCGGGTTTTATGGGCGGGCTGTCTTGACTATGTAATGGACAGACGGACCGACAGTCGAGGAGTTCAGATGGCTGAGCAGCAGAAAAAAGTGGCGGGATTTGACCCGGTCTGGAGCCGAATTCGCGCCGAGGCGGAGGATATGGTGGCGGCCGAGCCCATCCTGGGCGGGCTTGTCCATTCCGGCATCTTGCATCACACCAGTCTTGAGCGGTCATTGTCTTACCGGCTGTCGCTGAAACTTTCCTCCGGCGAGATGACGGACCAGATATTGCGCGAGATTGTCGAAGAGGCCTACCAGAGCGATGAAAAGCTTGGCCAGTCAGCGCGTGCGGATATCGTTGCCGTTTTTGAACGTGACCCTGCCTGTCACCGGTTCATTCAACCACTACTGTTTTTCAAGGGATTTCAAGGCGTTCAGGCCTACCGAGTGGCGAACTGGCTGTGGCGACAAGACCGCAAGGAACTGGCATATTTCATCCAGACACGGGTTTCCGAAGTCTTCGGCATCGACATTCATCCCGGTGCCACCATCGGGCAGGGCGTCATGATCGACCACGCACATTCTATCGTGATAGGGGAAACGGCAAGGGTTGGCGACAATGTTTCGATGCTCCATTCGGTTACGCTTGGAGGTACGGGCAAAGCCGATGGTCTCCGGCATCCGACGATCGAAAACGGGGTTCTGATCGGGGCCGGAGCCAAGGTCTTGGGGAACATTACCGTTGGTTACTGCACGAGAATAGCCGCCGGGTCGGTTGTCCTTGAAGATGTGCCGCCATGCAAGACGGTCGCCGGAGTGCCTGCACGCATCGTCGGCGAGGCCGGTTGCGCCCAACCTTCCGTAACGATGGATCAATTGCTGGCAGAGGCACCCATCGATCCTTAACGATGAGCCGTGACCGCGGTTGGATGCGCTCAGGCGAGCATTGAAATCGGATCCTCGATATTGGATTTGATCGCGGCGAGAAACCGCGCGCCCAAAGCCCCGTCGATGACCCTGTGGTCGACCGAAAGCGTGACCGACATGACGGTTGCCACCGTGATCTCGCCGTCTGATCCGACCACGGGTTTCTTTTCCCCGGCGCCTACGGCAAGGATCGAACCATGCGGTGGATTGATGACCGCGTCAAAGTTCTGAATACCGAACATGCCGAGGTTCGAGATGGCAAAGCTTCCGCCCTGATATTCATGGGGCGCCAGTTTTCGTGTCCGCGCGCGCGCAGCAAGATCCTTCATTTCGTGCGACAACGTTGACAATGTCTTTTTGTCGCTGTCGCGCAACACCGGTGTGAACAGGCCACCTTCAATGGCAACCGCCACGGCCACATCGGACGGTGTCAGCTTGAGTATGCGATCCCCGGCCCAGACTGCGTTGCAATCCGGCACGGTCTGAAGCGCCATCGCGCAAGCTTTGATGATATAGTCGTTCACGCTGAGCTTGATCCCGCGAGGTTCCAAACCCTTGTTCATCTCGCCCCGAATCTTCAAGAGTGCGTCAAGATGGATATCCCGGCGGAGATAAAAATGAGGAATGGTCGATTTTGCCTCGGACAAACGCGCCGCGATCGTCTTGCGCATGCCATCGAGTGTGATTTCCTCAAACTCACGGTCCTGATAGAGCGCCTTGACCTGATCGGAATTCGGCGTTGAGCGTAAAGCCTGCGGGGCTGCCAGCGTCGCTTTGGAGGGTTCCGTCGATTTGACGTCGAGGTTTTCTAGATCCGCTTTGACGATCCGGCCTTTGGGGCCGGAACCGGTAACATCCGCCAGATCAATGTCGCGTTCAGTCGCGATCCTGCGGGCCAGTGGGGACGCAAAAATCCGATCCGCCACTTTTTCGGTCGCCGATGCCGGCACTGGTTGTGCCGCAGCGGCCGGTGGCGTGTCCGGCGCCGGTTCTTTTTCGGACGGGGGGGGCGGGGCGGCTGTCACCGGTCCATCGCCCAGTGTTTCACCGTCCTCCAGGAGCAGGGCGATCGGTTCGTTCACGGGCACGTTTTCCTGTCCGCCGGGAACGAGTATCTTGCCCAGAACGCCTTCGTCGACCGCCTCGAATTCCATCATTGCCTTGTCGGTTTCGATCTCGGCCAGAAGGTCGCCGGACGATATCGTGTCCCCCTCTTTGACCAGCCATTTGGCGAGCGTGCCTTCCTCCATCGTCGGGGAAAGCGCGGGCATCAGGATTTGGATCGGCATCTCGGCTCTCCTTAGCGATAAGTGACGGCTCTTACGGCGTCGATGACTTCTTGCGTTGTAACAAGCGCCAGTTTTTCGAGGTTGGCGGCATAGGGCATCGGGGTGTCTTTGCCGGTACAATTGAGGACGGGCGCATCAAGATGGTCAAACGCCTCGGTCATGATTTTCGCGCTGAGATGGTTTCCGATAGAGCAGACCGGAAAGCCCTCTTCAACGGTGACGCACCGGTTGGTCTTTCGGACACTTGCAAGCACGGTTTCATAGTCGATCGGGCGAATTGTCCGCAGGTCGATCACTTCGGCATCTATTCCCTGTTTGGCCAGTTCGTCCGCCGCTTCAAGCGCATATTGCATGCCCATACCAAAACTGACGATGGTCACATCTGACCCGGTTCGCCACACGCGCGCACGACCGATGGGAACGATGTGATCGGCGATATCGGGCACATCGAATGTGCGGCCATACAGGATTTCATTTTCCAGCACCAATACCGGGTTGGGGTCGCGAATGGCCGATTTCAGCAGTCCTTTTGCATCGGCTGCCGAATAGGGTTGCACCACCTTGAGCCCGGGAACCTGCGCGTACCAGGCGGCATAGTCGTGCGAGTGCTGTGCCCCCACGCGCGCCGCGGCCCCGTTTGCGCCGCGAAAAACGATAGAGCACCCCATCTGCCCGCCGGACATGTAAAGCGTCTTCGCTGCGGAATTGATGATGTGATCGATGGCCTGCATGGCAAAGTTGAATGTCATGAATTCAACGATCGGGCGCAGGCCCGCGAACGCGGCCCCCACGGCGATACCGGTAAAGCCATGTTCCGTGATCGGTGTGTCGATTACGCGTTTTTCCCCGAATTCCTCGAGCATGCCCTGCGAAATTTTGTAGGCCCCCTGATATTGGGCGACTTCCTCGCCCATCAGGAAAACGTCAGGGTCCGCGTGCATTTCCTCGGACATGGCGTCGCGCAGGGCTTCGCGCACGGTCTGCTCGGTAAACGTGGTCCCTGCGGGAAACCCCTCGGACGGCGGAGCTGCGATCGGTTTGGCCGCGGTTGCCGGTGCCGGTGCGCTTTGCGTCGCGGGTTCCGGGGCCGGGGCAGGCGGTTCGGGCGGGCGGGCCGAAGCGTCTTCGCCGTCTTCCAGCAACAGGGCAATCGGTGTATTGACCGCAACACCTTCGCTGCCCTCGGCGATGAGAATTTCGCCGATCGTGCCTTCATCGACGGCTTCAAGTTCCATGGTGGCCTTGTCGGTCTCGATCTCGGCCATGATGTCGCCGGCAGCGACGCTGTCGCCCGCCTTGACCAGCCATTTCGCCAGCGTGCCTTCCTCCATTGTCGGAGAAAGCGCGGGCATGAGAATATTGGTTGCCATTGTCGTTCCTCCGTCAGGCGTAAATATCGGTCCAGAGCTCATCCGGGTCAGGTTCGGGGCTGTCAGTCGCAAATTTGGCCGCGTCATTGACGACGGACTTGATTTCCTTGTCCACTGTCTTGAGATTATCTTCGGTCGCATGGTTTCCCCCGACCAGAAGATCACGCACGTGATCGATGGGGTCCTTTTCTTCGCGCACTTTCTGGACCTCCTCGCGGCTGCGGTATTTCGCGGGGTCCGACATCGAATGGCCGCGGTAGCGATAGGTTTTCATTTCCAGAATGTAAGGTCCCTTTTGGGCGCGGCAATGTGCGACCGCCTTGGCCCCCGCAGCTTTGACCGCTAGAACGTCCATGCCGTCCACCGCTTCGCCCGGAATGCCAAAGGCTTTGCCACGGGTAAAGATATCGGGCGTCGACGTGGACCGCTTCATTGCCGTTCCCATGGCATAGCGGTTGTTTTCGATGACGAACACGACCGGCAGTCCCCAAAGGCTGGCCATGTTGAACGTCTCATAGACCTGGCCCTGATTCGAAGCACCGTCGCCGAAATACGCAAAACTGACATTGTCATTTCCGCGATACCGGTTGGCGAAACCCAATCCGGCCCCCAGGGGAACCTGCGCGCCGACGATCCCGTGACCCCCGAAAAAATTCGCCTCGCGCGAGAACATGTGCATGCTTCCGCCCTTGCCCTTTGAATACCCGTCCCGGCGACCGGTGAGTTCGGCCATCACGCCTTTGGGATCCATCCCGCAGGCCAGCATGTGCCCGTGGTCGCGGTACGAAGTTATCCGCTGGTCGCCTTGCTTTGAGGTCGCCTCAAGGCCGACGACCACGGCTTCCTGTCCGATATAAAGGTGGCAGAACCCGCCGATGAGGCCCATGCCGTAAAGTTGGCCGGCCTTTTCCTCGAACCGGCGAATCAACAGCATCTCGCGGTAGAACGCCATCAATTCGTCCCTGGACGTGTTTGACCTGGCGCTCGGTTTCTTCTTGGCCATGGGTGGGGTTTCCCTCTGGATTGCGAAAATAGTTTAACGTTAAACTATAAATTACACGAACTTTCCCCGAATTGCAAAAAGGAATGCAAAAAAAATCCCCTTTCGGGGATTGTCGCCAGTCTTTCTGAGCTTGGAGGATCAGTGGATCACAATTTCGTCGCCACGCGCGAGGCCCAGCACCTTACGGGCCTGCTCGTCCAGTAGATCGAGATCAAGGTAATGATCTGACAATCGTTTCGTTTTGTTTTCCATTTCAGCGACCTGTAAATCGAGCTTGGCCAGTTGGTAGAAAAGATCCTTTTCCTGTGCCTGGACCTGAATTCGGCGAAAGAGGCCGAACTCTCCCTGCACCGCTGCGAACGTGAAATAGGCCGCGAGGGAAAATGCAATGACCAGTACTGCCACCGCACCGACCGCCAGTTTTCTTCGTTTTGGTTGCAAGGACTGCTCGTTTGTAAAAGGTGCTCTTGAGCGGCACCATCCCGGCAGTATTACACGAATGATTCGGTTTGTGAATCCCCTGATTCGGCGAATCGCGGTGACGCTCGGGCAGCCTGCGGCTTTTCAGCGCCAGAAGGCGATCCAGTCGATGAGATGCATCAGCTTTTCCGCGATGAACATGTGCAGATCCCAGCCGAAATACAACTGGTCGGCGGCAAAAACGCCGATGATGCAGAGCGCCAGAAACAATGCTGTCTTGTTGTCCATCCTGGCGCTTTTGATAGCGATTGGCGGCGGACTGCGCAAATCATATCGGTTGAAAAACGCGCCGATCCCGCGCCGATCCCGCGTCTGTCTTGCGGGGTTCGGTGATTTGGTAATTCCGGGGAAGCAATTCTTTGGTACATTGGCTAACATGGCGCGGCGAGCGAGCTAGCGATTCGACAGGAATGGCAACGGACGGCAGAAATATGGAAGATATTGAACAATACCAGTCGCGGATCACGGCGGCACTGGACCGGATTTCCAAAGAGGTTGCCAATGCGGGCACAAGGGAAACCGACGACGACCACCTGCGGCAGCGCGACGCTGCGCTGATCGAGGAACTGGAAGCGACCCTGAAAGAAGAACGGGCCGATCTGGTCGCAGAGCGATCCGAAACCACGCGCCTGCGCGCTGCGCTGCAAACGGCCGAAGCGGCGGGCAGGAGCGCGCTTGCCGATCGTGATCAGGCGTTGGCAAAAGTGCGCGAGGCCAGGGCCGCGGCTGCAAATGGCAGCCAACCGGGCGGGGCACTGGAAAGCAAGATCGAACGCCTGAACGCGCGCATCGAAAATCAGGACATTCAGTTCCAGCGCCTCAAGGCGGCGACAGCGCAACTGCGCGAGTCAATTGGCATTCTGCGCACGCGGAACGCCGACATGCTGGCGGATCCCGCAGCGATCGATCAGTCGCTCCGGGTCGAACTTGAAGCCCTGAAATCGACCCGCGCGGCGGATGTGGATGAAATGGACACGATACTGGAAGAACTGAAACCGCTGGTGGAGGGTCAGGTCAATGCCTGAAGTGGATATTCAAATCGGCGGCCGGGTTTTTCAGGTCGCCTGTCAGGAGGGGGAGGAACATTTTCTACGTTCCGCCGCCCAGCTTCTGGACAACGAGGCGCAATCCCTGGCCGACGCGTTGGGGCGAGTGCCGGAAACGCGGATGCTGTTGATGGCGGGACTGATGCTTGCCGACAAGACCGCCGGGCTGGAAGAGGAACTGCGGGTCGCGGAAAGTAAGGCCCAGACACCCGCCGCCCCCGCCCAGGTGAAAACCGAAACCGTCCAAGTGCATGTCGAAGTCCCGGTCATTCCGCCGGAGGTCGGCCAGGCGCTGGCCAAACTGGCGGCCGAGGCCGAAGCCGTCGCGGCAAAGACCGAAGCGGCGCTGGCACCTTAAGCGGGCAAAACGGCCGTGGCTTCAATCTCGACCTTGGCGCGGTCCTCCATCAGGGCAACGACCTGAACCATCGCCATCGCCGGGTAATTCCGCCCCAGATGCTTGCGGTAGACCGCGCCGATTTCCCCGAGGTTGTCCAGGTATTCGCGCTTGTCGGTAATGTACCACGTCAGGCGCACCAGATGCTCGGGCGCGGCATTCGCCTCGGCCAGGACCGCCACGATGTTCTGCAAACATTGATCGACCTGCCCCACGAATTCATCCGTCTCGAAAACCTGCCGGGTGTTCCAGCCGATATGGCCACCCAGAAAAACCATGCGCCCCGCGGCCAGAACGCCGTTGGCATAGCCTTTGGCGGGGAGCCACCCTGCCGGGTTGAGGAGTTCATGAGCGCCCGCCATCGCAGCCTTCCTTTCTTCGCGTCACGTCGCCATGAGGCGCGTTTTGATGTCCCGGGGCCACGCATCTGACCGGCCGGTATCAAGATCGGTGCGCACCAGTGTCGATTGCGCAAAAAAGCGTGCTTCCTTGCCTGATGAACATTCGACCCCGAGTTCAAGACTGCTGTTGCCGACGCGTTTGATGGTGATCTCAAATTCCAGCAGGTCATCCAGCCGGCTTGGGCGGCTGAATTCAACCGATATCCTGACGGTCGGCACCCCGCGACGGTCGCGAAAATGCATGGGGGCGAAACTATAGCGCAGATGGTCGCGGAAAAACTCTTCGATCACTGAATTGATCATCTCGAAATAGCGTGGGTAAAAGACGATGCCCGCCGGGTCGCAGTGCTGAAACTCGACCAGACGCGAGGTGACCCAACTCATAAAACCGTCCTGACATGCCAAAGTTCGGGGAAAAGCTCGACGGACAGCATGCGCTTGAGATAGGCGATCCCGCTGGTGCCGCCGGTGCCGCGCTTGAAACCAATGACCCGCTCGACGGTGGTGACGTGATTAAAGCGCCAGCGGCGAAAGTAATCTTCGAAATCGACCAGTTTCTCGGCCAGTTCATAAAGCTCCCAATGGGTTTCAGGCGCGTCATAAACCGCTTTCCATGCCGCCATCACGCCTTCGTCGGTCTGATAGGTTAGCTCGAGGTCGCGCCCCAGAACTTCGCTCGGCACGCTTAACCCACGCCGTGACAAAAGACGCAACGCTTCGTCGTAAAGGCTTGGGCGGGCAAGCTCCTCCTCCAGCGCGGCCAGCGCCTTTGGACGATGGGCATGCGGTTTCAGCATCGCGCGATTACGATTGCCAAGCGTGTATTCGATCAGCCGATACTGGTGCGACTGGAACCCCGAGGATTGCCCCAGATCGTCGCGAAAATGGGTGTATTCACTGGGAGTCATCGTGCGCAGAACGTCCCATGCGTTGTTGAGCTGCTCAAAAACCCTTGAAACGCGCGTCAGCATCTTGAAGGCCGCCTGCACATTGTCGCCGATCAGGGCAGTCCGGGCCGCGCCGACTTCATGCAGGGCCAGTTTCATCCACAATTCGGACGTCTGGTGCTGGATGATGAACAGCATTTCATCATGGGCGCGCGTGCGCGTTTCCTGCGCGTTCAGCAACGTGTCCAGACGCAGATAATCGCCATAGGCAAGCCGCCCGTCAAAGGCCATTGTGGCGCCGTCTTCCTCCGGGTCGAACGGTTCGGTCATGTCCGGTTCTTTCCGGAGCGCAGCCGGAACCGCTGGACCTTGCCGGTCTGGGTTTTCGGCAATTCATCGATGAAGACGATCGCGCGCGGGTATTTGTAAGGTGCAATCATTGCTTTTACATGGTCCTGCAGCGTCTTGACGGTGGCCCCGTCGCGCCTGACGCCCTCCTCCAGAACCACATGCGCCTTTACGATATGGCCGCGCGCATCATCCGGCGCGCCCACGACCCCGCATTCAACCACCCACTCATGAGACAACAACGCGGCTTCAACCTCCGGTCCGGCGATGTTGTAGCCTGCCGAAATGATCATGTCGTCGTTGCGCGCAGCGAAGTGGAAATAACCGTCGCTGTCGCGCACGAAGGTGTCGCCCGTAATGTTCCAGCCATCCCGCACATAATCGCCTTGCCGGTCATCGTTCAGATACCTGCAACCGGTCGGCCCGCGCACGGCCAGGCGGCCCGGTTCTCCGTCCGGCAGGGGGGTCATGTCTGTATCGACGATCCTTGCCTCGTACCCCGTGACCGGGCGGCCGGTGCAGGCGGGGCGGGCGTCCTCAAACCGGTTGGTGACGAAAATATGCAGCATTTCCGTCGCCCCGATGCCGTCGAGCATCGGTTTGCCGGTCTTGGCCAGCCAGTCGTCATAAACCGGGGCGGGCAGGGTTTCCCCCGCTGATACCGCGCAGCGCAGGCTGGACAGGTCGGCGCCGTCGTCCATGGCGCGCATCATGGCGCGATAGGCCGTGGGGGCGGTGAAACACACCGTGGCCTTGTAGGTTTCGATGATCTCGATCATGTTTTCCGGCGACGCCTTTTCCAAAAGCGTGGCCGTCGCCCCGAACCGCAGGGGAAACACCGCCAGACCGCCAAGGCCAAAGGTGAAGGCAAGCGGCGGCGAGCCGACGAACACATCATCCGGCGTCACCCCCAGAACTTCACGCGCATAGCCGTCGGCAATCACCAGCAGATCGCGGTGGTAATGCATCGTTGCTTTGGGTCTGCCCGTGGTGCCCGAGGTGAACCCCAACAGCGCCACGTCATCGCGCCCGGTCCGGACCGCATCGAACCGGACAGGTTTGGAAAGCGCGACCCGGTCCAGTTCGGCGTCGTGATTGGCGGTGCCGTCAAAGGAAACGACGGTTTCAAGAAACTTCGAGGTTTTCCCGCACGCCACGATTTCATCCATCATCCGGTTGTCGCAAAGAGCAAACCTGACCTCGGCGATGTCGACGATCTGGCTTAGCTCGCCGGCGCGCAACAGCGGCATCGTGTTGACGACCACCGCCCCCGCCTTGGTTGCGGCCAGCCAGCAGGCGACCATCGCGGGGTTGTTGGCACTGCGGATCAGGACGCGGTTGCCTGGCGCAACGCCGTAATCTTCGACCAGCGCATGGGCCAGCCGGTTGGTCCAGTCGTCAAGCTCCTTGTAGGTACGCTGTCGGCCGTTGCCGATCAGCGCGGTGTGATCGCCAAACCCCTTTTCCACCATGGCGCCGGTCAACGCGACAGCGACATTCAGATGCTCCGGATACGGAAAATCTTCCAGCAGGAAATCGGGCTGTTGATCGGCGGGGGGCAGGTTGTCACGCGCGAAAGTGTCGACATGTGCCGAGGGTCCAAGGGTCATGTGAAAGCTCCCGTTGTTTGGCGTGCGATAATGATCTTCTGAACGTCCGATGCCCCCTCGTAGATGCGCAGGGCGCGGATTTCGCGATAAAGCGCTTCGACGACCGTGCCCTTTCGCACCCCGTCGCCGCCGTGGATCTGCACCGCCATGTCAATCGCCTTTTGCGCCATTTCGGTGGCAAACAGCTTGGCCATCGCCGCCTCGCGGCTGATCCGTACCGCACCCTGATCTTTCGTCCAGGCCGCGCGGTAAACCAGCAAAGCCGCCGCATCGATATCAAGCGCCATGTCCGCAATATGCCCCTGCACCATCTGCAAATCACCAAGGGGTGCTCCGAATAACTGGCGTGTGCCGGCGCGGTGCACGGTTTCATCAAGCGCCCGTCGCGCCAGCCCCAGGGCGGCCGCGCCAACCGTTGCCCGGAACACATCCAGAACCGCCATGGCAATCTTGAACCCCGCGCCCCTGGCGCCGATCAACGCGCTGGCGGGCAGGCGCACGTCCTGGAATTCCAGCCGGGCCAGAGGATGCGGCGCGATGGTTTCCAGCCGTTCGGCGATCACAAGGCCCGGCGTCTGAGCGGGCACCAGAAAGGCCGACAACCCGCGCGCGCCTTCCCCTTCGCCGGTCCGCGCGAACACCACGTAGACATCCGCGATCCCGCCGTTGGAAATCCACGTCTTTTCACCGTTCAACAAATACTCATTGCCCGCCATGTCCGCGCGCATGGCGATATTGGCAACGTCCGAGCCCGAGGCAGGTTCGCTCAGCGCGAAGGCCGCTATGGCCTTGCCCGCGCGGGTCCGCTCCAGCCATTCCCGCTGGTCGGGAGACCCAAAAAGGCTGACCGCCCCCATGCCAAGCCCCTGCATCGCAAAGGCAAAATCGGCCAAGGCGTCGTGTCGCGCCAGCGTTTCGCGGATCAAACAGAGCGTGCGCACGCTAAGCGTATCTCCGCCTGAATGGCGCAGGAAACCGGCATCGCCAAGCGCGCCGACAAGGCTGCGGCATGAAGCATCGACATCGCTGTGATCGGTGGGCAGGTTGGCGGCGCACCACGCTTCAAGTTCCCCCGACAAGGCGCGGTGGCGGGGTTCAAGAAAGGGCCAGTCAAGGAAGGTTTTGTCAGACA
>CAYXNM010000016.1:0-4583 GCA_964466385.1 uncultured Rhodobacter sp. | reverse complement strand
GAAACCATCACCCCTCAATCCCCCTCGAACACGGGCTTTTCGCGGGCAACGAATGCCTCGTAGGCACGCACGAAATCCTGTGTCTGCATGCAAATCGCCTGTGCCTGCGCCTCGGCCTCGATCGCCTGATCGGGTGTCATGTTCCATTCGTGCCCAAGCTGCGTCTTGGTGATCGAATTGGCGAATGTCGGCCCCGCTGCAATGCGCTGCGCCAGCTTCAGCGCCTCGTCTTCCAGTGCATCCGCGGAATGAACCGCGTTGTAAAACCCCCAGTCGCGCCCCTCATCCGCCGTCATCGCCCGCCCCAGATACAACAACTCCGCCGCGCGGCCCTGTCCGATGATGCGGGGCAGGATCGCGCAGGCCCCCATGTCGCACCCCGCCAGACCCACACGGTTGAACAGAAAGGCGCATTTCGCTTCGGGTGTTGCCAGGCGCAGGTCGCTGGCCATGGCGATGATCGCACCGGCGCCGACCGCCACCCCGTCAACCGCCGAAATGACCGGTTTGCCGCAGCCCAGCATCGCTTTCACCAGATCGCCGGTCATGCGGGTAAAGGCCAGCAGATCCGTCATTTCCATCGCCACCAGAGGCCCGATGATGTCGTGCACATCCCCGCCCGAGCAGAAATTTCCGCCGTTGGGCACGATCACCACCGCATGCACGTCGGTCGCGGAAACCAGAGCGCGGAACGTGTCGCGCAATTCCGCATAGCTGTTAAACGTCAGCGGGTTTTTTCGCGCCGGATTGTTCAGGCGGATGACGGCGACATCGCCGTTCATTTGCCAAAGAAAGTGTTTCGCGGTGTGATCAGCCATCAGAGTCATGCGGGCACCTTACGTATTTTCAATAGCAGGGCCGTTGCGCGTTGGATATCGGACGGCTCCAGCGTTTCCAGCATGGCACCCACCCATTTTTCATGGGCGCGGGCCATTTTGGCAAAGGTGTCAAGGCCCGTGGGTGTCAGGTGCACCAGCGTTGCGCGCCGATCACCGCTGATCGGCAGTCGCGCCACCAGACCATCCTCGACCAACCTGTCGACGATGCCGGTCACGTTGCCGTTTGACACCATCAACTGGCGCGAAAGATCCGACATTTTCAACCCCGCGCGGTTTTTTTCAAGCGCGGCCATCACGTCAAAACGCGGAAGGGTCGTGTTGAAATCGGTGCGCAGACGCTCTCTGATCTGGGCTTCCACATGCCGCGTTGCCTTGAGCAGGCGCAGCCACAGACGCAGCCGGGTCTTGTCGTTGTCCGGAGGGCGTCCGGGCATCAGACCTGCCCCCCGGCGATCTCGATCGCCTGGCCATTGATCGCGCCGGATTGTTCTGAGCAGAGCCACATGGCCGCGGCGGCAACCTCGTTGACCTCGACCAGTTTTCCGTGGCGGTTGCTGTTGCTCATCATGGCTTTGGCCTCGGAAAGGGGGAGGTTGGAGCGTTCCGAGATCAAGACCGTGTTGCGTTCCACGATGGGTGTGCGCACATAGCCGGGGCAAATGGCGTTGGCGGTCAGACCTTGCCCCATGTATTCCTCGCTGAGCACGCGTGTCAGCCCGATGACCCCGTGCTTGCTGGCCGAATAGGCGGCACCGTATTTCAACCCTTTCAGGCCCGCGACGGACGAAATCGTGATGATCCGGCCCCAGCCTTTTTCCAGCATTCCCGGCACGACTTCGCGGCAGGTCAGGAACACGCCGTCCAGATTGGTCGTCATGATCCGCCGCCAGAACGACAGCGACATCCTGGCGAACGAAGCCGTTTCCGCGATCCCGGCATTGGCGACATGGATATCCACCGGACCGCGCGCGCCGATGGCAGCCGCCGTGCCGGAAACCACGCTGTCTTCGTCGTTGACATCCATCACAAGGGCATGGATCCGCGCGGATTTTTCAGCCGTTTCCTTGAGCGATTCGACCCGGCGGCCGGTGATGGTCACCTCGGCGCCCTGGTCCGCCAGCGCCAGCGCGATCGCTTGGCCGATACCCGTGCCCCCACCGGTCACCAGCGCGTGCCTGCCTTTGTGAGTGTTCATACGCGAATGTCTCTCTCTCGTTGTTTCAGGCGCAAGAGCTGATCGCGGCCGGGAAGGTAGGGATCGGGCCAGCGGGCCTGTGTGTCGCCCAGTTCGGCGGCCGCGTGCAATGTCCAGTAAGGGTCGCTGAGATGCGGGCGCGCAAGGCAAACCAGATCGG
The DNA here is from genome assembly GCA_964466385.1 of uncultured Rhodobacter sp. Classification (GTDB taxonomy): domain Bacteria; phylum Pseudomonadota; class Alphaproteobacteria; order Rhodobacterales; family Rhodobacteraceae; genus UBA5972. The sequence goes on along the minus strand of CAYXNM010000016.1, from coordinate 2,389 downwards.
CGCGCCCCGCCATCAGGATGGAATTGGCATGGTCGGGTTCGTATATGTTGCCCACGGCCATCGTGGCCAGACCCGCTTCGTTGCGGATCCTGTCGGAAAACGGGGTCTGGAACATGCGACCGTAAACCGGGCTGGCGCTGGTCGAGGTCTGACCCGCAGACACATCGATGATATCGGCCCCTACGTTTGCGAACGCTTTCGCAATCTCAACCGCATCGGCGGGCGTGATGCCCGTGTCCCCGACCCAGTCACTGGCGGAAATCCGGACCGACATGGGTTTCCCGGCGGGCCAGACGTCGCGCATGGCGCAAAAAACCTCCAGCGGGAATCGCAGGCGGTTTTCGGCGTTTCCGCCATAAGCGTCGGTGCGCTGATTGCTGAGCGGGCTTAGAAACGACGATATCAGATAGCCATGCGCCGCGTGCAGTTCGACCATGTCGAACCCGGCCTCAATCGCGTTCCGGGTGGCGGCTCTGAACTGGTCGCGCACGCGCTCCATGTCCGCGCGCGTCATTTCCAGGGGTGTCTGGTTCTCGTCGCTCCAAGGCAGGGGCGAGGGGGCGATAATTGGCCAGTTTCCGTGGGCCAGCGGCTTATTGTCGCCTTCCCAGCCGACCCGACTCGAAGCTTTGCGCCCCGCATGACCGATCTGACAGCATATTTTTGCGTCCGTTTCGCGGTGAACGAAATCAACCACCCGGCGCCACGCGGAAACATGCCCGGGCGCGTAAAGACCGGGACAACCGGGGCTGATGCGACCTTCAGCGCTGACGCAGGTCATTTCGGTGAAGACCAGCCCCGCGCCGCCCTTGGCGCGCTCGCCCAGATGGACAAGATGCCAGTCGTTCACGCAGCCATCCACGGCCTTGTACTGGGCCATCGGTGAAACGACGATGCGGTTCTTCAGCGCCATGTCGCGCAGTCGGAAGGGTGCGAACATGGGCGCGCGCGCGCTGTCAACGCCAGCTTGCGCATTGAACCATTTTTCGGCACGCCCCAGCCATTCCGGGTCGCGCAGGCGCAGGTTTTCGTGGCTGATCCGCTGGCTGCGGGTCAAAAGCGAATAGGTGAACTGGATGGGATCCTGCCCCAGATATCTTTCGACGTCCTCGAACCACTCAAGCGAATTGCGAGCGGCGGATTGCAGGCGAAGAACTTCAAGACGGCGTTCGTCCTGATAACTGGCAAAGGCATCCTCCATCGTCGGGGCGCTCTCAAGATACGTCGCCAGCGAAATCGCGCTGTCAAACGCAAGGCGCGAGCCGGAGCCGATTGAAAAATGGGCGGTTGCGGCGGAATCGCCAAGGAGAACAATGTTTTCGTGGTGCCATTTCTGGCAGTTGACCCGCGGAAAATTCATCCACACCGCCGAGCCACGCAAGTGATCGGCGTTCGAAATCAGGTGATGCCCGTCCAGATAATCCGCAAAAACCTTTTCGCATTCGGAAATGATGTCCGCCTTGGTCATGGTTTTAAAGCCAAACCTGTCCCAGGTTTCGTTGGAGCATTCCACGATCACCGTCGCGGTATCGGCGTCAAACTGATAGGCGTGGATCCAGATCCAGCCATGGTCCGTTTTCTCAAAGATAAAGGTGAACGCGTCGTTGAATTTCTGATGCGTTCCAAGCCAGATGAACTTGCAAAGGCGCGTGTCGATATCCGGTTTGAAATCATCGGCAAATTCGGTCCGCACGCGCGAGTTGATCCCGTCGGTCGCCACCACCAGATCGTATTCATCCGTGAAGTCCGCAGCACTTTCAAACGCTGTCGAGAACCGCAGCCTGACCCCCAGTTCCCGGGCGCGGTCCTGTAGGATATTCAACATCTTCTTGCGCCCGATCCCGGCGAATCCGTGGCCGCCTGAAACCAGCCGCTGCCCCTGATAGTGAACGGCGATATCGTCCCAGTAGGCGAAATTCTCGCGGATGGATTTCGTGCTGACGGGATCGTTGGCGCGCATGTTTTCAAGGGCGTCATCGGACAGAACCACCCCCCAGCCAAAAGTGTCGTCGGGTTTGTTGCGCTCAAGGACGGTAACGTCGTGCGCCGGATCGCGGAGCTTCATCGAAATGGCGAAATACAACCCCGCCGGACCACCGCCTAAACAGATTATCTTCATGCTTTGCCCCGGATTGTCGGTTCCCCGTCTGCCGGTGGATGCTGGCATCTGGGCGGATATTTTTCAAGTATAAATATTTCAAGTATAAAATAAACCGCGACCGCCATGTGCCGCAGGCTGTTTTCGCGGCTCATACCAACGGCCCAAAAGATTGACCCTCCGAATTGCGTGCGCGCAGGGCCGCTTCCGGCCTGACGGGGACGCTGACGATTGACCCCCGGGCCGGTTAACAGGCGCCAAAAAGCGCCCCGGCGGGCTGGCGCTTTCGCC
>CAYXNM010000015.1:2155-30941 GCA_964466385.1 uncultured Rhodobacter sp. | reverse complement strand
CGTGGCAAACACGCCGCGCTGTCGAAGTCGCCATCTTCGCTTCTCATGGTTTGCATGCAAACCACTGCCAGCCAGTGGAATAAATCAACGGCTTCTACAACCCGCGCCGCCGACACTCAGCACTAGGCTGGAAAAGCCCCTTGGCTTTTGAACGAAAGGCCGCTTAAATGAGCACTTGGAGCGGCACTAAAGCGCGACAGGTCCTTTTCCCTGTTTTCTCCCGTTTTTCTGGGGGCTTGGACTGCGGGTTTTCTTGAGAGACCATCGTTGTGTCGCCATTTGGCGCGATTACCCATAATAAACTGACTGCTCAGGTTGGGAAGCGAACCCGTTTCCGGGTGGAGGGAAGCCTGACCGTACCGTCGGCTTTGCCCGTTAACCAGTCAAACACGAGCTGTGCGCGATCAGAAGACTGATTGTGGCGTTTCAGGTAAAAATCCTGTTTTGCCGGTACGGCGTCCGGTAACAATCGAACGAGTTGTCCTGACTCTTCAAGCTCGGAAGTCAGGCCTTCCCATCCTAAAACGGCCCCCATATCATCCTTTGCAGCTTGCAACGCGATGACGTAATTGTTCACGCGGTGCTTTATATTCAATGGACCTGAATACCCCAAGGCTCCGGTCCATTCCTTCCAGTTGGTCCAACCCGCCGCGCCGTCTACCAGATATATCAAGGGCACATTTGCCAGATCATCCACCGTTCTGATGTGGTTTCGTTCCGCAAATCCGGGGCTTCCGAGCGCCACGGTCTCTCCATTCAATAGTTTACGGCAATGCCCTGGGTCATTTGACATGTCTCCGTACTGAATACTCAGGTCGCAGTCAGGCATATCAAAGATTTCATCGCTAACAATTTGCGCGACTGAAACATGGCCGTAGTTTTGCCAAAAATCCGCGAGCCGCGGCGTCAACCAGAGCGAGCTTACTGCGGTCGTCGATCGAATTGTTACGGAAGACCGATTGTGTTGGGCCCGCAGTTGGGTCAACGATTCATTTATTCCCTCAAAGGCCCGCTGCAAGGTAACCAGTAAATACACCCCGCGTTCCGTCAGCTCAACGCCGCGATGAAAACGATGGAACAACTTACAGCTTAGATCATTTTCAAGGGCTTTGACCTGATGGCTGACGGCAGCGGTCGTGACGCTCAGCTCTTGCGCTGCAAGTTTGAAGCTCCCGCGTCTTGCTGCGGCTTCAAAGCTGATCAGCGAGCTTACAGGTGGGAAATCATATGGGCGCGTGAGCAAGGTGGTTTTTTCCTCGGTTCGAAAATTGGCTTGTGTGCTGCACTTTTTGCGAGTTTTGATTTAGCTCAGGTAACTCAGCATTACTTTTTTTGGAATTGCGACACAACCCATCAACAAGCAAAATAGGGGTTGCACGCATGTGCGTCGGAGTGGTTGTTTCTGCCTCACCAAAGCATCAGCGCCAAGTCACGCTTATTGAATAGGGAATTCCTGGAGGAGTCGCAAAAATGAAGTCACATGCCAAAGTGGTTGTCGTCGGGGGCGGCTGTGTCGGGGCCTCAATCCTCTATGGTCTGACGGAATACGGTTGCTCTGATGTCGTTATGCTGGAACGAACAACGCTGACGTCAGGCTCCACATGGCATGCGGCCGGCCTTCTTGTGACCTTTGTCCGTTCGCACAATGTCTCCAAGATGACCATGGAAACAATCCGCATCTACAGCGAAGTTGAGGAAAAGTTGGGCACTTCGGTCGGACTGCGCAAGGTCGGGCAATTGCGTATTGCCAATTCGCAAAAACGTTGGGATGAATTTCAGTCTTATATTTCAATTGCCGAGGCCGCAGGCGTGCCTTGCAAGTTGGTCAGCCCCGAGGAAATCGCCGATATTCATCCGCTCCTCAATCAGAGCGAGGATATTCGCGGCGGTATTCTGCATACCGAAGATGGCTATATCAATCCGGCCGATATCACACAGGGCATGGCAAAGCTTGCGCGTGATGCCGGTGCCAAGGTGTACCAGAACACCGAAGCCACGGCATATAAAAAGCTTGATAATGGCCATTGGCGCGTGACCACCAACAATGGTGACATCACTTGTGAACATCTCATTTTCGCAACCGGCAACTATGCCCGCGAAAACGCACGCCGCGTTGGACTTGACCTGCCCTGTATCCCCATCGTGCATCAATACTGGACCACTGACCATGTCCCGGCGTTGATTGAACGCAAAAATCAAGGTCTGCCCGAATACCCGATTTTGCGCGACGAAGATTACGGTGCCTATTTGCGCGAAGACGTGGGCGGTCTTCAGTTTGGTCCTTATGAATTCGAAAAGGACCTGAAACTTTTTGCAGAAGATCGTGTGCCGCCTGAGTTCGGGGCCGATCTGCTCCCCGAGGATTTCGACGCTGTGGAGGCCCAATGGGAACGTGCGATTGAACGTGTGCCGACACTCGGCGAAGTCGGCATCAAGGCAAATACCCGTGGCCCATTCCAGATGACGCCAGACGAACTGCCGCTTGCTGGCCCCGCCCCGGGTCATGACAATCTTTGGCTGGCCGAAGGTATGCCGGGTGGCATTCTTTGGGGTGGCACCGTTGGCGCGCGTTTGGCACGCTGGATCATTGACGGCGATCCGGGCATGGATATGTCGGAACTTGATCCACGCCGTTTCTCTGACTACGCCTCAAGGCGCTGGACCATGGATAAGGTGCGCGAAACATGGGGCGCTCACATGCACTCCCACGTGCCGGGCGAAGATCGCCCGTCTGCGCGTCCGATGAAGACCGTGGGATCTTATGACCTGCTGACCGCGCAGGGCGCTGTCTGGACAAGCTTCAACGGCTATGAATTTCCGCGCTGGTTTGCCAAATCTCCGGCGGAAGCCATTCCAGAACACAGCTTTCGCCGCTCCGACCATATGGAACGCGTCCAGGCAGAGGTGCGGACCACCCGTGAACAGGCCGGTTTCATCGAAATGTCGCCGATGACCAAATTCACCGTGCGTGGCCCCGGCGCCGCCTTGTGGCTGGATCATCTTATGGCGAACAAGTTGCCCAAACTCGGGCGCATGACGCTCTCGCTGATGCTGAACGAAAAAGGCGGCATGGATGCTGAATACACCATCGTGCGCTATCGCGAGGATGATTTCTATCTGATCTCAACCCCGAACTGGCGCGCCTATAACTGGGACCAGTTGCAACGCCTGCTGCCTGAAGATGGCTCGGTCGTGTTGGAAGATATCTCCGAGCAGTTCGGTGTAATTGCACTCGCAGGCCCGGATTCCCGTAAAATTCTGGCGACGTTGACGGACAATGACCTGTCGAGCGCAGCGTTCCCCTGGCTTTCGGCCCAGAAGGGTGAGGTGGGGTATGCCAAGGGCGTGCACCTCTTGCGTGTGTCCTATACCGGCGAGCTGGGTTGGGAGTTGCACCATCCGGTTGGCTACAATCGGCACATCGTGGATCAGCTGCTGAAGGCGGGGGTTAAACCTTTTGGCCTCGAAGCACTGGAAAGCATGCGTTTAGAAAAATCTTATCGCGCCATCAACCGTGAAATTTGCAAGGATATGACCCCGTTTGAGGCTGACCTCGGACGTTTCGTGGCCTTCAAGGAAAAGCTCAACGGCGCGTTTGTTGAACGAAATTTCATCGGCAAAGAAGCGCTGTTGAAGCAAAAGGAAGTTGGCGGGTATCATCAGCTTGTGACGCTGAAACTTCCGTTCTGCGACACCTCGGTCATGTTTGACGAAGGCGTTTACAAGGGTGGCGAACTGATTGGGCGCGTGACCTCTGGCGGATTTTCCTATTACTGCAATCACGACATCGCCATGGCGCTTGTCCCTCAGGAAATGACGGCTAAGGGCACAAGAATGCAGGTGCTGGTTCACAATGAAATGCGCGACGCCGAAGTGATTGATGTTTGCGCGGTGGACCCGACCAGCGCGCGCGCACGGGCATAGCCCAAAACAGGAAAACTTGGCTCACAAGGGCAAGCTGCCCCTGATCCATCCGTAAGCTGGAGCAAAAAATGTCTGAACCACGTAATCGCGGCAGCCGAAGCGGTCGCGCCAGTCGAATTGCGGCCCGCACCAACCCCGCGCCCGTCTATCTGCCAACGCTCAACCGTGCTGTTGGCCCAATTGATTTACTGGGCCCGGAAGGTGTTGAGAGGATTCACAACGCCGCCATGACAATTCTGGAAACCACTGGCATCATCTTTCGCGACCCGATCGCGCTGACCGATTGGAAACGTGTCGGCGCGGATGTTCAGGGCGAGAGGGTGCGCATCGGGCGCGACATGTTGATGACCCTGATTTCATCCGTGCCCGAGAACTATACCCTCAATGCCCGCAATCCTGACCGCACGGTCGATGTCGGCGGGCGCAATTCAGTTTTTGCCAACGTTTACGGCGCGCCGTTCGTTTATGATCTCGATGGCAGGCGCCGACGGTCGCAGTTGGCAGACGCGCATAATTTTTTCAAAATGGCTCAGATGAGCCAGGCCATGCATGTGCCGGGTATTTTGCCGGTGGAACCGCAAGATGTGCCGGTCCCCGAACGGCATCTGGATCTGGTCCACGCAGCACTGACGCTGACCGACAAACCAATCAAAGGATCTGTGTTATCTGAAACCGCCGCACGCGATACCATCGACATGGTGCGCATCGTGTTTGGCGAAGAATTCGCAGACGACAATGTTGTTGTGACGGCTCTGCTGAATTGCAACACACCGTTGGTTTGGGACGAAACCATGTTGGAAAGCTTGCGTGTCTACGCCGCTGCAAACCAGCCTTGTCTTTTGTCGCCCTTTGTTTTGGCCGGCGCCAGTACACCGGCCTCGCCCCATGGAGGTGTCGCATTGCTGATCGCGGAAAGTCTGGCAGGCATGGCCTATAGCCAGATTATCCGCAAAGGATGCCCGATGGTTCTGGGTGTTGCGATCATGGGTGTGTCGATGAAAACCGGCGCGCCAATGATGGGGTCGCCAGAGCCAGGCCTGATGAACCTTCTCGTTGGGCAAATGGCGCGATTCTACAAAGTGCCGTGGCGTTCCTGCACCATGTGGACCGGTTCGAAATCTGTGGACCTTCAGGCGGGTTATGACAGTGCCAACACCATGTGGCCGGTGCTGTTGGGCGGCTGTAACTTCATCGTCCATGCCGCGGGTTTCCTTGAGGGTGCACTGGGTGTGAGTTACGCCAAATGGGTCCATGACTCGTTACAGCTTGAAAACTTCCATCGCTTCTTCTCGGGGCTGCAAGAGGAGAACCTGGATGCGATTTTGGGCGATGTGGCGGATATCGGACCGGGCGGCCATTTTCTTGGCACGGACCACACCCGCGAAAACCCAATGCACATGAACCCGCTGCAAAACAATGACAGTTTTGAACAATGGGAAGCTGAGGGGGCAAAAACCGCCGAAGTGGTCGGCGCCATTGAGGCAAAGCGTATCCTCGACAATTATGTCCGCCCCCCCATGGCAGATGATCAGCGTGGGGCACTGGACGAGTTCGTCGCAAGGAAGCGTTTGGAATACCGCACTTAACCCCTTGCGGGGCGGCTGGCCCCCCACGATCGCGGCGCCCCGAGGGTCATATGAGCAAGAAACAGACGCAAACGATTTCGCGACACCGTAAGTGCCGCGAACGCCCGTCCATTTCCGGCCTGTCATTTCCCGCAAAATGTCGAGACGCGTAAATCAGAGCTTCCTTAGGGATGGCAGGATTGGACACCTCACGTTTTGACGTTCCGGTGCGCCCTGAAGATATAGGGTGTGTGAGCGCAATCTTTGCGAAAACCTGTTTCGCCGGTGCGAAAAAATGGGCTAACCTGTAACAAGTTTCAAGAACCTTGAAATGTTCCGGGATTGGTCGCCTGTTCAGGCCGACCCTGACACATGAATTCTTATGATGGGCGCAGCAGCGATGGATATGACGAAACGTTTGGACACCGAAAATATTCAGGCGATGGACAAGCATTTTGTGCATCCCTGGGAAGATGTCACTGCAATCGGAGGGGATGCCAGAACCGTCATAACCAATAGCGATGGCATCTATATTACCGATAGCGATGGAAATCGCATGATCGACGGACCTGGCGGTATGTGGTGCGTGAATGTTGGCCACGGACGCGAAGAAATAATCCAGGCGGTCACAGCGCAGATGCGCGATTTATCCTATTTTTCACCTTGGTCCGCCACCTCGGAACCCGCGGCCGTTCTGGCGGATCGGCTGGCGGCTATGACGCCCGGGGATCTGAACAACGTGTTCTTTACCACCGGTGGGTCCACGGCGGTTGATACGGCGCTTCGGTTTGCGTTCTTTTATAACAATTGTCTGGGACGCCCGGAAAAGAAACAAATCATATCCAGGGTTGGCGCCTATCACGGCAGCACCTACTTGGCCGCCTCGTGTTCCGGCAAAATGCTTGAAAAGGAAAACATGGACGTGCAGGCGGAGCAGGTGCATTTCCTATCCAGCCCAAATCCAGCCAATCGCCCCGCCACAATGACCATTGATGACTTCTGTGCCCAGAAGGTTGCCGAACTGGAAAGCAAGATCCTGGAAATCGGCCCGGAATATATCGCGGTTTTCATTGCGGAACCGATCATGGCGTCAGGTGGCGTGATTGTGCCACCAAACGGATATTTCAAAAAGTGCCATGATCTGTGTCGCAAGCACGACATCCTGTTCATTTCCGATGAGGTCGTGACCGGTTTTGGTCGGCTGGGGCATTATTTCGCCAGCAAAGACGTGTTTGGGGTTGAGCCTGACATGCTGACGACGGCCAAGGGTTTGACGTCCGGGTATATTCCAATGGGGGCCTTGTTCATCTCCGACAGGATGGTTGCAGACATTAAGGCCACCGGCAATTCCGCCAAATACTTTTGCAACGGATTTACCTATTCCGGGCATCCCGTCGCTGCCGCCGCCGCCATGGCAAATCTGGATATTTTTGAACGCGACGGATTGCTTGCGCACGTACAGGAAATTGCGCCGCATTTTGAAAAACGTCTGCGCGCGCTTGATCGGTTTTCGGTTGTTCGCGACATTCGCGCCATCGGACTTATGGCCGGGGTGGAATGTCGCGTTGATAGAGAGCATCCCGACGAAGACCGCGATATTGCCTTTTTGCTGCGGGTCGATCAGATATGTCAGGAAAACGGCCTGATGCTGCGACCCGTCTACAGTTCCGTCGTCATGTCCCCGCCGTTAACAATCACGAAATCCCAGATTGACGATATGGTTGGCATTCTGGAACATGCTTTGGAAACAGCGTCGACTGACATCAAAACCCAGGTGGTTTTGTGAACGCGCCCATGCCAATCGCCAATCCACCAGCCCACGTGCTGCAAGCCGGGCCGGGTAACCCCTTTCTGGCCTGTTTGGCACCACTTCAGGACAAAGAAACGCGCCGATGACCACTGCTGACAAGTATTCTATTCTGTTTGAGCCGCAAAAAATCGGCCCGGTGACGGCCAAGAACCGGTTCTATCAAGTGCCCCATTGCACCGGAATGGGCCATGTGCGCCCTCAAGCCGAGGCCGCCCTGCGCGGCACAAAAGCCGAAGGTGGCTGGGGCGTTGTTTCAACTCAGGAAACCGAAATCCACCCCAGTTCGGACCTCAGCCCGTTCGCCGAGGGGCGGATCTGGGACGCCCGCGATATACCCGCCCTGCGGCTGATGGTTGACGCTGTCCATGAACATGGGGCGCTTGCCGCTTGCCAGTTGGTCCACAATGGCAGCCACTCGACCAACCTGCAAACGCGCGCCCCGATTTTTGCACCCTCAGACACGGCGATTGATTTTGTTCAGCCACGTCAGGCCATTGGCATGGACAAGGCCGACATCCGCGAATTTCGCCGCTGGCACAAGGATGCAGCGCTGCGGGCAAAAAGGGCCGGGTTTGATATCATCTATGCTTATTCCGGGCATTCCATGACGGTCTTGCAGCATTTTCTGATGGCCGATCACAACCAGCGCCTGGACGAATACGGTGGCAGCCTTGAAAACCGCACGCGCCTGTTTCGTGAAGTCATCGAAGAGACCAAAGAAGCCGTTGGGGATACCTGCGCTGTCGCCGTTCGCTTTGCTGTTGACGAATTGCGAGGGCCGGATGGGCTGCGGGCGGCCGAGGAAGGGCGCGGAGTGGTCGAATTGCTGGCCGAATTGCCGGATCTTTGGGACGTCAACATCTCTGACTGGTCAAACGACAGCGCAACCACCCGGTTTCAACCCGATGACGGCTATCAGACGCCCTATATCGAGTTTGTCAAACAGGTGACGACAAAACCCGTGGTCGCGGTGGGGCGCCTGACGTCACCTGATTTGATGGTCTCGATGGTCAAAAAGGGGATCGTTGATTTTATTGGCGCGGCCCGGCCGTCCATCGCCGACCCGTTCCTGCCGAACAAGATCGCTGAAGGCCGGATTGAAGATATCCGCGAATGCATCGGTTGTAATGTCTGCGTTTCGTCGGACAATCAGGCGATTTCGATCCGCTGCACCCAAAACCCGACCATTGGCGAAGGTTGGGCGCGCGGCTGGCACCCCGAACATATTGCACCGCGCGTGCACCAAATCGACGCGCTGGTCATCGGGGCCGGACCTGCCGGGCTGGAATGTGCGCTGCAACTGGGGCGTCGCGGCTATCAGGTCACCCTGGCCGAGGCCGGGTCTGAACCCGGAGGAAGAGCCCTGCAGGAAAGCCGACTTTCCGGTTTGCGCGCATGGCGACGAGTCATTGATAACCGCCTTTACGAATTGCGGCAGATGGCAAACGTCTCAATCTATACCGACAGCCCGATGGACGCGGGTTCGATCGCCGAACTGGGGATTGATAATGTATTCGTTGCCACAGGATCGGCTTGGCGGCTGGATGGTGTCGGGCGATCCAACCGCAAACCCATCGCGCTGAACACCGCCGTGATGTCGCCCGAAGACATAATGGCCGGCCAAAGCCCCGGTGCCGGCCCTGTGTTGATTTACGATGACGACCAGATTTATCTGGCGGGTGCACTGGCCGAAGAGCTTGCGCGTAAAGCCCACGATGTCATTCTGGTCACCCCCGCGGCAATGATCTCCCCCTGGACAGAACACACGCTTGAACAATCCCGCATTCAGGCGCGCCTGATGGAGCTTGGCGTGCGGATCGTGACGGGTCATCAACTGGTCAGTACCACGACAACCACAGCAGGTCTTGCCAGTGTTTATTGCGATGAAACCCAGTCGGTCATGTGTGAAACCATTGTTCCGGTCACGGAAAGAACGCGCTTGACCTCGTGCCATGACGCCCTTGTTCAATCCGATAAATTTGCGCATGTGCAGTTGATCGGCGACGCTGCCGGGCCGGGATTGATCGCCGATGCAATCTGGTCCGGCCACAAGGCGGCGCGCGATTTCGAACGTGATCCGGCCGATGTGGCGGCAGAGTTTTATACCCGCGAAATCGTCGCTTTAGGCTAGGAAAGGGCGGAAATTATGGTTGATGTCTCAAAAGGCCGGTCACGGCGCAAAACCGGGGGACGCAGGGCGCGCATGGAAAAAAGGGCCGATGGTGCCGGGGCAAAAGCAATCTGGCCGGGGATGCCGGGCGGTCGCTACCAGCCGTTAACCGATGTCGATATGGACAAAATCCACCACGCGGCCCTGAGCATTCTGGAACGAACCGGGCTGGGCGACTGGACGCAGGAATTGCTCGACCTTGTTCTGCCGAAAGGTGCATTCCTTAGCGAACACAATCGATTGTGTTTTCCGCGTGGACTGATGGAAGACCTGATTGCGGGCGCTGCAAAGGAATATTACGTCCACGCCCGTGGTGAACGCGCCGGCAAAGACGATATGCATTGCACCGGCACCAATGTTTATTTTTCCTGTTCGGGAACCGCGGTCACGACGTTTGAGGCAAAGACCCGCACCTATCGCCCCTCGGTGTTGCAGGATATCTATGATTTTACCCGGCTTGTTGATCGGCTGGACAACATTCACATGCTGGGTGACACGGTGTTGGCAACCGATTATCCGGATGATTTCGTTCACGACGTGAACTCGGTCTATGCAATCCTTGCTGGCAGCGAAAAACCAGCCTGTGTGGCGCTTCGCAACCGCGAAAATATCAAACCGGCGATTGCGCTTTTTGATTTGGCGTCAGGGGGCGAGGGTTCGTTCCTGAAAAAGCCGTCCGTAATCTTTGGCGGTTGCCCGATCGTTTCCCCCTTGAGGTTTGGGCGCGAAAACCTGGAGCTGCTGATCGAAACTTCAAAACTGGGTCTGACCAGCGACATCGCCGTGCCACCACAGGCCGGGGCGACTTCGCCAGCGCCGCTGGCCGGAACGCTGGCCCAGTCTGTTGCCGAAACCCTTGCATGCCTGGCGATTGTCAACCTGATTAATCCGGGGTGTGCGATGACCTTTGCCGCCTGGCCCTTTATCACCGATCTGCGCACGGGTTCGTTCAGTGGTGGCAGTGGTGAACAGGCCCTGATTGGGGCGGCAGCGATCCAGATGGGCACTTATTACAACCTGCCAACATCTGTCGGCGCGGGCATGACTGACGCCAAAATACCGGATGCCCAATACGGATATGAAAAGGCGCTGAGTTTCGCGCTGGCGGCCCATGCCGGGGCCAATCGGATTTGTGAATTTGGCGGCATGATGGGCAGCCTGATGGGGTGCAGCTTTGAAAGCATGGTCATCGACAATGACGCGGCGGGCATGATCCTGCGCAGCTTGCGCGGGATCGAGGTCAGCGATGAAACCCTCGCCGTTGATATCATCCACGACTGTACCATCGACCCGGGGCATTTTCTGGGAAATTCGCAAACGCTAAACTATATGGAAACAGAATATGTCTACCCCGAATTGATGGACCGCTGGCAGGTCGACAAGTGGGAAAAAGACGGCAGCCGAGATTTGTTCGAGGTTGCCTGCGAGCGAACACAGGACCTGATGTCTGACCATTATCCCAACTATTTTGGCGCGCAGACTGACGCCAAAATCCGTGACATTTTCCCGATCAAACTGCCCGTATCGGCCATGCGGCCACCGAAATAGCGAGGCTTGGCAGCCTGGGCACAGGCTGACGGTTCAGCACTTGATTTTTGTCATTCCCGGGTCAAAAAGCGGCCTGAGTGACGCCGTTGCCTTGATGCGGTCCCCAGCCACATCAATCTCCCATTCACCGGCGTTGATAAGATCAGCGGTAAGCGGTTCGTCAACTTCTGCAAACCCAATTCCCACGGCCCCTTCCAGACTGTGTCCATAAGCGCCGACCTGAAGATGCCCGACGGCTTCTCCGTTCAGGAACACCAGCTCATTGCCGTAGAGCAGAGGTTCGGGATCGCTCAAAAGAAAATGCAACATGCGGGTTTTGGGAATGCCCTGGGATTTGATTTTTGCCAAAGCATCCCGCCCGATGAACCCACCCGGTTTGTCCAGTTTGACCGCAAAGCCAAGCCCGGCTTTGATTGGGTTGTCGGTGTTATCGATATCGATCCCGAAATCACGATAGGCCTTTTCAAGCCGTAAAGAACCAAGCGTTTGCATTCCGGCATTGCGCACGCCCAATTCTTTACCCGCCGCCATCAGCAGATCATAAACCTGAACGGCATTGAGGGCGGGAACGTGCAATTCCCAGCCAAGTTCACCAACATAGGTCACGCGCAGGGCAAGCACATTGAAATATCCGACATCAATTTCCTGACAGGTCATATAGGCGAACGCCTGATCTGACAGGTCGGCAAAGCTGATCTTTTGCAACAACTCGCGGGATTTTGGGCCATGTACGTTAATCTGGGTCGTGCCCGGCGTGATATCGGTGACAGTGACAAATTCATCCGTACCGATATGACGACGCATCCGCATTTCGGTGTGGCCGTGGCTGTTTTCCCCGACAACGACCAGAAACTTGTCGCGCTCCAGCCGGGTTACGGTCAGGTCGGCCTCAAATCCACCCTGCTGATTTACCCAGGCCGTATAAACAACGCGGCCGGGTTCGACGTCTACATCGTTGCAGCTCAGCCGGCTCATCAATTCGCAGGCGTCGCGCCCCTGCACCAGAAATTTCGACATCGAAGACATATCCATGACGATGACATCTTCACGCGCCGCACGATGTTCTGCTGCATGCCAGTCAAACCAATTCTGCCGGAACCAGCTATAGCGTTCGATGCGCGCCTCAGCGGGGGAGGGCGCAAACCAGTCCGGCAGTTCCCAGCTATGGCTTTCGGTGAAATAGGCGCCTGCGTCTTTCAGGCGGTCATATAGGGCGGAACGCTTGACGTTGCGGGCGGTTTCAAAACTTTCATTGTGATAATGCTGGCCGAACATCTTGCCCAAAAGCTCCGCTCCGCGGTCGCGTCGAAAGGCGCGGGTGGCTTCGTTCTTGGTGAAACGATTAACGTTGATTGCGGTTACATCGACGGGTGGGATGCCATCGACGATCCAATGCGCCAGCACTTTTCCAGTCCCCGCACCGTTTAGAATTCCAAGGCTGTTCATGCCGCAGGCGACAAAGCAGTTTCGCAGCTCGGGCGTTTCCCCCACCAGCGGCGCAAGGTCCGGCGTGAAGCTTTCAGGTCCGCAAAACAGCTTGCGAACCCCAACATTCAGTGTATCCGGCACGCGGCTATAGGCCCGCTCCAGATGCGGGCCAACCCTGTCCCAATCAGGCTCGATCTCGCCAAAAGTGAAATCATCCGGGATATGGTCAAGCTTCCAGGGCGCCGCGCCGGGTTCAAACAAACCAAGCATCAGGCCGCCCACTTCTTCGCGGTAATAAGTATAGGTCGACGGGTCTTCCAAAACCGGCAAATCCCGGCTGATCCCCTCGATCTTTTCGGTGATCAGGTAATAGTGCTCGGCGGCCTGAAGGGGCAGGTTAATGCCGGCTTTAGCCCCTAGCTGTCGGGACCACATGCCGCCGCAAATCACCACGTTTTCAGCGGTGATGGTCTGGCCATCAATTGTGCGAACCCCGGTGGCGGTTCCGTCTTTTGCCAGGATTTCGGCGACGGTCACGCCTTCAATAATCCGGGCGCCCCCCATGCGGGCACCTTTGGCCAGCGACATGGTCACATCAACCGGATTGGCCCTGCCATCCTCGGGGATATAGAACCCCGCCAGCACGTCCGAAAGGTCGCCAATGGGGAACAAATCGGCGGTTTCTTTTGGCGAAATCTCATGGATATTGATGCCGTGGCGGCGCATGAAAGGGGCGATCCGGCGCATCTCGTGTACGCGTTCTTCGTTGTTGGCGATCTGCAAATAACCAACGTCGCGAAACCCCGTTGGCAATCCGGTTTCCTGTTCAAGCGAGGCATAAAGATCCCGGCCGTGGGTGTAGATTTCGCACTCTGCCTCGGATTTCAAAAGACCGGCCACGATCAAACCGGCCGCGTGCCAGGTGGTTCCGCACGTCAATTGCTCGCGTTCCAGCACCACGACATCCGTCATACCCAATTTGGTCAGGTGATAGGCCGTATTACACCCGATCGAGCCGCCGCCGATGATAACGGTCTGGGCGTGTTTAGGCAGGCTGGTCATTGCTAAGGTCCTTGAGTGTTAAATTGAGCCGGTTGATCGCTATCCAGCATTCTGAATTCCCCTTCGGGCACCCGGACGAATTCATCCCCGGGGCAGGGGCCAAAGACCGCCTGCATTGTGGAAGTGTCTCATACACCAACGCTCAGTCCAATGTTGGGGTCTTCAAAACAGACGTGCAGAGGCTGCATTGGCAAAGCCGATTGAAAACGGGCGGGATCGCATTTCATCTCGGGCATGACGGTCGTGGCTGGTCCGTTCTTCTCCAGCCGGATGACGCGTTTTCCCGTGGCCATTTTCGTATCCTTTTCTAGCTGATGCCTGACCAAATACTGTCTTGACTCGTTTCGGAAATCAACCCATTGATTGAACAGGCATTCAATGGATTGAGGGGAAATTCGGGATTTTCCGTTGTTTTGAAAGGCCACGGGAATGCCGCCACGGCTTGGATATCCCCATGCCAGAGATGAAAGAATGAGTGAACTCGACGCCTTTTCAGAAACTGCATCCGCCAAAAAGGCCAGAACTGCCTCAAAAGCGGCGCGACGACAGCAGTTGATAGATGCCACCATCCGGAGCATTGCAAAGTTCGGCCTGTCAGGCACAACAATGACAACCGTCACCCAGATCGCCGGACTTTCCCGCGGTTTGGCAAATTTTCATTTTGAGACCAAGCAGAACCTGTTTGAGGAAACCCTTCGCTATCTGGCGAACGAGCATCACCAGCACTGGAAGACCCAATACGAAAAGGCCAATCTTGCCCCCGCAGCGAAATTGCAATCAATCGTGGCCGCACATTTTCACCCGACAATCTGTAACCGAAAAAAACTTGCGGTCTGGTACGCGTTCTTTGGCGAGGCTGGCGCGCGCGCCTCGTATCGCAAAATGGTCAATGACATTGATGCCGAACGCAGGGAGCTTACGTTCATTCTTTGCCAGCAGATCATCAAACAGGGCGGCTATGAAAACGTTGATCCTGAAGATGTGACCTTGACGCTCGAAGCCCTCTATGACGGGTTCTGGCTCAACTTCCTGATGGATCCCGGCGAATTACGGCGCAGTTTTTCGGCAAACCGCATTGAAAGATACCTTTGGCAGGTTTTTCCCGACCATTTCGACCAGCCTTTGCCAATACCG
Source organism: uncultured Rhodobacter sp. (assembly GCA_964466385.1). Classification (GTDB taxonomy): domain Bacteria; phylum Pseudomonadota; class Alphaproteobacteria; order Rhodobacterales; family Rhodobacteraceae; genus UBA5972. The sequence goes on along the minus strand of CAYXNM010000015.1, from coordinate 16,300 downwards.
CCAAAGGAATGATCATGCCAAGAGACCCCCGTTATGACATCCTTTTTGAGCCGGTCAAAATCGGGCCTGTTACGGCAAAAAACCGGTTTTATCAGGTGCCGCATTGCAACGGTATGGGCCATCAATATCCGTCAAGCTGGATTGAAATGCGGCGCATCAAGGCAGAGGGCGGTTGGGGTGTCGTCAACACCGAAGAAGTTGAAATCAGCCATTTGTCCGAACTCAGCCCAATTCCCGAAGGCCGCCTTTGGGATGACCGTGATATACCCCTCATGGCCAGAATGGCCGACGCGGTTCACGATTACGGTGCCCTTGCGGGGATAGAACCGGCGTTTCTGGGCGGTGGTGCTGCCAACAATTACAGCCGGGAAATCCCGATGGGCCCGTCAGCCCGACCGATCGACCTGATGGAACCAATGCAAACCCGCGCCATGGACAGGGCCGATATCAAGGCGTTTCGAAAACTTCACGTTGACGCCGCCATTCGCAGCAAAAAGGCGGGTTTTGATATCGTCTATCTTTACTGCGCCCATGACATGACCACGTTCACCCATTTTCTGTCGCGTCGCAATGACAGATCAGACGAATACGGGGGGGCGCTTGAAAACCGGGCACGGCTGATCCGCGAAGTTCTTGAGGACACCAAAGAAGCGGTGGGCGATACCTGTGCCGTGGCGATCCGCTTTGGCCTGGACGAGGCGAAAGGCCCCGCTGGTCTGGCGTTTGATGGCGAGGGTCGCGATGTTGTCGAATATCTGGCCGACCTGCCGGACCTGTGGGATGTCAATGTCGGCGACTGGCCCAGCGACAGCGCAACATCACGGTTCGCGCCAGAGGGATTTCAGGATCAATACGTATCCTTTGTCAAACAGGTGACCAATGTTCCGGTGGTCGGGGTTGGCCGTTATACCTCGCCCGATGCGATGGTTTCCCTGATAAGGAGCGGCCAGTTGGACCTGATTGGCGCCGCACGCCCGTCCATCGCCGATCCGTTTTTGCCCAACAAGGTCAAGGAAGGCCGGGTTGAGGACATCCGTGAATGCATCGGGTGCAATATCTGTGTGACCGGCGACTATCTGGCGACACCCATGCGCTGCACGCAAAACCCGACAATGGGTGAAGAGTGGCGGCGTGGCTGGCATCCTGAACACATCGCTGCAAAAAAGAACGACGACACGATCCTGATCGTGGGCGCGGGGCCGTCCGGGCTGGAAGCCGCCCGTGCTTTGGGTCAGCGCGGCTATCAAGTGACGCTGGCGGACTCCGGCAAAGCGGTCGGTGGCCGGGTCGCAGTTGAAAGCCGTCTTCCCGGGCTTTCCCACTGGCGCCGCGTCGCGGATTACCGGGCCTATCAAATCAGTCAGATGGCCAATGTTGAATTGTTTTTTGACAGCCATCTAAGCGCCAAAGAGGTTCTTGAATTTGATGCGGACCACCTGGTGCTGGCGACGGGTTCAAAATGGGCGCGCAATGGGATTGGCCGCAATAATCACGATCCGATACCCGCCGCTGAAGGGGCAGATATTCTGACCCCGGATGATGTTATTCAGGGCCACCGGGTTGATGGGCCCATCGTCATTTTTGACGATGATCACTATTACATGGGGGGGGTCATGGCGGAAAAGCTGTGCCTTGACGGGGCCGATGTCACCTATGTCACCCCAGCCGCTGATGTTTCACACTGGACCCATAACACGATGGAGCAGGGGCGAATACAGACCCGCCTGATGGAACTTGGCGTTCGCATCGTGCCGCTGCACAACCTTGTATGGATCGCCAGCGATCATGTCGAACTGGCCTGCGTCTATACCGGGGCAAGGAAAAGCGTCGCCTGCAAATCCGTGCTGCTGGTCACAATGCGCGACAGTGTTGACACGCTCTATTCCGATATCGTCGCACAAGGCGACCCGGCTTTGACATCCGTCACCCGTATCGGCGATTGCCTTGCCCCCGGCACCATCGCGGCGGCAATCTATTCCGGCCATCGTTTCGCTCGCGAGCTGGGTGAACCGCTTGTCAAAGGGGTTCCGTTTCGCCGGGAACTGCCCGAACTTGCCAACCGCGAAACCTGAAAAGGGAGACACCGATGAAGCGCGACCCCCGCTATGACGTTTTGTTTGAACCTGTGAAAATCGGGCCGGTTACCGCCAGGAACAGGTTCTATCAGGTGCCCCACTGCACCGGGATGGGGGCGCTGCGCCCCCATATGCTGGCGGAAATGCGCGGGGTAAAGGCCGAAGGCGGCTGGGGTGTGGTTTGCACGGAATATAACTCGATCCATCCCAGCTCTGACGATCTGCCCCATCCGTCCGCCTCGCTCTGGAACGACAGCGATATCCGGGCGCATCGGTTGATGACGGACAAGGTCCATGCGCATGGCGCATTGGCCGGTGCCGAACTTTGGTATGGCGGTATCCGCACCGCGAACATGATGAGCCGCGAAGTCGCAATGGATCTTGCCAGTTTTCCAAATGCCGTCGGGCACCCGTTTCAGACCCGCGCAATGGACAAAACCGATATCCGGACATTGCGCCACTGGCATCGGCGCGCCGCCCTCAGGGCCAAAGAGGCCGGGTTTGACATTGTCTATGTTTACGCCACCCACGGATACCTGTTGTCGAATTTCCTTAGCCCGCGCGTCAATACCCGCGGCGATGAATATGGCGGGTCGCTGCAAAACCGCGTTCGTCTGATACGCGAACTGATCGAGGACACCAAAGAAGCGGTGGGCGATCGGTGTGCGGTAGCTGTGCGTTTCTCGGCAGACGAGGAAATCGGTCAGGACGGGGTTCCGATTTTGGGCGAGCGTCGGGAAATGTTCGAAATGCTCAGCGAACTGCCTGACCTGTGGGACATCAACATTGCCGATTATTCGCTGGAAATGGGCGTCTCGCGCTTTGTCAAGGAAGCCCCGCTAGAGCCTTATATGAATTTCGTTAAATCAGTCACGTCAAAACCCGTCGTCACGGTCGGACGGTTCACATCGCCCGATACGATGGTGAGCCAGGTCAAGCGGGGGATTGTCGATTTTGTTGGCGCGGCACGCCCGTCGATTGCCGATCCGTTTCTGCCGAGGAAAATTGAGCAGGGGAATGTCGATGCCATCCGCGAATGCATCGGGTGCAATGTCTGCTATTCCGGTGACTCTCTGGGCGTGCCGATCCGCTGCACCCAAAACCCGACGATGGGCGAGGAATGGCGCAAGGGCTGGCATCCTGAAAAGATCAAGGCCCGCCAATCGGACAGCAGCATTCTTGTCGTTGGGGCAGGGCCAGCGGGGTTGGAGGCGGCCCGCGCACTTGGCGCGCGCGGGTATCAGGTGACGCTTGCCGAAGCGTCTCGCGACCTTGGCGGTCGGGTTACCCGCGAAAGCGCGCTGCCCGGCATGAGCGAATATGCCCGCGTGCGCACCTACCGCGAGCAGGAGCTTTTGAACATGACCAATGTCGAGGTCTACCGGGAAAGCAATCTTACCGCTGACGATGTTCTGGCGTTTGAGGCCGACCATGTGGCCCTTGCCACCGGGGCGAGCTGGATGGCGGAACGCTTTGACGGGGAAGCCTTTCTTTCCATTGCTGAACCGGGAACGTCGCCGGTGATCCTGACGCCCAACGATATTATGGCGGGCGAAGTTCCCGAAGGTCCGGCCTTGGTTTATGATCAGGATTCCTACTATCTGGGCGGTGTCCTTGCCGAACGTTTGAAGGCCGCCGGGCTGGAGGTTACGCTGGTGACACCGTCGGACAATGTTTCAAACTGGGCGGGCAATACATCAGAGCGCTGGCGCATCCGTGCGCATCTCGACAAGCTGGGGATCAAAGCCATCGTTTCGCACTCGCTGCGACGGTTTGATGGCACAACGGCGACCCTGAATTGCGAATACACCGGACGGGAAAAAACCCTGCCCGTCAAATCCGTTGTCATGGTCACCCAGCGAAAACCCAATGATGATCTCTATCATGATCTCTTGTCCAAAGTTGACGGAAAACCGGACGCTCTGCCGTTTAGCCTGAAACGCATCGGCGATTGCGAGGCCCCGGCGATCATCGCCGCCGCAACGTATGCCGGACACAAATATGCCCGCGAGCTTGACGAAAAAGTGGATGCAGACGAGCCTCTGAAACACGATAAGGTTGACATCGGTTCTGACGGGCCTTCGGGCGATCGGGCCAAGGTGGATCTACATCCCCAATACCTTGATACCTTGCTGCGCTACTATGAAGAAGAGGTCGTTGGCGAAGCAAGTTTTGATGCGCTTGCCGGGATGCAGGACAAGGCCGAAAACCGGGAAAAACTGCGATTGCTTGCCGCGGTTGAAAACTACGCCGCGGCCTCGGTTCTGCCTTTGGTTCGAAAATACGGGCTGAAACCCAGATCCGAAGCCATATTGTTCCAGCAGGGACGCGATCAGGCCAGCAAGGGTGCCGCTGACTGGGCCGTCATTCTGGCGGAAATGGATCGTACGTTCTTGGGCTACATCGATGACTTCAAACGGCTGGAGGCAATGGCCCCGCCTGAAGACCTGCCAAGGCTAAAGGTGCTGACCGCCCACGAAGCCGCAGCCGTTGAGTTCATAAAACGTGAATATGCGGATGCTCCCGACCGCCTTGAACCGCTTCAGGATTATCTGCTTACGGGGGCTGCTTGACAAACGCGCGATTTGACACCCTGTTTTCCCCCCTGACGGTTGGACCGGTTCAGTTGAAGAACCGAATTTTTTCGACCGGCCACATGACGGTCATGCTTGAGAACGGATTTCCCTCCGATGCAATCGGAGCAAAAGTTACACTGGCAACGGTATTTCAAACCGCATCATGGGCTGAGATCCTGGCCACGCGTGCCGTCCCCTGTTCACCGCCGATCGAGAAAGGCGGCGCCCGAGGCCAATGTTGTGACAGCACGGCAGGGGTTAAAGTATGAAAGATCGGGGAAATCCATCGAAAGTTTACAGGCATGGATGCTCGTGGCCAACATCTGTGCCCTCACATGCAGGATCGCAAGGCGCTGTAATCATTTATGGGGTTTTGAAACAGACGCCCGGATATTCCCCGCTGGGGCGGCGGGGTGACTGGCTTGACTCGAACGAATTATCCAGAGTAGCTTTTGACTGAACATTCAGATAGTCGACCATCGCTTTGGAGCACCATCAATTGCCAGTGCTCGCCAGTTCAGATAGTGATGGTGCGGCTTTCGCCGTTTGTTTCAAGAGGTTCATATCGAACTTAGAACTTGGGAGAGGAACTAACACTATGAAAACCACAACGAAAATGACGGGACTGATCTGCTCAGTTGCCGCCAGTGTGTTGATTGCCGGTTCGGCATCTGCGCAGGAAAGGGTGCTCAAAGTCACCAACTGGGCTGAATACCTTGCCGAGGATACGATCGCGAACTTTGAAAAGGAATACGGAATAAAGGTCATTTATGACACCTATGATTCCGCTGAATCCATCGACGCAAAACTGCTTGCAGGCAGCAGCGGCTATGACGTGGTAAATCACTCCGGCAGCATGGTGGCGCGCTTGATCAAGGCCGGTATCGTCATGCCGCTTGATATGTCAAAGATCCCCAATGCAGCCAACATGGATCCGGCACTTATGGCCCAACTGGCCGCGGAATGGGACCCCGGAAACCAGCACTTCATTCCCTATATGTGGGGAACCCACGGGGTGACCTACAACAAGGCATTGGTGTTGGAGACATTTCCGGGCGCGCCTATCGGGTCCATGAGCATGGTCTTTGATCCCGCAAGCATGAAAGAGCTTTCGAAATGTGGTGTCTCTTTCCTGGATTCTCCGGGCGATATCATTCCCATGGCGCTGGCGTATATGGACCTTGATCCGAATTCCACCAACCCGGATGACTATAAGGCCGTCGGTGAAATGCTGGCAAAAATCCGGCCCTACATCAAAACGTTCGACAATTATGCCTACCAGCGTATGCCACAGAAAGAATTCTGCGTATCAACGACCTGGGGGCCGGATGGGTTGCTGGCGATGTCAGGTGCTGCCGAAGCAGACACGGGTGTGGTTCTGGATTTCTTCCTTCCCGAAGGTCAGGGCAAAGCACAGTTGTGGATTGATGGCTGGATCATTCCGGCGGATGCAAGCAACGTCGAAGACGCGCTCTTGTTCCTGAACTATGTCAGCCGTCCCGAAGTTGGCGCCGCAGACAGCAACTATACCTGGTATGCGACGGCGAACCTGCAGGGCAAAGCACTGGTTGACGAAGAAGTGACGTCAAGCCCCGCAGCCTTTCCCACATCAGAGCAGGTTGCAAAAATGTACACGACAGTCGTGCTGCCTCCGAAGATTGAGCGTCTCCAGACAAGAACCTGGACCGACTTCAAGGCGGGTAACTAGGTAAGCTCTTGGGACGGCGGCATTTATTTGATGCCGCCGTTTCCTCGAATACTTCCATCGAAAAATGAGGTCAGTTTTGACAGGCGAACAGAGCGTCCGGGAAACCCCGTGGCTTGACCACGAGAACAGCACACCGCTAGTGCAAATCAGAGGTCTAACCAAGAAATTCGGTGAAATTGCGGCCGTTGATAATGTTGATCTGGATATCTACCAAGGCGAACTGTTCTGCCTGTTAGGCGGATCGGGTTGCGGCAAAAGTACACTTTTGCGAATGCTCGCCGGATTTGAGTTTCCGCAATCCGGATCAATCGTCATAGACGGCATGGATATGTCGAATGTCCCGGCCTACGAGCGCCCGACAAACATGATGTTCCAAAGTTACGCTCTTTTCCCGCACATGTCGGTTGAAAAAAACATCGCGTTTGGGCTGCAACAGGACAAAATGCGAAAAAGCGAAATCACCGACCGGGTGCACGAAATCCTGAAGCTTGTTGAGCTGGAAGACTACAAGAAACGCAAACCGCAGCAATTGTCGGGCGGGCAACGTCAACGGGTGGCGCTGGCCAGATCCTTGGTCAAGGAACCCAAATTATTGTTGCTTGATGAACCCCTTGCAGCGCTTGACAAGAAGCTTCGGAAACAAACTCAGTTTGAGCTTGCCAACATTCAGGAACAGGTTGGGGTGACCTTCATCGTGGTTACCCACGATCAGGAAGAGGCGATGACCCTTTCAACCCGAATGGCCGTGATGGATGCGGGCAGGTTCATGCAAATCGGCACGCCGACCGAGATTTACGAGTTCCCGGAATCCCGTCTTGTCGCCGACTTTATCGGCACTGCGAACATTGTCGAGGGACGCGTGACAGAAGACAGTTCCGACCATGTTCGCGTGGTCACCGATATGGGCGACATATACATCGATCACGGTCAGTCGATTCCCGTTGGCAGTAATATCTGGGTCGCCATACGCCCTGAAAAAATTCATATCAGCAAGACTGCGCCGAAGAAGGCTGGGCCGAACCAGACCTCTGGCAAGGTAGATGATATCGGCTATCTCGGGGAAATCTCGATCTATAAAATCCGGTTGGATAACGACCAGATCATCGACGTGACGGCACCCAACCAGATACGGCCAAAAAACCGGACACACAGCATTACCTGGGAAGACACGGTCTATCTCAACTGGGAACCGGCAAGCGCAATGTTGTTAAGCTCATGAGCCAATTATCGGAAAATTCGACGACGGGCACGTCTCTGCCCAGCCACAATCTGGTTCAACGAATTGGCAGATACGCTCAGGCAAACTGGCAGTTTATCGTCGTTGCCCTCCCGTTCCTGTGGTTGCTGTTGTTCTTTCTCATGCCGTTTTTTATCGTGGCCAAGATCAGCCTGGCAGAACTGAAAATCGCCAGCCCGCCATTCACCAAAATGATCGAATGGACCGACAGCGGCATTGTTACAATCCGGATTGTCTTTGACAATTTCGTCTACATCATGACCGACAGTCTGTATTCCAATACCTACCTGAATTCAGTCAAGATCTCGGTCGTGTCGACGTTTTTCTGCCTGTTGTTGGGTTACCCCATCGCTTATGGAATTGTGCGTTCCGGGCCGGTCGCCAAGCCGCTTTTGCTTTTCTCGGTCATCCTGCCGTTTTGGACATCGTTCCTGTTGCGGGTCTATGCCTGGATGGGTCTGCTGGCGGATCAGGGCACCATCAACAATCTGCTGATCGCCAGTGGCATCATCGATGAACCCATTCGTATGCTTTATACAGAATTCGCGGTTTATGTCGGCATTGTCTATACGTACATGCCGTTCATGATCCTGCCGCTATACGCCAATATGGAAAAACTTGACACCAGTTTGAACGAAGCTGCCGCGGACTTGGGGTCAAGACCTACCAATACCTTCTTCAGAGTCACGCTTCCCCTGACCGTTCCCGGCATCATCGCCGGTGGATTGCTTGTCTTTATTCCGGCGACGGGGGAATACGTCATTCCCGATCTGCTGGGCGGCGGGAATGTTCAGATGATCGGCCGCGTCTTGTATAACGAGTTTTCCCGCAATACCGACTGGCCGGTTGCGGCTGCTGTCGCCATCGTTTTGCTGTTCCTGCTGGTTCTGCCGATAATCGTCTTCCAGCGATATCAGGGCAAGGCAGCGGAGGCGCAATAACATGTACGGAAAACGCTCACGTTTCTTGACAATTATGATCACCTTTGGGCTGGCATTCTTTTACATCCCGATGATCCTTTTGGTGATTTATTCGTTCAACTATTCCAAGCTGGTGCCGGTTTGGGGCGGCTGGTCCTTTCGTTGGTACGAAGTTCTGTTCAAGTCCGAGGAGGTTTGGAGTGCGGTCAGCCTTAGCCTGAAGATCGCAATCATCAACGCCACTTGCGCAACCATTCTTGGGACATTCGCGGCGCTTTCCATGGTGCGCTTTGGCCGGTTTCGCGGGCGCACACTGTTTGGTGGAATGCTCGTGGCGCCTCTGGTCATGCCCGAAGTCATCACCGGTCTTTCGCTGCTGGTTTTCTTTATCTCGATGAAACAACTGATTGGCTGGCCTGCGGAGCGCGGGTTCGTAACCATCACAATCGCCCATATCACGTTTTCGATGGCATATGTGGCCGTCACCGTGCAGGCGCGATTGACGGGAATGGGGCAGGATCTGGAAGAAGCGGCTGCAGATCTTGGCGCAAAACCGTTCAAGGTTTTGACTGCCATCACCATTCCCCGGCTTACGCCTGCGTTGGTCTCGGGCTGGCTGCTGGCCTTCACCTTGTCGCTTGATGATCTGGTCATCGCCAGTTTCGTGACGGGACCGGGCGCCAATACCCTGCCGATCCTGATTTTTTCGCGCATTCGACTGGGGCTTCGCCCGGATATCAATGCGTTGGCGACAATCATCATTTTGTTTGTGGCGACGGCCGTTGCCATTGCTGCACTGCTGATGTTCCGTCAGCATAAACGCGACCTTCTGGACCAGCAACTGGCCGCGCGAGAAGACACATGAGCAGGGCCGAAACCGTTGAAAAGCCCAAAAAGCGCACGGCACCCCGGGATGTTCGCCGGAAACAGTTGATCATGGCGGCGATCGATTCCATCTCCAGACGTGGGTTTTCGGATACCACGCTGCGGCATGTGACGGAAAAGGCGGAGCTTTCCCACGGCGTGGTCAATTATCATTTTGAAAGCAAAGAGGCGCTTTATGACGCAACTCTGGGGTTTCTGGCCAAGGAACATTATGATCTGTGGGCCAAAAAACTGAAAGAGGCAGGCCCGAAACCTGCCGATCAGCTTGCGGCGATCATTCAGGCAGATTTTGACAAAAAGGTCTGCACGCACCGACGCCTTGCGGTCTGGTTTGCATTCTGGGGGCAAGCAAAATATCGCCCCAACTATCTGAAAATACACAATCAATATGACAATCGTCGAATCGCGGAAATTCGCCGGATATGTTCGGAAATCGTCAACGAAGGCGAGGGGTCGGGCGTTGATGCCGAAAGGGCGGCAAAGATGATAGAATCCCTGTCAGACGGTTTCTGGCTGCATCTGATGCTTTACCCTTCAAGCACCAGTCGCGAGGAATGCCTTGATGATTGCATGCACGCCCTTAGCTGCATTTTTCCAAGCCACTTTCCGCTCGCCGCCTTGACCGAAGGCAACTGAGCCCGCGCAAACTTCGGTGTCGCGGACAGGCAGTCTAGCCTTCCGCTTCGCAGGCTTTGATCCGGGCAGCATGATCGGGCAATTGTGCGCACAGGAAATTCAGGGTTCCGTCAAGCGCGTCTTTGGCGGAAAATTCGTCGCCATAAAGATGCAGGTGCTGCCAATAACCGTCGGTAAGCGTATCAATCCACTCGGCCAGATCCCCGACACCCTTGGGGTCGCCGGGAAGAAGGCGCGCACAAAACCCCCGCAGTGCCTCGCTTCGTCTCTGATCAAATTCGCGGATCGTCTCGGCGTATTGTGGCGTAAATTTCTGTTCCCCCCAAAAGGCAAACCAGATGGCAAGGGTTTCAGCATTGCAGATAGCCGGGTCAAAACCTGCTCGTAAGACTGTTACCAACTGATCAACCGGGTTGTCGCCGGATGCGGACAGTGCCTGCATCCAGTGGGCCTCATAGGTTTGATAATGTCGCCGCAGAGCCGCCGACAGCAATCCGTTCTTGGTCTTGAAATAGAAGACCGCGGTGCCTTCGGACATCCCGGTTTCCTTGGCAACAGCCGCAAGTGTTGTGCGGAACAGCCCGTTCTTGACAATAGATCGACAGGTTGCATCCAATATCTGACTGCGCCGTTTGTCGGCGTTTTCCTTGCGTTCTTTCCTTGGGCGGGTGGTTTGCGGCATTGTCGCCCCCTTTGTTGAGGTTTTTGCGCGTCCTTGTCGTGGAGGGCAGGTCCCAACCTCAGACAGAATGTTCGCGCTTGGAATAGGCGGTCGTCATGTCAAAATCTGTCTCCAGAGCCATCCCATACCGATGACCGGAATAGACTGCCGCAGCAATGGTGCCCGGCGCTTCGGCATCCCCGATCCGCGTGACCGAGCGGATGTCGTGGCGCGTGCCCCCGGTCAGCTCGTCAAACAGATCAAGGACCGGAATGCGGCGCGCGAGGGGAATGATCAAATCACAGTCAAGCGTCTCGCGCTGCCCGGAAAATGCACATTCGGTGATTGCATGGCCGGCCTCTGCGCGGACCACCAGCCGATTGGTGATGATCTGAACGCCCGCCGCAACAAGCGCGGCGTTTGATTGGTAAATCTCGGTGGTAAAGACGCCAAATTCACAAGGCTTTCCGGCCGGGGTTACCAGCGTGACCGCATGGCCCTTTTTACGCAGTTCCAGCGCTATGACGGACCCCATATAATAGTGGTCATCGTCATAGATCACGATGTGACCCGCCTCCAGCGGCTGCCCGGAAAGGATAGTCTCAGCACTTTTCACCATTTCCGGCGCGGTGCTTTCAAGGCCGGAACCTGAATGCCGCCCGATTGTGTCTGCGGCCCATTTTGAGCCTGTCGCGATCAACACATGATCCACGCCCAGCCCCTGAACATCCGGCGATGTCATCAGGCTTTCAGGATAAACCTCGACGTTATCAAGCTTGGCGATCTGACTTACCCGCCAATCGCGCACCCGCGCCCATTCCGCCAGTCCGGGCAGGCGGGATTCGCGGCTGACCCGCCCGCCTAACATGCGCTCTGCCTCGGCCAGCATGACCTTGTGGCCGCGTTCGCCCAGAACCCGGGCTGCCTCTAACCCGGCGGGACCAGCCCCGACCACCAGAACCTTTGCCGGTGCAGTCCCGCGTCCCGTGCGTTCGGGATGCCAGCCAAGCCGCCATTCTTCGCCCATGGTCGGGTTCTGCGTGCATCGCAACGGCACCCCAAGCGAGTCGTGTGCATAACAAATATTGCACCCGATACATTCGCGAATATCCTCGGCACGCCCGCCCTGGATTTTGGCGGGCAGGAAGGGATCCGCAATTGACGGTCTGGCGGCCCCGATCATGTCCTGATGGCCGTTCCGAATGACCTCGGCCATTGTGTCGGGCGATGTGAAGCGGCCCACCGCGACAACCGGCTTTGTTGTCAGGGACTTGGCGTGGGAAATACTGTCAACGAACGAGGCTTCCTTGACGAAGCGGCTCGCCCCCATTTCCACGCCGTAATCGGGAACCGTAAGATCCCAAAGATCCGGCATGTCGGCCATCATCGAAAATGCGTCATAGGTTTCAGGATCGTTCAGATCGACGCTGAACCGCGTGGCGACCGCGATCTTGTCGCCAACCGCCTCGCGGGTTTCTTCGATCAGTTCGCGTATGATCCGGGTGCGGTTTTCAAGCGAGCCGCCATATTCATCCGTGCGGTCATTCACGCTCGCATCCAGAAACTCTGACAACAAATAGCCGTGGGTGGCGTAGACATAGACAATGTCAAACCCGGCCTCGACCGCACGTCTGGCGGCATCTTTATGCCACCGCCGAAGGTCACGGATATCCTGTTTGTCAATCTTGCGTGTTTGCCCGGCGTTATGAACACTGCTGTCGGTTTGCGGGGCATTTCGCAGACCAAAAGGGGGAATGCGGGTGGACAAATTCATCGTCATGCCACCGCCAAGCCACAGCTCGACCCCGGCCAGCGCGTTATGTTCATGAACCGCGTCGGTCATCAGGCGATGGGCGCGGATGTCATCCTTGTCCCAAAGTGTTGCGCTCTGAAAGGCCTCGTTGTCGGACACCGGATGGACCGAGCAATATTCGGTATTCACCACGCCCCAACCGCCTTCGGCCTTGATCCCACGCATCGCGGCCAACGCCCGAGGCCGCCGCCACCCCATGCCAGTGCAATGCGGGACCTGATAAAACCGGTTCTTTGCCGTAACCGGCCCGATCCTGATCGGTTCAAACAGAATATCATGTCTCGGGTCGCGCATGGCCGTCTCTTTGCTGGCAATATGTTTGGTCGCTTATGGCACAATTTAATTGAGCGCTCAAATAATAATTGCCGATGGAGCGGATCTGAATTAGGGTCATCTGCAATCGAACCAGCCTCATGGAAAGGATCAGCGATGCGCCGTTCCCGCCGCCGCGCCCAGTCCGCCGAGGCTGAAACAACGCGCCCATCCCGGCGTCATGCCGGCCCGACACGCCCCTATTTGCCGCTGAGCGATGCTGCGGGTGACAAGATAATCAACACGGCAATTTCATTGATTGCCACGTCGGGTGTCGTCTTTGAACCCGGCTCAGAGGCGGACGATCTGCTGCGCAGGGCAGGGTGCACGGTTCAGGGTGATGGAGTCGTCCTGATCCCGGAAGGGGTGACCAGAGAGGCGCTGAAAACCGTCGCCAGGCATTTGGTGCTATGGGACCGGAACGGGGACAATCCCGTGCATTTGGATTGCGAGCACACGCTGTTCATGCCGGGAATGACCTGCATCGGCGTTTATGACGAACCGACCGGCGAACCGCGGGCGTCTGATCGCGAAGATCTGGCAAGGATCACGCGACTGGCTGACGGGCTGGAAAACATTGACGCGGTGTGCATCGCGGCCAAGAATATTGCGCAATCCAATCTGTTTGGCGAAATTGATGAATTCGTCTGCATGATGGAAAATACCACGAAGCCGCTGGAATACCTGTGCGAATATCCGGTGTCGCTGGATGCGGTGATCGAGATTGCAACCGAACTGCGTGGCAGCTGGGCCAATTTGCGCGAAAAACCCTATTTCCTGCATCTTGTGACGCCCCTTCCGGTAAATTTCGCCCATATTCATATCGAACAGATCATCACGGCAGCACGAGCCGGCATCCCCGTTGGGGTCGGAACGCTGCCAATCGGCGGGGCCTCGTCACCGATCACCATGGCCGGGTGCATGACCCACGCACTTATGACCGATCTGGCGGCAATGGTCCTGGGGCAGCTTGCGGCAAAGGGCAGTTTTTGCATCGGGTGTTCGGATGTCGCCTTTATGGAACCGGCAACCGGCGCAATCGGCAGCTTTTCGCAAACCTCCCTTGCGGATGCCGCGATTTGCCAGATCCGCCACAAGCTTGGCATTCCGCCGCTGACGGGCATGGGGGGCTGTTCGGTGGCGCAAAGGTTCAACCGCGATGCTGTGTGGGAATTGTCAGCCACGATGATGCAAATGTTCTATAGCCGCCCTGCCACGTGCGACTATCTTGGCTCGTTGGATCAGGGCCTGACGTATTCGGAACACGCGCTGTTGTTTTGCGAAGACATGGTCGGCCTTCTTAGAAAAATGTGGGAAGGGGT
>CAYXNM010000015.1:0-2055 GCA_964466385.1 uncultured Rhodobacter sp. | reverse complement strand
AGCAGGTCGATGAACTCGGCTTGCTTGCCGGGGGTGTGAACCTCCAGATCCACGTGGTTTGACACAAAGTCGCTCTGCTCGATTTCTCCGTCGGCAAGCGCCATCATCGGTTCGTAGGATGTGGTCATGACAACATCCGGACTGGCTGCCGCCCCTGCACGGATCTCCGCGTCGCCGTCTTTCGCCGTCATCCGAAATTCCTCGCCGTCGATCACGAGCGTCGCAGTGAAATCATGATCAGGGCGAACCGCCCGTTTACTGGCTGTTCCCAGCGACACCGCAATTGTTCTGAGATTTCCGGGCTTTGTAATCTTTTGTGGCCGCGGCATCTGGCTGCCGAACCGCGCCAGTTCGAATATAAGCTCTCTGGTTCGTTCGCCTAGTTCGGTCAGTGAATAGAGCGAGACACCATATTCCCCTTCGGTTTTTCGGATGAGTCCGCTGGCTTCAAGTGCGTGCAGTCGATCGGACAAAAGGTTCGACGCGATCCCTGTAAGTCCTGTCTGAAGGTCTTTGAACCGCGCCGGACCCGCATGGAGGTCGCGCAGGATCAAGAGTGTCCAGCGGTCACCGACGTGATCCAGCGCGCGTGAGATCGGGCAGAGCAGATTGTAGCTTCGGGTTTTTTGTTTCATTTGATCACAGAAATGTTACTTTATTTCTTAAAGCTGACACTTTAGTACCTCAAGTTGTCTTATACGGAATAACCCAATTGCCCGCAAGACCCGAAACCCACAAGAAAGGAAAGACCAATGCCTGCCTATATGATTTCGCATGTGACAGTGACCGACCAGGAAAAATTCCAAAACTATCTTGCAGAAACCCGCGCCGTGGCCGCCAAATACGGTGCAAGACCGGTGGCGATGGGCAACCAGCCCAAAATGCTGAATGGCGACAGCGACGGCCATCACCTGGTGGTTGTCGCTGAGTTCGAATCCATGGAACAGCTCGACACCTGGCACAATTCGGACGAGTACAAAGCACTGGAACCTTTGCGAGACGCAGGTTCGATTCAACACATGGTGGCCTATGAAGGGATGGCGTTACCGCAGTAATAAATGTCCGGATGTCAAAGGCGCGTTCGGATCAACCTCCGAACGCGCCGCAATCAGAATAATTGTAACCGCTGTTTGCGACCAGTGATTGGTCAAAATGGGCCAGCATCTCCTTTTGGTTTGCGCCAGCTCCTCGGCGTTGTTTTCAGAACGTTTCAGTGGCGTTCGGGTTTCGGAGGTTTTTTCCTGTATTGACCATACAATGGTCCTTTTGAAGTAGTATTTCGTGTCTGTTCTGCGTGGTTTCCTTTGTTCCCATACTTTTCAAAACTACAGGTTGAAAACCAGATAGTGATAATGGTTCAAACGAGACCTTTCATGCCGGTTTTCCGCTTCACCACCGCCAAAAATCCCTCGTCATGCGCTCTTCAATGGCCGCGGTCGGAAAGTTGGTTCGGACACCATTCCATCATTGCTATACGTAATAGTCGAGGGAATGTCATAGTCACCCATGCTTCGCTCCAGTTCGTTTTATCAGGTGGTTTGTCAGCACCCACAAAACTGTGCTGGTGCAGAAGTAGGTAAAAATTGTCACAATAGGAATTCCGAAAATCCACTCTATCGGCGGTGACGAAAATAGCCTCTCCGGCATTTTACGAATTTCAAAGGCAAATGCGAGCAGGAACGGAGCCTGCAGCGCCCAAAACGCCCATAATCGCAGACCTGTTTTCCAGTCAAAGGGCTTGGGAAGCCTGAGCACAGCAGTCCCAAAGACCAAAAACAGGAAAGCCGGCAGATACACAAATATTACTGAGCCTATAAAAAGTGATGCATATGTATCCACACCCATTCCGATAAAAGTAAGCCAATCTTCAAGATTATGTCTTTCAGAGAAAATCGCGATGAAAAGTGCTATCGTCGATATCGCAATTTGGCCTCCAACAAAGACAATTACGGCATGGACGCCCACAGCGATTAGATTGGATTTCAAAGTTTCTAGCGTTTTTTTCATTAAACAAACCAGTCGCTGGCGTTCGGGTTCCCTGGGTTGTTTCCAGTG
>CAYXNM010000014.1:0-30943 GCA_964466385.1 uncultured Rhodobacter sp. | reverse complement strand
CCATGTCGATGCCGTCGGTGCGCATATAGGTGATATGCCCGGCCTCATAAAGCCGTTGGGCCGTTGACATCGTCTGGCGGGCGCCAAAACCGAATTTTCGGCTGGCCTCCTGTTGCAGGGTCGATGTCATGAACGGGGCCGAGGGGTTTCGGCTGGCGGGTTTCGCCTCGACCGAGATGACGCCAAGCTCGCGGCTGGTGATCGCACTGACGGCCAGATCGGCGGCCTCCGTCGTGGCAATATCGAACTTGTCCAGCTTTTTGCCACCAAGAACCGTCAGCCGCGCCTCAAAATCCTTGCCGCGCGGGTTGGTCAGGATGGCCTTGACGCTCCAGTATTCGCGGGCCTTGAAAACCTCGATCTCCATCTCGCGCTCGACGATCAGGCGCAGGCAAACCGATTGCACGCGTCCGGCCGATTTGGCACCGGGCAGTTTGCGCCACAAAACCGGGCTGAGGTTGAAGCCGACCAGATAGTCCAGCGCACGGCGGGCCAGATAGGCCTCGACCAGTTCCATATCCACCTGACGCGGGTTTTTCATGGCCTCGGTGACGGCGGATTTGGTGATGGCGTTGAAAACCACGCGCTGAACCGGTGTGTCTTTCTTGAGAACGCGACGTTTGCGCAGGGCCTCTTCCAGATGCCACGAGATCGCCTCGCCCTCGCGGTCAGGGTCGGTTGCGAGGATCAGGTTGTTGTCCTCTTTCAGTGCCTCGGCAATGGCGCGAATGTGTTTTTGGGATTGGCTGGCGACCTCCCATTTCATCTCAAACCCGTTTTCTGTATCGACCGAGCCATCTTTGGGCGGCAGGTCGCGCACATGCCCGTAAGACGCCAAAACCGTATAATCGTCGCCCAGATATTTGTTGATAGTTTTGGCCTTGGCGGGCGATTCGACGACGACAACGGGCATGAAGAATCCTGTACTCGATTGGTGGGAGTCTGTGGGCGCGGAACATGTGTTGCCGGGCGGTACCTTGTCAATGGGGTAGTTCGGCATGGGTGGAATGTCGCCTGAAATTGTGGCAAGTTTCGACCAAACCCATTTGGCGGAACAAAGGATATCCACATGAAGAAACTGATACTTGCGCTGGTCCTCGGCTTGTTTCCCATGACCGGGGTCGCGGCTGAATATTTTGAACCGGCTCGCGGAACCGAGTTGCGAAAGAGCCTGATGGATGCGATCCGACCGCAGGCGGTATGGTTGCTGGGTGCACCGGTCGAGTTTGTGGTGAAAGACCTCCGGGTCTCGAACGACATTGCCTATGCGTCGCTTGATGCGCAAAGGACGGGCGGGAAGCCGATCGATATTTCGCAGACCCCCATGGTGAAGCGCGGCCAAGAAGATGCCGAGTATTTCGCCGGTCCATATTTTCACGTTCTTTATCAGAAATCGCGTAAAACCTGGGTCGCCGTCCACTGGTCGATCGGGGCGACAGATGTTTGGTTTGGGACACCTGATTACTGCTCTGTGTTCCAAACGGTCATACCCGATTATTGCGGTTAGGGCGCAGACCTGCAAACCGCATGCCGCCAGCGTGAGGTGCGCGAAATATCAGGGGTCTGCGCATTCGCCGATGTCCGCGCCCCGTCCGTTCGCCGGCAACGCATCCGGGGACCGCTTTTCAGGCCTCAGACCACCAGCGACAACAGGCCACCGGCACGCCGGTCGAGCTTGCCTTCCAGTTCCAGCGCGACAAGGCGTGCGGAAACCGCCTGTGCCGGCAGATCAAGGTCGCGGATAAGCTGATCCTCGGCAACGGGCGAGGGGCCGAGCAGGGACAGGATCTTTCTGGACAGGGCAAGTGCCTCGGGTATGGTTGCCTTTGGCTTTTCAGCGAACGGAGGGATGTCCGCCTTCGGCACCCCGGGGATGGGCGCCGTTGCAAGCTGTTCGATCACGTCTTTTGAACCGCGCACCAGCCCTGCGCCGTCGCGGATCAGCATGTTGCAACCCCATGCGCGCGGGTCGAGCGGATGGCCCGGAACCGCCATCACCTCGCGCCCCTGATCCAGGGCATCGCGCGCGGTGATCAGACTGCCCGATTTGGCCGAAGCCTCGACCACCACGACCCCGCGCGACATTCCGGAGATCAGCCGGTTGCGGCGCGGAAAGTCACGCGCCTGTGGGCTGTGTCCGAGCCGCCGTTCCGAAATCAAGGTGCCCTTTTCGATGATCTCCTCGGCCAGTTTCTGGTTTTCCTGCGGATAGATCCGGTCGACCCCGCCAGCCATCACCGCGAGCGTTCCCGTTTCCAGCGCGGCAAGATGCGCCGCCGCATCCACGCCACGCGCCAACCCCGATACGACGCCAAAGCCCGCCCGCCCGAGGTCGCGCGAAAGAAGTTTGGCCATGCGGGTTCCCAGCGAACTTGCGTTTCGCGACCCGACCAGCGCAACCAGGTCTTCCCCGCGCGGCATTTTCTGTCCGCGCACCCATAAAACGGGGGGCGGGTCGTTGACCCGCGACAGCAAAACGGGATAGTTCGCATCCCCCAGCAATACCAGTCGCGCGCCGATGGTCTGCCCGGCGCTCATTTCCTTTTCGGCGTCCGCCCTGGAACATGCACGATAACGCGCAACGCCCGATTTTCGGGCGATTTCCGGCAGCGCTTCGATCGCCGTCTGCGCATCGCCGAATTCACCCATCAGGCGCAGGAACGTTGACGGCCCGACCCGGTAGGACCGGATCAGTTGCAACCAGCGCATCCGGCTGGTTTCGTCCACAGGTGGGTTCACCGGGCAGAGCGGTGGGTCCGTCGAATCAGTCAAGTCGGTCTCCGTGGCAGCGGATGGCGGGATCGTCGCGCGCAATTGTTAACGCACCGTTAACCTGACCGGAATGTCGTGTGGTCAGGTTGCACTTCCGCCCACGGTCAGGCCCCCGATCAGCAGGGTCGGCTGCCCGACGCCCACGGGCACCCATTGCCCGGCTTTGCCGCAATTCCCCACGCCCGGATCAAGCGCCATGTCATCGCCCAGACCACGAACCTTGCCAAGCGCCGTCGCACCGTCCCCGATCAGGGTCGCGCCCTTGACCGGTGCCCCGCGTTTCCCGTTCTTGACCAGGTAGGCCTCGGTACAGGAAAAGACGAATTTGCCGTTGGTGATGTCAACCTGTCCACCGCCGAAACCGACGGCATGAATGCCGTCCCTGATGTCGCCGACCAGCGCGTCGGGGTTCTCGTTGCCGCCCAGCATGTAGGTGTTTGTCATGCGCGGCATCGGGGGGTGGGCATAGCTTTCGCGCCGCCCGTTTCCGGTCGCATGGGTTCCCATCAGGCGCGCGTTCTGGCGGTCCTGCATGTACCCGACAAGAATACCGTCTTTAATCAGCACGTTTCGGCCCGAGGGTGTGCCCTCGTCGTCAAAAGTCAGCGAACCACGCCGGTTTGGCAGCGTGCCATCGTCAAGGACGGTCACCCCTTTTGCCGCAACCTGCTCGCCCAACAGCCCCGCAAAGGCCGATGTCTGCTTGCGGTTGAAATCGCCTTCGAGCCCGTGCCCGATCGCCTCGTGCAGCAGAATTCCGGGCCAGCCTGGCCCAAGGGCGACGTCCATCACGCCGGCAGGGGCCGGCACGGCCGAGAGGTTGACCAGCGCAATACGGATCGCCTCGTTTGCCACCGCCTGCCATGACCCCGGTTCGATGAGACCGGTCAGATGGTCGCGCCCGCCGCCCCCGGCGCTGCCGCTTTCGCGGCGTCCGTTTTCCTCAGCGATGACGGATACATTGATGCGCGTCATGGGGCGCGTGTCGCAAAGAACATCGCCTTCCGGCCGCAGGATAACGACTTCCTGCAACGAAGCGGCAATGGTCGCGGACACCTGAACCACGCGTTTGTCGGCCTGCCGTGCATAGGCGTCTATTTCGCGCAGGGTTTCGATCTTGACCGGAAAGGACGCGTCTTCCATCGGGTTGGCGTCCGTGTAGAGCAGCCGGTTGGTTGCATTCGGAGGCGGCGACAATTGTCCGCCGCCGGCACCGACCGCCAGACGCACGGTTTCGGCCGCGCGCCTGATCGCCTTTTCAGAGACCTCCGAAGCGTGCGCATATCCGGTCGTCTCGCCGCGTACTGCGCGCAGGCCAAACCCTTCGGAAGCGTCATAACTGGCCGTTTTCAGGCGGCCATCGTCAAACACAAGCGCTTCGGCGCGGCGGCGCTCCAGAAACAACTCGCCATCGTCGGCCCCGTCAAGCGCCTGCTTCAGTGTGCCAAGCGCGGCATTCTGGTCGACGGACGTCTCAAACGGACGAAATCCCCTTTTTTGCGTCGGCATTTCACAATTCCCTTTTCGATTGGTCCGGTTTCGCGCGATAAGCAGCAGAATTCGGCGAACTCGAAACTTGCCCTTTGGGCCGTATTATGGTTGTTCGGTCCCCGGAGACAACGGGGATTCTCTTTCTCGGAGATGGGGAGCCGCCAACGAGACAGCAAGACTGTCCCTGAACAGAAAGAGAGTGCATGCGGATTGCAAAGATTTTGACGGCTTTCATGGCCATGTTGACGACGTTTCTGGCAACCGGCGCCGGTTTTGCGCAGGACATTCCTGACGGCCTGAAAGTGATCGGCAAACCGGTCGACGGGCTGATGGGTTTTCAACCCGCCGCGACGGAATTGGCGCGGGACGTTCATTTTCTTGATGGTCTGATCGTTGCGATCGTCACGGCCATTTCGATTTTTGTCGTTTTGCTGCTGGTTCTTGTCGTCCTGCGGTTCAATCGCCGCGCCAATCCAAATCCTGCAACATTCACGCATAATTCCGTCATCGAAGTGGTCTGGACGATCGTGCCCATTTTGATCCTGATCGTGATCGGGGCGTTTTCGCTGCCGGTCCTGTTCAAGCAGGTGCAAATTCCCGCAGCCGATGTGACGATCAAGGTGACCGGCAACCAATGGTATTGGTCATACGAATATACCGACGATGATTTCGGGTTTGACAGCTTCAAGCTCGAACGCTCGGAACTGGCGGATCACGGGTACGCGGACGATGAATACCTGCTGGCTACCGACAACGCGGTCGTTGTTCCCGTGAACAAGACCGTCGTGCTTCAGATCACCGGTTCGGACGTGATTCATTCATGGACGATCCCCGCTTTCGGCGTGAAACAGGATGCCGTCCCCGGCCGTCTGGCTGAAACCTGGTTCAAGGTCGATCCGGGAATGGAAGGGGTTTATTTCGGTCAGTGCTCGGAACTTTGCGGCAAGGATCACGCGTATATGCCGATCACCGTCAAGGTGGTGTCCGAACAGGATTATGCCAAATGGCTGAAGTCTGCGGTCAGCGAATTCGCCGGCAATCCCAAAACCGTCACGCTTGCGTCGAATTGAACTCGGTTGACCAGAACCGCGCGCGATTGACGGCGCCGCGCCAAAAACGGAAAGCCTGATGAGCGACCTGACAGCGGACATCCGGACCAACGACGCAGAGTTTGGCGACTATTTCGCCCTGCTCAAGCCACGTGTGATGTCGTTGGTCGTGTTTACGGCGGCGGTGGGTCTGCTGGTCGCGCCCGCAGGGGTGCACCCTGTCATTGCGTTCGCCTCGATCCTGTTCATCGCGGTTGGGGCGGGTGCTTCGGGTGCGCTCAACATGTGGTGGGACGCGGACATCGATCGCATCATGCTGCGCACACGCGGGCGTCCTGTTCCATCGGGTCTGGTCAGCGCCAACGATGCTAAATTGCTGGGCCTCTGGCTGTCGGTCTTCGCGGTCGTGATGCTTTGGTTGACGGCGAATGCGTTTGCTGCGGGTTTGCTTGCCTTCACGATTTTCTTTTATGCGGTCATTTACTCGATGTGGCTGAAACGGGCCACGCCGCAGAATATCGTGATCGGAGGTGCCGCCGGAGCGTTTCCGCCGATGATCGGGTGGGCGGTTGCCACCGGGGGCGTGTCGGTCGAAAGCGTTCTGATGTTTGCGCTGATCTTCCTGTGGACTCCGCCGCATTTCTGGGCGCTCGCGCTCTTCATGAACGATGACTATACCAAGGCCGGGGTGCCGATGCTGCCGGTGACCCACGGCAAGGCCAATACCCGGCGCCAGATTCTGATCTATTCGATGCTGCTGGCCCCGGTCAGCGTGATTTTGGCGTTCACCTCGGTCGGAGGGCCGGTTTATCTGGCGATTTCTCTGGTTCTCAATGTCCTGTTCCTGCACCGGGCCTGGCGGCTTGCGCGCCAACCCGAAGAGAGGGCGGATGAGGGCGAATACTTGCGGGAAAAAGGCCTTTTCCGTCTGTCGCTTTACTATTTGTTCCTGCATTTCGCGGGATTGCTGATCGAGGCCGGTCTGCGGGCGACGGCACTCGACTTCGCGGTCTGGCCGCAATGGGTGGGATGATGGCGATTACGAAGGATCATGACCTGCACCGCCGTCGCGCGAAGCGCAATATCTGGCTGGGGATGGTCCTTGGCGGGTTTGTCGTGCTGGTGTTCGCAATCACCGTGGTCAAATTGCAGGACGGTCAGATGCTGGAAGCTTTCGACCATTCGTTACGCCCGTCCTTGCTGGAGCCGGATCAGTGAGCGCCCGGCAAAAAAACAAGCGCCTTGCCTTCAGGCTGCTTGGTCTGGTTGCCGTCATGGGGGCGCTGTCGCTGGCGGCTGTTCCGGCTTATAACTGGTTTTGCAAGGTGACCGGTTTTGGGGGCGAGACCAATGTTGCGGTCAGGGACAGCGCCGAGGTTCTGGACCAAACGATCAAGATCAGGTTTGACGCCTCGCTGGAACGCGGCATGCCATGGGAATTCAAACCCGTGCAACGCGAGATGGAGCTGAAAATCGGCGAAACCGGGCTGGCCTTTTTTGAAGCGCATAACCCGACCAGCCGAACAGTTGCCGGAACGGCCAGTTACAATGTCTCGCCGTTTTCGACGGGATACTATTTTACCAAGATCGAGTGTTTCTGCTTCTCGATGCAGGTGCTGAAACCCGGTGAAACGGCCATGATGCCCGTCAGCTTTTACGTTGACCCGGAAATCATGAAGGACGACGAAGCAAAATACGTGAACACGATCACCTTGTCATACACGTTCCACGAAACAGAATTGCCCGAGGAAGAAGTCAGCCTTTCCAAAGTGCAGTCAAATCCGCTAAATTGAGACTAAAGTCAGGGAAAACACCAATGTCGCATGAAAAAAGACACGATTTTCATATTCTGAACCCCAGTATCTGGCCGTTCATGGGGGCCATGGGCGGGTTCACGATGCTTGCCGGTGCGGTGCTTTATTTCCACGACAAGGGGCCGTGGCTTGGTCTGGTCGGTCTGGTGATGGTGCTTTACACGATGTATTCATGGTGGAGCGACGTTGTCAGCGAGGCCAGTTCGGGTGATCACACGCCAGTCGTCATGATCGGCCTGCGCTATGGCATGATCATGTTCATCATGTCCGAGGTGATGTTCTTTCTTGCGTGGTTCTGGAACTTTTTCAAACACGCGCTTTATCCCATGACGGAAGGCTCGCCGGCCATTGACGGTGTCTGGCCGCCCGCGGGGATCGAAACCTTTGACCCCTGGCACCTGCCGCTGATCAACACGCTGATCCTTTTGTGTTCCGGTGCTGCGGCCACGTGGGCGCACCATGCGATTGCGCATGAGAACAACCGCAGAGATCTTGTACAGGGTCTGGCTCTGGCCATTTTCCTTGGTGCCCTGTTCACGGCCTTTCAGGCGTTTGAATACAGTCACGCCGCGTTCGGGTTTTCGGGCAACATTTATGGCGGAACTTTCTTCATGGCGACGGGTTTTCACGGTTTTCACGTGTTGATCGGAACGATCTTTCTGACGGTTTGCCTGATCCGCGCGCTCAACGGTCACTTTACGCCGGAACATCATCTTGGGTTCGAAGCGGCCGCCTGGTACTGGCATTTCGTCGATGTCGTCTGGCTGTTTCTGTTCGCCGCCATCTACATCTGGGGCGGCTGACGGCGGGCCTTCGGCGAGGATATTTTTACCACAAAGAAAGGGCGCGGCCGCAGTCGCGCCTTTTGCGTTCGGAGGCTGACCTTTGAAAAGACGACTGATTGTACCGGTCCTGTTTGGGGCCATCGGGATCGCCATTCTTGTCAGCCTTGGCGTTTGGCAGTCAAATCGGCTGGTCTGGAAGCAAAACATCCTGGCCGAGATTGACCGGCGCATTGCGCAGGCGCCCGTTGCGTTGCCGTCCGAACCGAACGAGGCGCGGGACCAGTATTTGTCGGTGGAAATCAGCGGCAGGTCCGGCGCGCGGGAAATACACGTATTGACCAGCCGCCCGTCCCGGGGCGCCGGGTATCGCGTGATCTCAGCATTTGAAACCGGCACGCGCACGGTCATGATCGATCGCGGGTTCATCCGGCAAGGTGCGGCGAATGTCCGGCGCGCAACGATTGACGGTTCGATTGTTGGCAACCTTCTGTGGCCGGACGAGGTGGACCGGAAATTCACCCCTCAGCCCGATATTGAAGCCAATATCTGGTTTGCACGCGACCTCCCAGCCATGGCCAGGGCGCTTGGGGCGGAACCGGTGCTTGTTGTCCTGCGCGAAGGGGGTGGCGAGGGCATCACAGCCTGGCCCGTCGACAGCTCCGCTCTCCCCAACAACCACCTGCAATACGCCATCACGTGGTTTTTGATGGCCGCAGGCTGGTTTGGGATGACAGTCTATTGGGTTTGGCGTATCAGGCACAAACGCGACTAGGAAAAGAAACAAAACACGCATGCAATACGTATCGACCCGCGGTCAGGCCCCTGTCCTGTCCTTTGAGGAAGCCATGCTAAGCGGCCTTGCCCGTGACGGCGGGCTGTATGTGCCGGCGTCGTGGCCGCGACTCTCGCGGTCTGAAATCGCGGATTTCGCGGGCCTGCCGTATGAGGAAGTCGCGTTCCGGGTCATGAAACCTTTCATCGGCGAGGCTTTCAGTGACGAGGAGTTCCACGCGCTGATCGAACGCGCGTACCGAAGCTTTCGTCATTCCGCGCGCTGCCCGTTGATTCAGATCGGCGAAAACGATTTTCTGCTGGAGCTGCACCACGGCCCGACCCTGGCGTTCAAGGATGTCGCGATGCAGCTCATCGGGCAGATGTTCGAGCATTCATTAACGCGACGGGGCGAGAGGGTGACGATTGTCGGGGCCACCAGCGGGGACACCGGGTCAGCCGCGATCGAGGCGTTTCGAGGGTTGGAGTCTGTTGATGTCTTCATCCTTTTCCCGGACGGGCGGGTGTCGGATGTTCAGCGCCGCCAGATGACCACGCCGGTTGAGGCGAATGTGCATGCGCTGGCGGTCGACGGCGATTTCGACGATTGTCAGGCCCGCCTGAAAGACATGTTCAACGACTTTGATTTCCGGGATTCGGTGCATCTTGCGGGGGTCAATTCGATCAACTGGGCGCGGGTTCTGGCGCAGGTCGTTTACTATTTCACATCCGCAGTCAGCGTCGGCGCGCCACTCCGACCGGTCAGCTTTACCGTGCCGACGGGAAATTTTGGCGACATTTTTGCCGGGTACGTCGCCCGGCGCATGGGATTGCCGGTCGAACGGCTGATCATTGCGACGAACCAGAACAATATCCTGCACCGCACGCTTCAGTCCGGGCGGTATGAAACGAGCGGCGTGACGCCGTCGATCAGCCCCTCGATGGATATTCAGATCAGCTCGAACTTTGAACGCGCGCTCTTTGAGGTCTATGACCGCGAGGGCGGCGCGGTTGCGCAGTTGATGTCAGAACTGAGCGAAGAGGGTTCCTTTGGCATGTCGCAGGGCGCGCTGGAGCGGCTGCGGCTGGAATTTGACAGCGGTGATTGCTCGGAACAGGAAACCAGCGCGGCCATTGCAACGCTGGCGCAACTGACCGGGCAGGTCGTGTGCCCGCACACGGCCGTGGGCGTCAAGGTCGCGGCGGACAAACGCATTCTTGGAAAGGTGCCGATGATCACGCTTGCGACCGCGCATGCCGCAAAGTTTCCCGACGCGGTCAAGGCCGCCTGCGGCATTCGCCCGGCGCTGCCCGGCGAAATGGCCGACGCGCTGGCGCGACCGGAACGGCAGATCCGGGTGGCCAACGATCTTGAGGCGCTGAAAGCGGTCATTTCGAAGGAGCGACGTTCTTGAGCATCAAATTCCACACTCTTTCCAACGGGTTCCGGATCGTGACCGAGGATATGCCGGCGCTGAAATCAGCCTCGATCGGAGTCTGGGTCAACGCGGGCGGGCGCCATGAGCACCCCGAGCAGAACGGGGTCGCCCATTTTCTGGAACATATGGCGTTTAAGGGAACGACCAGCCGCACCTCGCTGGAAATCGCCGAAGCGATCGAGGATGTCGGCGGATACATCAACGCCTATACCAGTCGCGAAATGACAGCCTATTATGCACGCGTCCTGAAAGAAGACGTGCCTCTGGCGCTGGATGTGATCGCCGATATCCTGCTCAACCCAACGTTTGACCAAAAGGAAATAGAGGTCGAGCGCGGCGTCATCCTGCAGGAAATCGGACAGGCGCAGGACACGCCGGACGATATCGTTTTTGACTGGTTGCAGGAGGTTTCCTATCCCGGACAGGCGCTTGGGCGGACAATCCTCGGTCCCAGCGAACGCGTGGCAGGTTTTGGGCGCGAAGATCTGGCCCGGTTCGTGGCAGAGTATTATGGCCCGGAACAGATGATCCTTTCGGCCGCGGGTGCGATCGACCACGCGCGTGTTCTTGAAGATGCGGAACGTCTGTTCGGCGGGCTTGAGCGCGGCAAGGCGAGCGCCGCGGAAAAGGGTGTTTTCGGGGGCGGGGAAATCCGCGAGGTCAAGGATCTTGAACAGGCGCATTTCACGCTGGCGCTGGAGGCGCCGGGATACCTCAGCGACGAGATATATACCGCGCAGATCTATTCGATGATCCTTGGGGGCGGAATGTCCTCGCGTTTGTTTCAGGAAGCGCGCGAAAAACACGGGCTTTGCTATTCTGTTTTTGCGCAGGCCGGCGCGTTTTGTGACACCGGCATGCTGACGATCTATTCAGGCACCAGTGGCGAGGACGTCGGTCAACTGGGCAGGCTTTGCATTGACGAGCTCCGCCGCTCGGCCGCGGATATTTCCGAGGCCGAGGTTCTTCGTGCCCGTACCCAACTCAAGGCTGGGTTGCTGATGGGGCTGGAAAGCCCCGCGTCGCGTTGCGAACGTCTGGCGCGGATGGTCGCAATCTGGAACCGTGTTCCCACATTGCAGGAGGCCGTGGACAAGATCGAAGCCGTCTCTCAATTGCATGTCACTGAGTTTGCGCAAAACCTTTGCAGCGCCCAAAAGATGTCGATGGCGCTTTATGGACCGGTCGGCAAGGCGCTGGACATCGGTGAACTGGGACGCCGTCTGGTTGCATGATCTTTCCGTGGCGCAAATACCTTGCGATTGAAAGCGAACGTCTGACCCTGCGCCAACCGCGCGCTGTCGACCACCGGAACTGGGCGGAACTGCGCAAGGAAAGTGCCGAGTTCCTGCAACCATGGGAACCGACATGGACACGCGATCATCTGAGCCGCAAGGCGTTTTCCGCGCGTGTCCATTCCACGTCGCGAGCGATTGAAACGGGCTCGGGGCTGCCGCTGTTCATCTTTCGGCGCAAGGACGGGCAGCTCCTGGGGGCGATCACGCTTGACAATATTCAGCGCGGTCCCTCGCAAAGCGGTACGCTTGGCTATTGGATCGGGGCGACATTCATCCGTCGGGGATACATGCGCGAGGCGGTGGAAACCGTGGTCCATCACGCGTTTACGAAGCTTGATCTCAGCCGGGTGCAGGCCGGGTGCCTGCCCGAAAACAAGGCGTCGCGCGGGGTGCTGGAAAAGGCCGGATTCAAGTATGAAGGCGTGGCCCAGAGTTATCTTCAGATCGCGGGGCGCTGGCGCACGCATGTGCTCTATGCCAACCTGCGCTACGATCGACGGGGAAAGACGGATGCGGGCTGACCCGGGCGGCCTGATCCACGGCAGGACAGAGGGTGAAAATGGCGCTCAATAGCCTCAGCGACGACGTGATGTCGAAATTCCGGTCCGTTCTGCCCCGTTCGGTGTTCAGGCCGACCAGCGAACACTACCTTTGCGAACCACGCGGCCTTTTTCACGGGTCCGCCGGGGTGGTTCTTGCCCCGTCCAAAACGGATGAGGTCGCCCGCATCCTGTCAATCGCCAATACTGCGCGTGTCGGTGTTGTGCCGTTTGGCGGTGGTACCGGTCTTGTCGGGGGGCAGGTCTGTCCCGGTGATCCTGCGCCGGTCGTCTTGTCGCTTGAACGCATGAACGCCATTCGCGAACTCAGCACGCGGGACAATGTCATGACGGCGGAGGCCGGCGTGGTGCTCGATCAGGTGCGGCAGGCCGCTGACGGTGCCGATCGGTTGTTTCCCCTGTCGCTGGCGTCCGAAGGATCGTGCCAGATCGGGGGGAACCTTGCCACCAACGCGGGTGGCATCGGCGTCTTGCGTTATGGCAACGCGCGCGCGCTGTGTCTGGGTCTGGAAGTGGTCCTGCCCGATGGTCGGGTCTGGAACGGTCTTGGTCATCTGGCCAAGGATAATACGGGGTACGACTTGCGCGACCTGATGATCGGGTCCGAAGGCAGTCTGGGGATCATCACGGCGGCCAGCCTCCGCCTTTTTGCAAGGCCGGGGCAGGTGTTTTCGGTCTTCGCGTCGGTTTCGGGGCCGGATGCGGCGCTTGACCTGCTGATGGCGTGTCAGGGGCGCTTGGGCAGCTTCGTGCACGCCTTTGAACTGATCCACGGCAACGGCCTTGCGTTTCTTGCAGAGAAACTGCCGATGGTCCGGCTTCCCTTTGACGAAGTGCCGCAATGGATGGTCCTGGCGGACTTCGCCGCGCCTGCCGGGATGGATCTGCAAGCCGAAGTCGAAACCGTTTTCGCAAATGCGTTGCAGGACGGGGGGGTGGCGGATGTGCTGATTTCCCAAAATGCCGCGCAACGGCAGGAATTCTGGACCCTGCGCGAAACCATCCCGGAGGCAAACCGGCTGGTCGGGGCGATCAGTTCGCACGATATTTCGGTGCCGCTGGGCAGTATTCCGGACCTGATTGAACGTGCCGGACGGGAAATCACGCGTATCAACAGCGCATTCAGGATCAATTGTTTTGGCCATGTGGGGGATGGAAACCTTCACTACAACGTGTTCCCCCCCAAAGGAGAACCGAACACGGATTACATCGGTCTGCGCGCGAACATCAGGGAACGCATTTACGATCTGGTTCACGCGTTGAAGGGGTCGTTTTCAGCCGAACACGGGATTGGCCGGCTGAAGAGGCACGAGCTTGAAAAATACGGTGACCCCGTGCGGCTGGAGGCAATGCGCGCACTCAAGGCAGCGCTTGATCCCAACGGCATCATGAACCCGGGTGCCGTGATCGCTGATGGCTGAACCCCAAAAAGGATTGCGCCCCGCCGGAGTTTCCAGCGGAGCGCAGTTTCACAGACTGGAGGTCTGAATGTGCAAGCAAGCACGCCCCGCACAAAAGGCGGGACACCGAACCCTAACGCATGAATTGTTACAAAACGGTTTACAGAAACAATCCTAATGCCGCGCCCCGGCCGGGGATATGCGCACGGTGTTTCCGGTCGCGTCCTCCATTGGCTTTCGGTATCGGGCGGTGTAGTAACGCGCCAGTTTCATCAACGCCTGAAAACCGGTTTCGCCCATGACAGTCACACGCTTTGCACCTTCCCCGACAGGGTACCTTCACGTGGGCAACCTGCGCACGGCCCTGTTCAACTACATGATCGCGCGAAAATCGCACGGCCAGTTCATATTGCGGCTTGATGACACCGATCCTGAACGCTCGCGGCCCGAATACGCGGAGGCGATCAAAGAGGATCTGGCTTGGCTTGGTCTTCACTGGGATCGGGTTGAAACCCAGTCCTCGCGGCTTGATCGCTATCAGGCTGCGGCGGATGCCCTGCGCGATGCGGGCCGGTTTTATGAGTGTTTCGAGACGCCGACCGAACTGGACCTCAAGCGCAAGAAGCTGCTGAACATGGGCAAACCGCCGGTCTATGACCGCGCCGCCCTTTCGCTGAACGATGCCGAAAAGACCGGGCTGCGCGAAAGCCGCGCCGGGCATTGGCGCTTTCTCCTGAACCAGGCGCGCATTGAATGGCGCGACGGCATTCTGGGCCCTCTCTCCATTGACGCGGCCAGCGTTTCCGATCCTGTGCTGATCCGGGGGGATGGGCAGGTGCTTTATACGCTGGCGTCGGTGGTCGACGATACGGAGATGGGGATCACCCACGTCGTGCGAGGGTCGGATCACGTCACCAATACCGCCACCCAAATTCAGATCATCCAAGCCCTGGGCGGTCAGGTTCCTGCATTCGCGCATCATTCGCTGCTGACAGGTCCGCAGGGTGAATCGCTGTCCAAGCGTCTGGGAACACTTGCGCTGCGCGATCTGCGCGAAGGCGGGGTCGAGCCGATGGCGTTGCTGTCGCTGCTGGCCCGTCTGGGTTCGTCGGATCCGGTCGAACTGCAAAGCTCGGTTGACGCGCTGGTTGACGGCTTCACGCTGGAACATTTCGGTGCGGCCCCGACCAAATTCGATGTTGACGACCTGACCCCCCTGACGGCGCGCTCGCTGTCCGGGCGCAGCGTTGCGGACATGGCCCCGGACCTTGTCCTGGCAGGTGTTCCGGAGGGGGTTGCGGCGCCCTTTTGGGAGGCCATTCGCGACAATGTCCACACCCGGCGTGAAATCGCCGGCTGGTGGGCGCTTTGTCAAAACGGCGCGGAACCGGCGGTAGACCCGGAAGATCGCGAATTTGTGGCAACGGCGCTCGGCCTCCTGCCGGCGCGGCCTTTTGATCAGAACACGTGGTCAAGCTGGACCGGAGCGGTGAAATCGGCGACCGGGCGCAAAGGGCGGGGGTTGTTCATGCCGCTCAGAAAGGCGCTGACGGGCAAGGAAAACGGGCCGGAAATGGCCAAACTGATGCCGCTGCTTTCGGTGATAAAACCCGTTTGACCGATCAGCGGTCGTGCCCGATCCTGACAACGCCGAGATCATCGAGTTTGGACTCGATATAGGCCCTTTGCCGGGGCTTTGGGGCGATGGCGCGCGGATAAATGGGGTCGGCGCGGTCATCCAGAACGGGTGAGTCCCATCCGTCGGTCGAGAGGAAAAACCGACCGGCACCGTCATGGCCGAACATTTCCAGATACCCGGTCACAACCGTGTCAAGATAACTCATCAGAATGGGGTGGCGCACGTCCGGGGGCGCGTCGTTACCGGGTTTCGTCCTGTAAATCTCAATCCGGCTTGCCGGGGTGCTTTCGTGGCGCACCGTCGCGGGTGCCAGTTTCAGCCGATCATAAGCATGTTCGCGCAGATCCAGTGCCGCCCAGTCGCCATCGGGGACTTCGGCAATCAGCCCGTCGATTTCATGGCCCGGGGACCGGGCAACCGTCAGATAGGCCACTTCGCGCAGGCTGGTGTGACGCCAAAGCCGCCGCCAGCCGCGTACGGTCGCGCGCGCCGTGTTCCGGTAGTCATGCGTGGCCCGGTTGACGAGCGAGCCGTATCCGAAAAAGTGAGGTCTGGGCATGTCCGTTCCGCCGAATGAGACGCGATATAAAGAGTTCGCGACCGGAACCACAAGCCGGTTGATTTGAATATTTCGGTATACTAGGGTGTGCCGTAGCAGAATCGGGAGAATCTGGCCAATGGTCAGTGCCGAAGGAGCAACCGCCCCGGAAACTCTCAGGCAACCGGACCGATGCTGACAACAAACTCTGGAGAGATCCCGGCCTGACCGGGGCGCCGAAGGGATAGCGATCTCAGGCAAAAAAACAGGGGGGGCATCGCCGCACGCAAAAAAACGCGTGCAGGAATAACGATGCCGGTTGTATTGTTCATCAATCCGCTGGCCTGTAATGGAACCTTTTGGGGGCGACATGTCCGATTTGAAACGCACGGCCTTATTCGATCTGCATCTGGAACTCGGCGCCAAGATGGTTCCGTTCGCCGGATACGAAATGCCCGTTCAATACCCGCTGGGGGTGATGAAGGAACATCTTGCCTGCCGCGAGGGAGCCGGTCTTTTCGACGTCAGTCACATGGGGCAGGTCTTGTTGCGGGCGAAATCCGGTAACAATTCCGACGCTGCCCTGGCGCTTGAAACACTTGTGCCCGTCGACGTGCTGTCGCTGGGAGAGAACCGCCAGCGCTATGGCCTGTTCACCAATTCAGAAGGCGGCATTCTGGATGACCTGATGATCGCCAACCGCGGGGACCACATGTTTCTGGTGGTCAACGCGGCGTGCAAGGACGACGATTTTGCCCATATGAAGGCCGCATTGGGGGCAACCTGCGAACTGGACATGGTCGCGGGGCGTTCGCTCCTGGCGCTTCAGGGACCGAAAGCCGAACGGGCGCTGGCGCAGTTGATGCCCCAGGTGGCCGGAATGCGCTTCATGGATGTTGCCGTTCTGAACCATGGTGACGACGAAATATGGGTCTCGCGCTCGGGATACACGGGCGAAGACGGCTATGAGATTTCCGTTCCCGACCCCGCGGCCGATGGATTTGCGCGGGCCTTGCTGGCTATGGACGAAGTTGAACCCATCGGCCTTGGCGCGCGCGACAGCCTGCGTCTGGAAGCGGGGCTGTGCCTTTATGGCAACGACATCGACACCACCACGTCGCCGGTCGAGGCATCGCTGCTATGGGCCATCCAGAAGTCGCGCCGCGCCGGGGGCGTGCGCGAAGGCGGATTTCCGGGCGACGGCGAAATCCTGCGCCAGATCGCCCAAGGGCCTGCGCGGCGCAGGATTGGTCTGTTGCCGCAAAGCCGCGCACCCATGCGCGCCCACACGCAGTTATTTGCAGACGAAAACAGCGAGGAGGCGATCGGCGAAGTGACCTCGGGCGGTTTTGGCCCGACCATCGCCGGCCCCATGTCCATGGGGTACGTCAAGACTCAATATGCCGCCAAAGGCACGACGATATTTGCGGAACTGCGCGGCAAGCGTTTGCCGGCAACCGTCAGCGCCATGCCCTTCACACCGGCCAATTTCAAACGATAGCCACGCCAAGTATACCCCGTCAAGACAACCAAAACGAGGAGACCATCTAAATGAAATTCACCGAAGAGCACGAATGGCTCAGACCCGAAGGCGACCTGGTTGCCGTCGGCATCACCGAACACGCCGCGACACAGCTTGGCGATCTGGTTTTTGTCGAATTGCCGGAGGCCGGGACCGAGGTCGCGAAGGACGAAGAGATCGTCGTGATCGAAAGCGTCAAGGCCGCCTCTGACATCATGGCGCCCTTGGACGGTGAAATCGTCGAAGTGAACGAAGCCCTTGTCGATAATCCAACCCTCGTCAACGAAGACGCCATCAGTGCATGGTTTTTCAAGATGAAACTGGCAAATCCCGGCGACATGGACGAACTGCTGGATGAGGATGCTTATAAGGCATTGATAGATTAAACGAAAAACCTGTTTCACAGGATGAACGGAAATTGGCGTCCCGGAATGTGTCCGGGGCCTGCTGACCCAATGGAGCGCACCCATGACCTATGAGCCGACCGACTATCTGCCCTATGATTTCGCCAATCGCCGCCATATCGGCCCGTCTCCGGCGGAAATGGAGGACATGCTGAAAGTTCTGGATGTCTCCTCGCTGGATGAGTTGATCGATCAGACGGTGCCTGCCAGCATCCGTCAGAAAGCGCCGCTGGAATGGGAGCGCGCCGAAAGCGAGCGTCAGGTTCTGTTCCACATGCGCAGCGTCGCCAAGAAAAATACCCGCACGGTCGCGCTGATCGGGCAGGGGTATTACGGCACCGTCACGCCCCCCGCCATTCAGCGCAACATTCTGGAAAACCCCGCCTGGTACACCGCCTACACCCCCTATCAGCCAGAGATTTCGCAGGGTCGCCTGGAGGCGCTTCTCAACTTTCAGACAATGATCTCCGATCTGACCGGGCTTGAGGTTGCCAACGCCTCGCTGCTGGACGAAGCGACCGCCTGCGCTGAAGCCATGTCAATGGCCCAGCGCATTTCCAAATCGAAATCCAGCCGCTTTTTCGTCGATCAACATTGCCATCCCCAGAATATCGCCGTGATGAAAACCCGCGCCGCTCCGGCGGGCATTGAGATCGTCGTTGGGGATCCTGAAAGTGATCTGGTGCCACAAGACGTGTTCGGCGCCCTGTTCCAATACCCCGGAACCTACGGGTTCCTGAGGGATTTCAGCGACCAGATTGCTGCGTTGCATGAGCACAAGGCCATCGGGGTGATTGCCGCCGATCCGCTGGCGCTGACCATTCTGAAGGAACCCGCCGCCATGGGGGCCGACATCGCCATCGGCTCGACCCAGCGTTTCGGGCTGCCGCAGGGGTATGGCGGACCCCATGCCGCCTATATGGCGACGCGCGACAGGCACAAGCGGCAGATGCCCGGTCGAATCGTCGGCGTTTCGATCGACTCGCGTGGCAACCGCGCCTACCGGTTGGCGCTGGCAACGCGTGAGCAGCATATCCGGCGTGAAAAAGCCACCAGCAATGTCTGTACCGCGCAGGCCCTGCTGGCGGTCATGGCCTCGTTTTATGCGGTCATGCACGGGCCTGAGGGCCTGAAAGCGATCGCGCAGCGCATTCACCGCAAGACCGTGAGACTGGCCAAGGGCCTGCAATCGATCGGCCTGAAGGTCGAACAGGAATTCTTTTTTGACACCATCACCGTTGATGTCGGTCCGTTGCAGAACTCTGTCATGCAACGCGCCGTTGATGAAGGGATCAACCTGCGCCGGGTGGGGACGACACGGATCGGCATCTCGCTGGATGAGCGGACCCGCCCCGAGGTGATCGAAGCGGTCTGGCGCGCCTTTGGCGTTGAGCGCGACGATGACGATTACGCACCCGAATACCGCATCCCGGATGGCCTGTTGCGGACATCGCGATACCTGACCCATCCGGTCTTTCAAATGAACCGGGCGGAAAGCGAAATGACGCGCTATATGCGGCGTCTGGCGGATCGTGATCTGGCGCTCGACCGGGCGATGATCCCGCTTGGGTCGTGTACGATGAAACTGAATGCGGCTGCGGAAATGATCCCGCTGAGTTGGGCGAACTTGTCGCAGATCCACCCCTACGTGCCGGCGCATCAGGCCGAGGGCTATCGCGAAATGATCGACGATCTGTCCGCCAAGCTTTGCCAGATCACCGGGTACGACCAGATCTCGATGCAATCCAATTCCGGCGCACAGGGGGAATTTGCCGGACTGATGACGATTGCCGGATACCATCGGGCAAACGGCGAGGGCCACCGGAATATCTGCCTGATCCCGACGTCGGCCCATGGCACCAACCCGGCTTCGGCACATATGGCGGGCATGAAGGTGGTGCCCGTCAAGACGGCCGAAAACGGTGATATCGATCTGGATGATTTTCGCGCCAAGGCCGCGGAACATTCCGATCAACTGGCTGCCTGCATGATCACGTATCCCTCGACGCACGGGGTGTTTGAGGAAGGGGTCAAGGATATCTGCGAAATCACCCATGAACATGGCGGGCAGGTCTATCTTGACGGGGCCAATCTGAACGCAATGGTCGGGCTGGCCAAGCCCGGTGAAATCGGGTCTGACGTCAGCCACCTCAATCTCCACAAGACGTTTGCCATTCCCCATGGCGGCGGTGGCCCCGGAATGGGGCCGATTGGCGTCAAGGCCCATCTTGCGCCCTATCTGCCCGGGGATCCCAACGGCGAGGGCGAGGGCGCGGTGTCGGCCGCGAATTTTGGCTCGGCCGGGGTTTTGCCGGTTTCCTGGGCCTATTGCCTGATGATGGGCGGACCGGGCATGACGAAAGCCACGCAGGTTGCCATTCTCAACGCCAATTATATCGCCGCGCGGCTGAAGGGCGCTTTTGACATCCTTTACAAGGGTCCGGGCGGCCGGGTTGCGCATGAGTGCATTCTTGACACCCGGCCCTTGAAGGACAACGCGGGCGTCACCGTTGACGACATCGCAAAGCGGCTGGTGGATTGCGGGTTCCATGCCCCAACCATGAGTTTCCCGGTCTCGGGCACCTTGATGGTCGAGCCGACAGAAAGCGAACCCAAGGCCGAGCTTGACCGGTTCTGCGATGCGATGCTGGCGATCTATGAAGAAGCCAGAGACATCCAAGAAGGTCGGATCGATGCCGAGAACAACCCGCTCAAGAACGCTCCGCACACGGTGGAGGATCTGGTGGGTGACTGGGATCGTCCCTATAGCCGGGAACAGGCGAGTTACCCTCCCGGTGCGTTCCGGGTCGACAAATACTGGCCGCCGGTGAACCGGGTCGACAATGCCTGGGGTGATCGCAACCTGTCTTGCATCTGCCCACCGGTAGACGCCTATTCAGAGGCGGCCGAGTAGACCCCGGCCCCGCTCGTGACCGCCCCGCGCCTCAAAGGACCGGGGCGGCGCGACATTCGTCGGGTTCAGGCGCTTTCCTTCTGCGTGGCTGTTTCAAGCAGGGTTACCAGCGCGGCAGAGAGCGCCTCGGGATCAGGGGCGCATCCCGGAATGTGCAGATCGACCGGAAGAATGTCGTCAACGCCGTCCATGACGGCATAGCTGCCCGCAAAACAGCCGCCGCCGCGCGTGCAGTCGCCAACCGTGACCACCCATTTTGGATGTGGCATCGCATGATATGTCCGCAACAAAGCGTCATGCATGTTGCGCGTGACCGGACCCGTGACCAGCAAAACGTCCGCGTGCCGTGGCGACGCGACAAAGTGGATGCCGAACCGGTCAAGATCGTAATAGGGGTTGCCCAGAGCCTGAATTTCAAGCTCGCATCCGTTGCACGAGCCTGCGTCGAGCATGCGCACGGCCAGGCTGCGTCCTAGGTTTGCTCGGGGTGTTTCGCGCAATGCCGCACCGGCCTGGTGACTGCCTTTTCCGGTTCTCGGTTTTTCGGTCAGAGGGTGATGCAACAGACCGTCGAGCAGGAACCTTAACATCGATGTGATCTCCTAAAGGTCATGGCCCGAATACGAACAGTTGAAGGATTTGTTGCAAAGCGGGAAATCCGCAATGATGTTGTTTTCGATGACTGCCTCCAACAGTGGCCACTGAAACCACGAGGGGTCGCGCATGTGACAGCGTGCGATCCGGCCGCGCGCGTCCAGACGCAGCCACACAAGGACATCACCGCGAAACCCCTCGACCAGCCCCAACCCCTCGGTTGCCCTGGTCGTTCTTGGCAAGTCGGCGATCAACGGGCCATCGGGAAGCTTTCTCAGGATCTGGTGGATCAGGGAAAAGGATTGCCGGACTTCCTCGATCCGGATCCAGATGCGCGCATTGACATCGCCTTCGCTTCTGAGGGGCGTTAGAAAATCCAGTTCCCCATAAGGTGCGTAAGACAGCGACTTTCGCGCGTCAAACGCCCGTCCGGAGGCCCGCCCCACATACCCCCCGGCCCCGAATCGCGCCGCCAGGTCCGCCTGAAGCACACCCGTGTTGACCGTCCTGTCCAGCAAGGAGCCGGTGTTGTCGTAAAGCTCCACCAGAGGGGAGAAAGCGCGTTCGATCTGTTCCAGCGCCGTATCGAGTTCCAGCCGCCCCGCCGCGCTGAGGTCGACCGCAACCCCGCCGGGTACGACGCAATCGCGCATGTACCTGTGGCCAAAACAAGTGTTTGCCACCCTCAGAACATCCTCGCGCAGAACGCTTGTGCGCGCCAGCATCATGGCAAAGGCCGCGTCGTTGCAGACCGCGCCGATGTCGCCAAGGTGGTTGGCCAGCCGCTCAAGCTCGGCCATCAGGGCGCGCAGCCAGACGGCGCGGTCCGGTACCTCCACGCCAAGCGCTGCCTCGACCGCCTGCGAATAGGCCCACGCGTACGCAACCGCGCTGTCGCCCGATGTCCGCCCGGCCAGCTCGGCCCCGCGTGCAAGCGTTGCGCCCTGCAACAGGCGATCGGTTCCCTTGTGGGTATAGCCCAGACGCTCTTCCAGCCGCACGACGGTTTCGCCCTGGGCGGTGAAACGGAAATGGCCAGGCTCGATGATCCCGGCATGGACCGGCCCGACTGGGACCTTGTGAAGGCTTTCCCCGATAACCGGCAGAAAGGCATAAGGCGCGAAATCGCCCGGCGCGCCGGGTTTGCCCAAAGGCTGCGTCAGCGGCCATTTCCCGTGGTCCAGCCATGGTCGTGCGTCGCTGGCCTTTTCGGGCACCAGCCCGTGAAGATCCGCAATCGCGCGTTCCAGCCGCTGTGCGGGTGGGTGCATCTTTCCGACCGAAGGAAATCCCGTGCGCTGGTTTTCCAGACTGACGATGCCCGTCCGGTTGGTCTTTTCGTTCAATAGCGCCATGTGGACGGCACCTTTGGTTGCCCAGAGGCTGAGCAGGGTCAGCATTCCCCGCGACGCGTCGCCCGCGGCCTGTTCCCACAGCGTTCGCGACACTTTGTGCCTTGGCATGGGGGCGGTGCGGAACCGGTCTGAAGTGGTTGTGATCAGGTTCAGGATTTCCGGCATGGCTTGGCTCCTATCCCAACAGTCGCGCGACGGCCTGGAACCACGCGACCAGCGGGCCGGGCAGGTACAGACCGGCCATCAGGACAAGCGCCATGTGCGCATATACCGGCACGAGCGAGGCTTTGGCAGGTTTCAGGCTGCCGGTCGGCGCACCGAACGCGAAACCCGTCAGACGCCACAGCAGGGCGCCGAACGCCAGCAAAAGGCCGGTCACGAAGATCAGCGCCAGCAAAGGGTTGGCGGCAAAGGTGGAACTGATGACCAGAAACTCGCTCATGAACACGCCGAACGGAGGCATGCCGGCGATCGCCAGAACCCCGATGACCAGCGCCCAGCCAAGCGTCGGGTGGCTTTGCGTCAGACCGCGAATGTCGTCAAGCCGCTGCGTCCCCTTGATTTGGGCAACGTGTCCGACGGAAAAGAAGATGGCGGATTTGGTCAGGCTGTGCATGACCATGTGCAAAAGGCCCGCGAAATTGGCCAACGGGCCACCCACGCCAAATGCAAACACGATGATGCCCATATGCTCGATCGAGGAATAGGCAAAGAGGCGTTTGATATCACTTCGGCGGTACAGCATCAGGGCCGCGAAGATCAGCGAAAGCAGCCCCATTACGATCATCAGGGGGCCGGGCGACAGGGTTTCGGGATTGGCGGACATGAGCATCTTGAACCGCAACACCGCATAAAGAGCGACATTCAGCAAAAGGCCGGACAGGACCGCGGAAATCGGGGTCGGCCCTTCGGCATGGGCATCCGGCAGCCATGCGTGCAGCGGGGCCAGCCCGACCTTTGTGCCGTACCCCAGCAAGAGAAAGACGAATGCAAGGTTGAGAATGGAGGGATCGAACGCGGCGGCTTTCGGCAAAAGGTCGGTGAACACCATCGCGGCCGTGCCCTCGCCCAATACGGGTTCTGCCGCCAGATAGACCAGGATCGTGCCAAAAAGCGCCATGGCGATCCCGACACTTCCAAGAATGAAGTATTTCCAGGCAGCCTCCAGCGCTTCGGGCGTGCGGTAAATGCCCACCATCAGGACCGTCGACAGCGTTGCCAGTTCGATCGCGACCCACATCAGGCCGATATTGTTGGTGACAAGGACAAGGTTCATGCCAAACATCATCGTCTGGTACATTGCATGATAGAACCTGAGGTAGACAGGTGTAAGACGACCGATGGCAAGCTCGTGCTCGATATAGCTGGCGCTGAAATAGGCCGCCGTCAGACCGACGAATGTGTTGAGAACGATGAAAATGATGTTGAGTTCATCGACGAGGAAAAAGTCCGTGGCCTCGGGGCGGTCCAGGAACAGCATCGACCCGGCAGCCAGAAAAGTGACAAGCGTGGCCAGCACGTTCAGTCGCGACGTCAACCGGTACCCCGGCAGGATCAACAGAATGAGAGCGGCGGCCAGCGGTACGAATACCACCAGTTCAACGGGGCTGAGCGGGAAGTTCATTGGTTTTCTCCGCGAAAGCTGCTCATCACTTCAATGTCGACGCTGTCAAACCGTTCGCGGATGCGAAACAGGAAGACGCCGATCACGATGAAGGCGACGAGCACCGAAAACGCCACGCTGATTTCAACGACCAGCGGCATTCCCTGCGCACCGGCGGCCGCCAGGATCAGGCCGTTTTCAAGCGACATGAACCCGACAACCTGGCTGACCGCATTCTTGCGGGTGACCATCATCAATAGCCCCAGCAGGATGACCGACAGCGAAAAGGCAAGATCTTCGCGCGCAAAGCTGTCGGCGCTTTGCGTCAGGTTCAGCATCAGAACGACCGAAAGGGCCACCAGCGCCATCCCGACCAGCATGGTGCTGCCGATCCCGAAAACCTGCTCGACCTCGCGGTGTATGCCCAGTTTCCTGATCATGCGGTGCAGCGCTCCGGGGATCACCATGGCTTTGAAGACCAGCGCAATACCGGCGGTTACGAACAGATGCGGCGCGTGCTGGATCGTTGCCTGCCAGGCAACCGACAACGACAGGATCACCGCGTGAAACGCGAACACGTTGAGCAGGGAATAGATGCGGGTCTGGTAGATCATCATGAAGCTGACGAGAACCAGACTGCCGGCTAAAAGATGCGCGATGTCAAAAGAAATACCGTTCATCACAGGCTCCGCGACACGAACAACAACAACGTACCCAGCAGCGACAGCATAAGCGCGGCCCCCAGGAATTCAGGCACCCGAAAGACCCTCATCTTGGCAATCGAGACCTCGAACGTCGCCAGCGCAAAGCCCCCGATCGTCAGCTTGACAAAGAATAACCCGATGGCGAGAGCATGCGCCAAAACCCCGTCCCCTGTCTGGGCAATTCCCCAGGGAACGAAAACCGAAGCGATGAGCGAAAGGTAAAGCACAAGCTTCAGCGCCGAGGCGATCTCGATCATCGCAAGATGGCGGCCGGAATATTCCAGCACCATCGCTTCGTGAACCATCGTCAGTTCAAGATGGGTCGACGGGTTGTCCACGGGAATGCGTGCGTTTTCCGCCAACGCCACGATCACGAGCGAAATCAACGCCATACCAAGCGACACCTGCAGCCCCACCTGCGCGGATGCAATATATTGCGAAACGGTCGACAGCTGGGTTGAACCTGCCACCAGCGCCAGGCTGAAGACGGTCAGCAACATTGCCGGTTCCGCCAGCGCCGCGATCAACATTTCGCGGCTCGAGCCGATCCCGCCGAAACTGGTGCCGACATCCATTCCCGCCAGCGCAAGAAAGAACCGCGCGCTGCCCAAGAGCGCAACGATCGCGATCAGATCGGCCGTCCAGCTGAATTGCAGACCGGTTGCGAAGGTCGGAACCAGCGCCGCTGCGACCCAGGTCGCTGCGAAGACCAGATAGGGTACCGCGCGAAAAAGCCACGAAGCATTTTCCGCCAGCACGACTTCCTTGCGCATCAGCCGCAGAATATCCAGATAAGGTTGCCAAAGCGGCGCCCCTTTCTTGCGCAAGAGCCGTGCGCGGCATTTGTGAATGATACCGATCAACAGCGGTGCCACGGCGATGACCAGCAGCATTTGCAGCCCCTGCACCAGTATGTTTGCGATCATTTCCATAATGTCAGCACCAGCAACAGCGCAACCAATGTTGCGAAAACAACGCTAAGGTATTGTCGTATCGACAGAAACTGCAGGCGGTTGGCCTGCGCAGCAAGCCAGTGAACGGCCGCTCCGATCCGGGCAAAGAAACCGTCCCACACCGGATCCCAAAGGGACACGGAAAGACGCGCCGGGGCCGTCGATCCGGGGGGCGGCATGACAACGGTTTCGCGCGCGCGAAAGACGATCGATGCGAATGTGCGCCGGATTGGCTGGGCAAAGCTTGCCGCGGAATACTGGGTCGCGGGGTCGTCAAGCTCAAAACCACAATCCCAGGCCGGCGCACGTCGCAACGCACCGGAGGCGATCTTGTGAACAATCCACGCGGCACCAAAGGACGAGACCCCGACAAAAACAAAGACCAGAAGGCCATTATAAGAGCTTCGGCTGGCTTCTATCGGGGTGATGGTCATCCAGGGGTCCGCAGCCTGAACGGGCATGGTGGCCCCTGTCATGGTTTGCGAAACCGGCGCGAGCATGTCGATCACCACGCCCGGCAATATCCCCGCCAGCAGACACAATGCGGCCAGAACGGCCATGGATCCAAGCGACCATCGATCGACTTCACGGGCGGCACCTGTCGCTGCGCTGCGCGCGCGGCCCAGAAAGACGACGCCATAGACTTTTACAAAACAGGCGGCGGCCAGGGCGGCAGCCAGGGCCAACAGACCTCCGACCGCGGGGATGGTTATCTTGAGGCCCCATTGCGGAATGTCCGGGCTGAGCAGGATCGCCTGAAACGTCAGCCATTCCGACACGAAACCATTGAACGGGGGCAACGCGGAAATGGCCACACATCCCACCAGAAAGACCACCGAGGTGACAGGCATCCGGTGAATGAGGCCGCCCATCTTTTCCATGTCGCGCTGTCCGGTCGCAGTCAGAATTGCACCCGACCCCAGGAACAGCAGGTTCTTGAAGATGGAATGGTTGAAGATGTGAAAGAGGGCGGCGGACAAGGACAGCGCCGCGGCCCCGAACATGTAGTTCTGCCGGAACGCCATCGCCAGCCCGAGACCGATAAAGATAATTCCGATATTCTCGACCGTATGGTACGCCAGCAGTTTCTTCAGATCGTGCTGCATCAACGCATAGAGCACGCCCATCACCGCGGTCACTGCGCCAATCGCCAGCACGATCTGGGGCAACCACCATGCGGACTGCCCGGCCAGATCGAAAGTCACGCGGATAAAGCCATAGATCGCGACCTTGGTCATGATACCGCTCATCAATGCGGACACATGGCTGGGCGCCGCGGGATGCGCCAGGGGCAACCAGATATGCAGGGGCACGATCCCGGCCTTGGACCCGGCACCTAGCAGCATCAGAATGACGATGATCGAGGAGACCTCCGGCGAACGCGGCGCCAGGCGCATGGAAAAAAACATGTAGTTTCCATCGGTTCCCGCCAGCAACCCGAACGCCAGTATCAGCGCCATCGTGCCAAAAGCCGCCATGGTCAGGTAGACCAGTGCCGAGGAGCGAACTTCGTCCTTGCGGTGGTGGGTCATCACCAAAGCCCAGGACAGGATCGACATGACCTCCCATGACAACAGGAACGTGAAGGCGTCATCCGCCAGAATGACAAAGACCATCGCCCCGATGAACGAGGGATAGAACGGCAAGACCCGGCCCGGTTCAGCCTCGTGCCGCCCATAGCCGATCGAATAGGCACTGATGACAGCACCTCCCAGACCGACAACGACCAGAAAGAACGAGGCCAGCGGATCCAGCCGAAAATGCGAACCGATCCAGGGCAGGCCAATCGGCAGGGA
Organism: uncultured Rhodobacter sp.; assembly: GCA_964466385.1. Taxonomy (GTDB): domain Bacteria; phylum Pseudomonadota; class Alphaproteobacteria; order Rhodobacterales; family Rhodobacteraceae; genus UBA5972. The sequence goes on along the minus strand of CAYXNM010000014.1, from coordinate 3,542 downwards.
CATGGTCGAGGCGGCAGAATGGCCCGACAGCACCCAAAGCCCGCCAACCGCCAGCAGGCCCGATACAACGGCAGTTGTACCATAGACGGCATTGGATGTGCCCACGCGTTTTGACAGGATCACGGAAATCGGCGCCAGAAGGACGAGCAGGGCTGCCAGGCTTGCGGAAAACTCGACAGGCGTCACTTGAGCAGATCTCCGCTGGAATCGGTCGCGCCTTGGGTCGCATCGGTTTGCGGTAATTTCAGACGCACACCGCGTCCTCCGTTTGAATCTTCTCCCAGCAATTCCACGCCGGCGTCGTCGAGCGCCTGCACGACGCGCGACAGGCTGTCGATGACGCCGCGCACCTGCCCCTGGCTTGATTCCATCCTCTGAATGGTCGGAACGGATATACCGGCAAGTGCCGCAAGTGATTTCTGGTCGAGTCCCAACAGCGCGCGCGCCGCCTTCATCTGAGCCGATGTGATCATGAGCAGACCTGAATTTGAGAGATCGTTATCGGCGTTTAGTACCAGACTATTGATCTGTCAACTATCAATAGTGATGTTCCCTGTCAGCAATCGGAAAGCGAATGGGATGGATCAAGCGACCTTTGGGTGCATATCCCGCACGCTGGTGCCCGTCAGACCGGATCCACCGGTTTCGCGCCCATGTTCGCCCGCCCGCGAACAAATCCGACCAGCGAAAACCGGGAAAAGTGGGGGAATCCCCACGTCAAGCCAACAATCGGATTGAATTCAAACGTCTTTGGCCGGAATATCCGCCGGCATGAAGGGGGAATGGTAATGAGTGAGAGACAGCAGATCGTCTTGGTCGCCCGGCCCGATGGCGCGCCGCAGCTCAGCGATTTTGGGCTTGAAAGCGGACCGCTGCCTGATCTTGAGGACGGGCAGATCCTGATCCGGGGGCAATGGCTGTCGCTGGACCCTTACATGCGCGGGCGGATGGATGCGGGCAAATCCTATGCGGCCCCGGTTCCGCTGGGGGGCGTGATGGAGGGCGCCGGCGTTGGCGAAGTCATCCAGAGCCGCCACAAGGGTTTCAAGACGGGAGAGATCGTCACCGGGCCTTTTGGCTGGCAGAGCCACGTTATCTCAACCGGGGCTTTAATGCGAAAGCTCGACCCGTCGCTTGCCCCCGTGTCCACGGCCCTGGGGGTTCTGGGGATGCCGGGGATCACGGCCTATGTGGGGCTGAACGACCATGCGACCCCCAAGGCGGGCGAAACGCTTGTGGTCGGGGCGGCAACCGGTGCGGTCGGGTCCGTGGTGGGGCAGTTGGCCAGGATATACGGGCTGCGTGTGGTCGGGGTCGCGGGCGGCGCTGAAAAATGCGATTATGCCGTCAGTGAACTGGGGTTTGATGCCTGTGTTGACCACAAGGACGCGAACGACGCGCGTACCTTGCGCGCGCGATTACAGCAGGCCTGCCCGGACGGCGTGGACATCTATTTTGAAAACATCGGCGGAAAAACACTGGAGGCGGTCATCCCGCTGATGAACCTTGGCGGCAGAATTCCGGTGTGCGGCATGATATCGTGGTACAATTCAGGCGGCCTCGGTGCCGCTGCGAACGAGGGCGCGAACCTGTTGCCACTGGTTTGGCGGTCCATTCTGGTCAACCGGCTGCACGTAAGGGGGTTCATCATTTCGGATCACTACGACCGTTTTCCGGCTTTCGTGAAAGAGGTATCGGGCCATATCGGCAGCGGCAGACTCAAATACCGCGAATCCGTGACACGCGGTCTCAGGAACGCACCCCGCGCCTTTATCGAACTCCTCAAGGGCGAGAATTTTGGAAAACAACTGGTCAGGCTGGACGACTGATCGTGCCGGAAACGCGAAAAACCAAGCAGGTCATGACAACGGTGTTCCCAGTGGTTCGAACCCTACGGTTCGATCCACGAGCAAGGGGCCTTTAGCGTGGATTTCGCGCCCGTCGTTCACATTCTGGGGCGGTTGATCGCGGTTCTGGGCGCTTTCATGCTGCCCTCGGCCGTACTTGATGGGGTGACGGGCGGGCAATCGGGGCTGGTATTCGGGCTGGTCGGCCTTCTGACCATGTTCATCGGTGCGGCGCTGTCCCTGACAACGCGCAGCGCGGGGGCTGCCGGGCTGACGGTGCGTCAGTCGTTTCTTCTGACTTCGGCCGTCTGGGCCGTTCTGCCGCTGTTCGGGTCTGTTCCGTTCATGCTGGGCAGTCCGCATGTCGATTTCGCCAACGCCTATTTCGAGGCGGTTTCCGGAATGACAACCACGGGTTCGACGGTGTTCACGGGGCTTGAAAACCTGCCGCAGGGGGTCTTGCTGTGGCGTGGCCTGTTGCAATGGCTGGGCGGTCTGGGGATTGTTATCGTTGCGATGATTTTCCTTCCGGCCATGCGCGTTGGCGGGATGCAGTTCTTTCTGACCGAGGGATTTGACACGCTGGGAAAAATCCTGCCGCGCGCGCTGGATATCGCGCGCTCGTTGCTCTGGACCTATATCGCGCTGACGCTGGCGTGTATTCTTGCCTATATTGCCTTTGGAATGGGGGCGTTTGATGCCATCGTGCATGCGTTCACGACCATTTCAACGGGCGGGTTTTCCACCAGTGACGCCTCGTTTTCGCGGTTTTCCGGCCCGCTGGAATACGTATCGGCAACCTTCATGATTCTTGCCAGCCTGCCACTCATTCGGTTCGTGCAGCTGGCGGGGGGGTCGGCACGTCCGCTGGTCGCGGATATTCAGGTGCGCGCTTATCTCAAATGGATTGCCTATTCCTGCATTGCCGTGGGCGTTTATCGGTGGGTGACCAGCGGTGAAGACCTCGAGGCAATCATCAGGGAGTCCATTTTCAACCTGGTGACACTGTTTTCCGGAACCGGATACACATCCGAAGATGTCACCACATGGGGGGCTTTCCCGCTTATCGTGGCGTTGATCGTCGGGCTTGTCGGCGGTTGCACCGGATCCACGGCGTGTTCGATCAAGATTTTCCGCTGGCTGGTGGTTCTTGAGAGCATCAAATCCCAGATCAGGCGCATTCATTATCCCGATCTTGTCGCCAGCCCGCGATTGGGGGGGCAGGCCCTCAGCCAGGGGGTTGTTGACTCGGTCGCGTCGTTCTTTACGGCTTTTTTTGTCACGCTGGGTGTGATCGCCATTCTTCTATCCTTTACCGGTCTGTCCAACGAAACGGCGCTGACAGCGGCGTGGACCTCGGTTGCCAATATCGGCCCGGCATTTGGGTCTGAAATCGGCGACATGGGCGCGATGGATGCGTTCCCCGAAGCCGCCAAATGGCTGATGGTTTTTGGAATGCTGGCGGGCAGGCTGGAAATCCTGTCGTTCTATGTGTTGTTTACGGCGAATTTCTGGCGCGCGTGAACCGGCTTTCGCCGCCGGACGCCAAGGTTCGTGGCGTACCAGCACGCCCAATGACCAACCCATGATTGAGGGGTAGTAGAAGATCGCAGCCCGCGTTCAACCCCCGGCCTTTTGGTACGAACCCCGTCCCCATTCCCGTCCGGCGGCACCACCGGGCAGCGCCTGCCTGCC
>CAYXNM010000013.1:0-31642 GCA_964466385.1 uncultured Rhodobacter sp. | reverse complement strand
ATTTGGTTCACCGTGTCCCTCGCAACCTTAACAAAGCAGCGATGAGGGACGCGCCCGACACTGGGAGGGCGTTGCACCTTTGAAGGCTTGGAAGGGACGCCGTGGATATTTGAAACCTCGTTTCATTTCAAAACGTTGTAAAGCGCCCCGTCGCGCAGGATGCGCGCTTTCAGCGTGACGGGCAGGCCAGGCGCTGCCCGGTGCCGCCACCGGACGGAATTGGGGACGGCGTTGGTGCCAAAAGACCGGGGGGGTGAACGCGCGGTGCAATCTTCTGCCCGCCCTTCAACCATGGGTTCGTCATCGGGCGTGCCGGTATGATCCGGGGATGACCTTGGAAAACCGCTACTGAAGATCGGCGAAAGCCGCTTGCATACGGGTGACCGCGTCGTTGATCCGCGCGCGCGGCAGACCGATGTTGAACCGCATGAAGGTTTCGCCGCCGGTGCCGAAAGTCTCGCCGTAATTCGTGGCGATTCGCGCTTTGCCTTCGATCCTTCTCCTGATTTCGGCCACATCCATGCCGGTCCTGGAAAAATCGACCCAGGACAGATAGGTCGCCGCCATCCGCATCGGCGAAACGCCGGGTATTGCCGCGAGACCGGTGTTGAACACGCGCTGGTTCTCGTCAAGATAATCCATCAAGTGGTCGACCCACCTGGCCCCTTCCGGGCTGTAAGCCGCGGTTGCCATTTGCAGTCCGAAGGAATTGGGCGAAAGGTTGAGTGCCGCGAGCGTGGCGGAAAACCGGCCCCTCAATGCCTTGTCGGGAATGATCACGTTTCCGGTGTGCCCGCCTGCCAGGTTGAACGTTTTCGTCGTCGCCGACATGACCACCAGACGATCCGTGATTTCAGGCGCCGCGCTGGCCGTGGGCGTGTGCCGCTGGCCGGGAAAAACCAGGTCGTGATGGATTTCATCGCTGACCAGTAATAACCCGTTGCGCGCGCAGAACGCCGCCAGCGCCTTGATTTCCGAGACATCCCAGACGCGCCCGCCCGGATTGTGAGGCGAACAGAATATCACCATCTTTTCGCGCCCGGTCAGCCTGTCCTGAGCAGCCTCCAGATCCATCCCGTACCGCCCATCCCGATTGACGAGCGGACATTCCACCAACGCGCGCCCGGAGGCGCGGATGATCTTTGCAAAAGAATGGTAAACAGGGGTGAACAGGATCACGCCATCACCCGGATCGGTATATGTCTCGATACAAAGCGCGGTTCCGTTGCAAAGCCCGTGAGTCGTTGAAATCCAGTCGGGATCAACCTGCCATCCGTGACGGTTTTTCATCCACCATGTAATGGCCGCACGGTAATCGCGATCATCGCCGAAATAGCCGAATATGCCATGATCGACCATGGCGCGAAGGGCATCGCTCACGCATTGGGGTGGCCTGAAATCCATGTCCGCCACCCACATGGCCAGCCCGTCTGCGGGCGAGACTCCATAGCGGGATTGCATATCATCCCACTTGATGGAATGTGTACCTCTGCGATCGATGATCTCGTCGAAATCCATTTCAAATGTCCCTGAATACGTTGCCGCAGGCTAACGCGTTAATCCGCCGCTGCAACCGCAAAATCCGCGTTTCCGTACCTTGCGCTGAACGAGATGTTTGCTTAAATCCCGCTGCATGAGCCTCCGACCCATATTGATCCACCCCGACCCGCGCCTGAAAAAGGTGTGTGCGCCTGTTGCCGACATAAACGCTGAGGTCAGAAAACTGGCGGACGAGATGTTTCAGTCCATGTACGATGCCCCGGGGATCGGGCTGGCGGCGCCGCAAGTCGGTGTGCTGAAACGCCTTTTCGTCATGGATTGCGCCGGCAAGGAGGACAGCCCGGCCCCGCTGGCCCTGATCAACCCCTCGGTCGCCTGGGCCTCGGAAGAACTGAACACCCATGAAGAGGGTTGCCTGTCGATCCCCGAACAGTTCGAGGAGGTGACGCGCCCGGCCACCGTTCGCATTTCCTTCACCGACCTTAACGGAAAGGCCCACGAACGCGAATTCGACGGGCTGGGCGCGACCTGTGTTCAGCACGAGATCGACCATCTGAACGGCATCCTGTTCATTGATTACCTCAGCAAGATCAAGCGCTCGATGATCACCAAGAAGATGAAGAAGCTCAAGAAAGAAAGGGCGCGCGGCTGATGGCGGTGCGCGCGTTCGTTCCCTGGCCCAGCCAGACGCTGCGAACCGTCGCGCAACCTGTCATAACCATCGACGAAACGGTTCCGGGGCTGTGGCAGGACATGCTGGACACCATGTATGCGATGCCCGGCATTGGTCTGGCCGCCCCTCAGATCGGCGTGTTGAAACGGCTGGCGGTTGTTGACTGCTCGGCAACCAAGAACCAGCCTTTGCGCATGGCGGACCCCGAGATCATTCACGCCAGCGGAAAATTCTCCGAAGAGACCGAAGCCAGCCCCAACCTGCCCGGCGTTCACGCCAAAATCAAACGCCCCCGTGCGGTGCTGGTGTCTTACATCGACCATCTGGGGATGCGGGTGCGAAAGGATTTCGTCGGGCTCTGGGCGACGTCGGTTCAGCATCAGATCGACCATTTGAACGGCAGGATGTATTTTGACGCGCTTTCGCCCGTGAAACGCAGGATGCTGCTGGCCAAAGCGGCGAAACTGGCCAAAAAGGGGGGCTGAACGATGCGTGTCGTCTTTATGGGAACGCCGCAATTTTCTGTTCCGGCTCTTGATGCGTTGATTGCCGCCGGCCACCAGATTGTTGCGGTCTACTGTCAGCCCGCGCGGCGCGCGGGGCGGGGAAAGGCGCTCCGGCCTTCGGCGGTTCAGTCGCGTGCCGAGGAAATGGGACTGGTCGTGCGCCATCCCGAGCATTTCCGCGATCCGTCCGTTGTCGCCGAATTCGCGGCGCTCAGGGCTGATGTCGCCGTGGTGGTTGCCTATGGTCTGATCCTGCCGGTCGATGTGCTTCAGGCGCCGAAACGGGGATGTCTGAACATCCATGCGTCGCTGTTGCCGCGCTGGCGCGGCGCGGCACCCATTCAGCGCGCGATCATGGCGGGGGACGAAAAGAGCGGCATTTCCATCATGCAGATGGACAGCGGTCTGGATACCGGCCCCGTGCTTCTTTGCGGCGAACAAGAGATTGGAACCCAAACAACGAGCGGCGAGCTCAGCGCATGTCTGAGCGCGCTCGGGGCTGAACTGATCGTCACCGGACTTGACGACATGGCGACACTCCAACCTTCGGTGCAATCGCAGGACGGGGTGACTTATGCCAGCAAGATCGACAAGGCCGAGGCGCGGGTGGACTGGCGACAGGACGCCATCGACGTTGACCGCCAAATCCGCGGATTGTCGCCTTTTCCCGGCGCATGGTGCGAAATAGCGGGCGAAAGGCTGAAGATTCTCAAGAGCGAACTGTCCCGGGGTTCGGGAAAACCCGGCGAGATTCTGAATGCGTCGATGGACATTGCATGCGGCAACGGTTCGCTCAGCGCGCTCTTGCTGCAACGGGCCGGGAAATCCGTCATGACGGCCCAGGAATTCTGGCGCGGCACCGGATTGGCGCCGGGTGCGATTCTGACGTGAAGGGGCTTAACATTTCGCCCTGAATGCCCATATCAGGCGCAGGAAAGTCAGAGGTCAGGTCACCATGGGCATTGTCTTGTTGTTAATCATCGGCGCAGCGGCGGGTTTCCTTGCAACGCGGATTCTGAAGCTTGAAACAAACATTGCGGTGACGGTCGCCATCGGTGTTCTGGGTGCGCTCATCGGCGGGTTCGTCCTGAAAACGCTGCTGCTTGTGCTTGGCCTTGCCGCCGGTTTCATCGGCGCGTTGCTGGGATCACTGGTGCTGGTCTGGATCTACAAGACCTATTTTTCCTGATTGCGCGCGGTGTTCTTGTAAGGCTCCATCCCGGCGCGGGCCAGTTCGTCTGCGCGCTCGTTCTCGTCGTGCCCGGCATGGCCCTTGACCCATCTCCAGTCGATGCTATGTCGCGCCTGCGCGGTGTCGAGCCGCTGCCACAAATCCACGTTCTTGACGGGTTTCCTGGCTGAGGTTTTCCAGCCGTTGCGTTTCCAGCCCTCCATCCAGCCGGTCACCCCGCCTTTGACATAGGTGCTGTCGGTGACGACCACCAGAGTTGCGGCGCGGTCCAGCGCCTCCAGCGCCGAGATCGCCGCCATCAGTTCCATGCGGTTGTTGGTGGTGTCAGGGTCCCCCCCCATGAGCGTCCGCTCGCGGACAACGACGCCACCCTTTTTGGCCAGCAGCAAAACGCCCCAGCCGCCCGGACCGGGGTTGCCCGAACAGGCCCCGTCCGTGTAGGCGATCAGTTCAGGCATATGCGGCCACCACGACCCAGGGCGAAACATCGCCAGACAGGCCCTTGTCCCGTCCCTCGTGGGTGCCAGTCACCGAGAACCCGGCCCCCTGCAACAGACCTTTCAGATCCTTCACGCGGTAATAACTATACCACCGCCCCAGCCTGTCGCGCCGTTCGCCGGAACCGGTTTTCATCCCCAGAAACAGAACTCCACCGGGTTTGAGTGCACGATGGATTGCGCCGAGATGACGCGGGAGATCCCTGCGCGGGGCGTGCAGCAGGCTGAAACTGGCCCAGACACCGTCATAGCGGGCATCGGCGTCAAGATCGTCAAAACTTTGCAGGCTGACCGTGATCCCGTAAAGCGAAAGCGCCTGTTTCGCCATTTCGGGCGAAGCATCGACGGCGTCCACCGACAACCCGGCTCTTGACATGATTGCCGCCGTATGAGCCGGCCCGCACCCCAGATCGAGAACGCGCCCACCGGCCGCAACCGCCCCGATAAAGAGCGAAAGCGTGGGGTAGGCGTCGGAGCCGGAGGTCAGCCCGGCGTATTGCCCCGCGCGTTCCTCATAAGCTTTCAGAGTTTTTGCGTCGACACTCATGCCGTCTCGCGCAGCAGTTTCGGTACTTTGAATGTCACATTTTCCTTTTCGGTCTCGATTGTGTGACACGTCACATCATACCGGTCCCTGAACGCTTGCCGGACCTCTTCAATCAGAACTTCCGGGGCCGAGGCCCCCGCCGACAGCCCAATCCTGCCGGCACCTGCGAGTGCACGCCAGTCTATGTCCGCGGCGCGCGGGATCAGTTGCGAATAGCTGCATCCGGATTTCTGCGCGACCTCAACCAGCCGCCGCGAATTCGAAGAATTGGGTGAACCGATGACCAGCAAAGCATCCACGAGCGGCGCTACCGCCTTGATCGCTTCCTGCCGGTTGGTCGTGGCATAGCAGATGTCTTCCTTGTGCGGACCGATGATACCGGGAAACCGGTCTTTCAGTGCGCTGACGATTTCCGCCGCATCCCCGACGGACAGCGTCGTTTGCGTGATATAGGCAAGACGGCTTTCGTCGCGCGGGGAAATCCGCGCAACATCCGAAACCGATTCAACCAGCAAAACCTCGCCTTTTGGCAATTGGCCCATGGTGCCGATGGTCTCGGGGTGGCCCTGATGACCGATCATGACCATCTGAAGACCGTTTTCGTTATGCCGCTCAGCCTCGATATGCACTTTGGACACCAGCGGGCAGGTCGCATCCACATAAACCAAGTTGCGTTTCTGAGCGGCGCGCGGCACGGATTTGGGCACGCCATGTGCCGAAAAAATCACCGGGCGATCGTCGGGGCATTCTTCAAGAGTTTCAACGAAAACGGCGCCCATTTTGCGCAAACCGTCAACGACGTATTTGTTGTGCACGATTTCATGGCGCACGAACACCGGTGCGCCCCATTTTTCGATCGCCATTTCCACGATCTTGATCGCCCGGTCCACGCCCGCGCAAAACCCGCGCGGTGCGGCAAGGAAAAGATCAAGGGCGGGTTTGGAAGGCACGACGTTTCGCCTCGGCTCACGGTTGGAACTGGAACCCGATGGATTTACGAAAGTTGAGCGTAAAGCGCAATGCACCCCCTGCCCGGGCGAACCGGCGGGGATGCACGCAGTTCAACGGGACAGATCAGTCTTCGGCGAATTCGACCTCGTCGGAACGCACGGGCGCTTCGGGGCGCGGGGGGCGACCGATGACGTCCTTCAGTTCCTCAAGCTCGATGAAATTGTCGGCCTGACGGCGCAGTTCATCCGCGATCATCGGCGGGTGCGAGCGGATCGTGGACACGACGGAAACGCGCACGCCCTGACGCTGAACCGATTCAACAAGCGGTCGATAATCGCCATCCCCCGAAAAGATCACGATGTGATCCACGTTGGGCGCAAGTTCCATCGCATCAACGGCCAGCTCGATATCCATGTTCCCTTTCACCTTGCGACGGCCCATGGAATCGGTGAATTCCTTTGCCGGTTTGGTGACCATGTGAAAGCCGTTGTAATTCAGCCAGTCGACCAGAGGGCGGATGGGCGAGTAGTCGTCATTCTCCAAAAGCGCCGTATAGTAAAACGCGCGCAGCAGTTTGCCACGTCGCATGAACTCGGTCCTGAGAAGTTTGTAGTCGATGTCAAAACCAAGCGCCTTGGCGGCCGCATAAAGGTTCGCTCCATCTATGAAGAGAGCAAGCCTCTCGTCACGGTAAAACATAATGTGTTTCCCTATCAAAAAGAAATCTCGCCAATGATTTTGAGTGGTGTTACGGGGTGTAATCACTGTTGAGACAATGTGCGTTCAAGATAGGGCATTTTGGTGGGTCTTCAAGTTAAATCTTCTCTTGAAATCGTGACAAAGTGTATGATTGCCGCGGGATCCAACCTTGGCTCGCAAGCAGGGGATGCCGCTGAAACCGTCGCTTTCGCTCTGGAGTTGCTTTCACGATCCGGCCTGAAGACAATCGCGCAAAGCCGGCTCTACCAAACGCCGGCCTTCCCGCCGGGTTCCGGCCCCGCGTTCGTCAACGCAGCGGCACTGGTTGAAACGTCGAAAACGCCGAGTGACGTGCTGGCCGATCTGCACGCGGTCGAATACCGGCTGGGGCGGGTGCGCAAGAAACGCTGGGAGGCCCGCGCAATCGACCTTGATCTGATCAGTTTTGGCGAAGCGGTCCTGCCCGACATGGAGACCTTCACGCGCTGGATGCGTCTTGAACCCGCACGGCAAACCGAAATTGCGCCCGACCGGTTGATCCTTCCCCATCCGCGTCTTCACGAGCGCGGTTTCGTGCTGACGCCTCTGGCCGATATCGCCCCGGACTGGACACACCCTGTTCTCAAGATGACCGTGACAGAAATGCTCGCCGCTCTGCCGGCCGGGACCCTGGATGGCATCAAACCCTTGTCCTGATCCGGTTCCCGTCAGGAGGCATTGATGCGCAACTGCCGCTCCGCCGCCATGCGGTGTTCGCGAAAAATGATGTAAAGCCCCGCTGAAATCGTGATCGCGATACCAATGGCCGCGGAACCGTTCGGCAGGTCCTGAAACACGATCCAGCCGATCAGCGTGGCAAACGGGATTTCGAGGTATTGCACAGGGGCAAGCGTTGACGTGGGCGCGAATCGCAACGACCACGTCATCAGCAGATGCGCGCCGGATCCAAGGATTCCGATCCCCGCCAAAAGCGCCATTTCAAAAGGTGTCGGCACCACGAGGCGCAGGAAGTGAATGCCACTGGCGCTGCCGGCCACCGCAGCCGCAACGAGGATCGGCAACCCCATCATTCCGCTCATTGTCTGCAACACCAGGGGATCGGTTTGCTTGGCGATCTTGCGTGTGACCAGCATGAAGAACGAAAAGATCACCGCAGTGGCCAGAGGCAGCAACGCCGGCGCGCCCACCGTCATGAAGCTGGGTTGGATGACCAGCAATGTACCCGCGAACCCGACGACGCACGCGATCAGTCGCCGTGCGCCGACCTCCTCGTTCAGGACGGTTCTGGCCAGCAGCAGCATGATGAAGGGCATGACATAGGCAATCGCCAGCGCGTCAGCCAGCGGCAGAAACCGAAATGCGGCGAAAATCGTTCCGACCCCGGCGATATGAAGGATGGTGCGATAGAATGTCATTCGCAGAAGAAACCCGCTCATCCCAAGCGAGGTTTGCCTTGCCCACAGGACAGGCAACAGCATGAATGCCTGAAATGCGAATCGTACGAGCAAAAGCTGGATCAGGGGAATGGTCGCGCCCAGATACTTTGCCGTTGCGTCACCCGTGGGCGCCAGAACGCAAAAACACACCATCAATAGGATGCCCGCAAGGGGCCGGTCAGCGGACATTCAGGCAGTATAGACCGGAACGCTTTCGGCGCAATGCGACAGGGCATTCACATCGCGGAAAAACCACGCGAATTTGCACGCGATGGATACGTTAAACCGCTTGAATTCCCCACAGAATGGCCATAGGTAGCGTGTTCCCGCCCGTTTTTCGTCAAGTGGAGCGCCAGATGGCCCGTGTAACAGTAGAAGATTGCGTCGACAAAGTTCCCAACCGGTTCGAACTGGTGATGCTGGCTGCACACCGCGCGCGTGAATTGTCGTCCGGCGTTGAACTGACGATCGACCGCGACAAAGACAAGAACCCGGTCTGCGCCCTGCGCGAAATCGCGGAAGAAACGCTGACGGCCGAAGGCCTGCGCGAATCCTACATCGAAAGCAACCAGACCCAGATCGAAGTCGACGAACCCGAAGAAGATCAGATGGCGCTGTTGATGGGGGCCGCTGAAGAAGACAAGCCCGATGACGACCAGTCCGAGGAAAACCTGTTGCGCGCCCTGATGGAAGCCCAGGAAATGAAGTGAGCCACGTGGCCGGATGACCGGCCGCGCCCGCTTAAGGAGCGGTAAACCATGATCGAAGTCGAAGATCTGGTTGATCTGATCCGCAACTACAACCCCGAAACAAACGCGGACCTCATCCGAAATGCATATCGCTACGGCGAGGTCATGCACAAAGGGCAGGTCCGCCGGTCCGGGGAACCCTATTTTTCGCACCCCATCGAAGTGGCCGCGATTCTGACGGAACAACAACTGGACGATGCCACGATCGCCACGGCCTTGCTGCACGACACCATCGAGGACACGAAATCCACCTATGGCGAGGTGAAGGAGACCTTCGGCGCCGAGGTTGCTCAGCTTGTCGATGGTGTCACAAAACTGACCAACCTGGAGCTGAATTCCTCGGAAACGCGACAGGCCGAGAATTTCCGAAAGCTCCTGCTGGCCATGTCCAAGGATTTGCGGGTTCTGCTGGTGAAACTGGCGGACCGTCTGCACAACATGCGCACGATCAAGCACTTACCATTGGAAAAGCAGCAGCAAAAAGCCCACGAAACGATGGAGATTTTCGCCCCCCTTGCCGGTCGCATGGGCATGCAATCCATCCGCGAGGAGCTTGAAGACCTCAGCTTTCACGTCATGAACGCCGAGGGTCGGACCTCGATCATCAGACGGTTTCTGACGCTGCGCAGCCAAACCGGCGACCTCATCCCCCAGATCACCCGGGACATTCGCGACGTTCTGGAAAAACATTCCGTGCACGCGGACGTTTTCGGACGCGAGAAAAAGCCCTATTCCGTCTGGCGCAAGATGCAGGAAAAGAAAGAAGGCTTTTCGCGGCTTTCGGACATTTACGGGTTTCGCATCGTGACCGGCGACATCGGGGATTGTTACCGCGTCCTGGGCGCGATTCACCAACGCTGGGCCGCCGTACCGGGGCGTTTCAAGGATTACATCAGCCAGCCCAAGACGAACGGTTACCGGTCCATTCACACGACGGTTTCGGGACGTGACGGCAAGCGGGTCGAAGTTCAGATCCGCACCCGCCAGATGCACGAGGTCGCCGAAGCGGGTGTTGCCGCGCATTGGTCCTATAAAGACGGACAACGCGTGGAAAACCCCTTTGCGGTTGATCCGTTCAAGTGGCTGGCCGGGCTGACCGAAAGGGTCGAGCAATCCGAAGATCACGACGAGTTTCTGGAGCACCTGAAACTGGAGATGTTTTCCGACCAGGTCTTTTGCTTCACCCCCAAGGGTGAAGTCATCAAATTGCCGCGCGGGGCAACGCCCATCGACTTTGCCTTTTCCATCCATACCCGCATCGGGTCCGCCTGCGTCGGGGCAAAGGTCGACGGCATCCGCGTCCCTCTCTGGACCCGCCTGCGCAATGGCCAGTCGGTCGAGATCATCACCGCCGAGGGCCAGCGCCCGCAGGCAACCTGGATGGACATCGCCGTGACCGGCCGCGCCAAATCGGCGATCCGCCGGTCGCTGCGCGAAGAACGGCGCGACGGGGCGGTCCGATTGGGTCAGGAACTCGCACGGGTCGCCTTTGAACGGGTGGGGAAGAAAGTCACCGACAAAGCCATAGCAACCGCCGCGCGCCAGTTGGGGATATCGGACCCCGGCGACCTGCTGGCAATGCTTGGAAACGCCGAAATCAACGGCGACGAAGTTGTCGAGGTGCTCTATCCCGAGTTGACCCGCGACAGGGCCGGGGACGCGGCGGCGACCGGGCGCGCGATGGTTGGCCTCAATGCCGAGCAGATCGCCGAACCCGCCGCGTGTTGTCAGCCCCTGCCGGGCGAGCGTATCGTCGGGATCACGTATCGCGGCAAGGGCGTCCGGGTTCACGCCATAGACTGCGACACGCTCATGCAGCTCGACGATCAGCCCGACCGGTGGATCGACCTTCACTGGAGCGCAGGCGACCACGCGCCCGTCAACCCCGCGACCATTGAAATCACGTTGGCGAATGACGCTGGATCACTTGGCCGTATCTGTACCTTGATCGGGGAACAGAACGCCAATATCTCTGACATGCGATTTACAGAAAAAAAGCCGGATTACTACAGAATGCTGTTGGAAATCCAGGTGCGGGATGTTGAACATCTCCATAATGTCCTTACTGCGGTCGAAGCAGATTCCGATGTTGCACAGATCTCGCGACATCGGGAGCCGCCCGAAGGTCTCTGAGGCGCGAATAGAGGTGATTCCGTTCCGGCGGGCAGCGATTGTGAAAGTGAATGGTATTCAAGAGACGCAATAAACTCAGCTGGGGCCGCTGGCTGATCGAAGGGGTTTATCCGCGCTCCGGCTGGCGGCGGGCGGTCAGCTATGTCGGCCATCGTCTGCGGCGGTTGCCCGATACGCCGCAGAAAATCGCCCGCGGAGTCGGACTGGGGGTGTTTGTCAGTTTCACTCCATTATTCGGACTGCATTTCGTGCTTGCAACGGCGCTGGCGCTGCTGTTCAGAGGTAATGTCGTTGCGGCCCTTCTTGGCACGTTTTTTGGCAATCCCCTGACCTTTCCTTTTATCGCCGCGTCCGCATTATCGCTGGGCCAATGGATGCTGGGCGCGGGGGCAACCCCTGCCAACCACGAGACCATCTTGCATCTTTTCAGCTTTGCGGCGGCCGATTTCTGGTATAATTTCAAAGCGTTGTTCACCGTGCGTGTCGCGGATTGGTCCGATCTCCAGGCCTTTGTTGCCGATGTGTTTCTGCCTTATCTTGTCGGCGGCCTGCTGCCCGGCACGATTTCCGGCATTGCGTGTTACCTGATCAGCCGGCCGGTGATATCGGCTTATCAGAAACGGCGAACGGGCCGATTGCTGGCGCGCTGGAAGGAACGCCGCGTAAAAAAGGCCAAAAGTGCTGACGACACGCCCTGACTGGCATAAGGTCATCGCGGGAATCAGCAACGAAAAGACTCTTGATATGAATACCGGCCTGACCGCTCCCCTTGGTAACATTCGGCTGGGGGTCAACATCGACCACGTGGCCACCGTCAGAAACGCGCGCGGCGGCGCTTGTCCCGACCCGGTCAGGGCCGGGTTGCTGGCAGCGCAGGCGGGCGCTGACGGCATTACCGCCCATCTGCGCGAGGATCGCCGCCACATCACCGACAGCGACATCGAGGCACTTTCCGATCAGCTGACCGTCCCGTTGAACTTCGAAATGGCTGCGACCGACGAAATGCAGAAGATCGCGCTGCGCCACAGGCCGCATGCGGTTTGTCTGGTTCCCGAAAAACGCGAGGAGCGGACGACCGAAGGCGGTCTTGAAGTTGCCCGCGAAGAAAACCGGCTTGCCCATTTCATCGCCCCCTTGCGCGATGCAGGCTGCCGTGTTTCGATCTTCATCGCTGCCGACAAGCGGCAGATCGAGGCGGCCGCCCGCATCGGCGCGCCGGTTGTCGAACTGCACACCGGCGCCTATTGCGACGCCTACGCCGAGAACAGGTTGGACGAACGCGATCGCGAGCTCCTGAGATTGCGCGAAATGGCCGCCTTTGCCCATGACATCGGGTTGGAAGTTCACGCGGGCCACGGCCTCACCTTTGATACGGTCAAGCCCGTCGCCGCCTTCCCCGAAGTGATGGAACTCAATATCGGACACTTTCTGATCGGCGAGGCAATTTTCGTCGGGCTGAAAAACGCCATGATCCAGATGCGTGCGCTGATTGACGAAGCGCGCCGCGAGACATTTGGCGAGGATTGAAAGATGAAACGACTTTTGTTGACGGCGGCCTTTTGCACCGCCCTTGCAGGACACGCAACAGGGCAGACCGTGAACGATTGCGACTGGGTTTCCTCGGCGCGCAATCTTGTCGCGCCGTGGTCCCAAAACACCCGGATATTTGCCAATGGTGCGATCAGGATCGCGCTCCTGGACGCCGGCGAACCGGCATGTTGCTCGTTCCATCTTCTGGTCTTGTCGCCTGATCCGGAATGGGGACAGGCCTGCCACGTCATATCGGCCCAACCGGGCATGGGCTGGGTTGGTATCGGGTTCAGGGATCAAAAGGCAAGTTACGATGCCGCGAAAGGGTTGCGGGTCAACATCAGCGTCGACACCTACGATCCAGACACCGGCACCGCCGATCCTGCCAACCGGGGAACGGTCGGCATCCGCATCAACCAGGCCACCGGTCAGGTGACATTGGAATAAACCCCGATACGCGAAAGGAACCTGCCCCATGATCCTTGGCATCGGCACCGATCTGGCCAATATCGACAGGATTGCCGGTACGCTGGATCGTTTCGGCGACCGTTTCCGCAACCGTGTGTTTACCCCGACCGAACAACGCAAGGCCGAGCGCCGGTCCGATACGGCGGGCACCTATGCCAAACGCTGGGCCGCCAAGGAGGCCTGCTCCAAAGCGCTCGGAACCGGGCTTCGCATGGGCATTTCGTGGAAAGACATGGCGGTCAGCAACATGCGCAGCGGCCAGCCGCGAATGCATCTCAGCGGGTGGGCGGCCGCGCGTTTGCGCGAAATGACTCCGGCGGGGATGGAAGCGCATGTTCACGTTACCCTGACGGACGACCATCCCTGGGCGCAGGCTTTTGTCGTGATCGAGGCGTACCCCCCGCAACCCGAACCCTGAAGCCGCTTTGAAACACATTCAGTTGTAACCTCAGGCGCTTGACTTCACCCCGGTCGGTGTCCATGAACGCGGCAACTTCAAAAGAGACAGGCACCCCTGATGGCTGACAATGTTACGAATGAAATCGGTATCGTGGAAACCGTCGTCGACTGGGCGAAAACGATCGTCTATGCGCTTTTGCTGGCCGGGGTCATCAGGACGCTGTTTTTTCAACCGTTCTGGATACCGTCAGGGTCCATGAAAGATACGCTGCTGATCGGGGATTTCCTGTTTGTCAACAAAATGGCCTACGGGTATTCCCGCCACTCCTGCCCGTTTTCGATGTGCCCCTTTTCAGGGCGTATCCTGCCGGGAGAGCCCAAGCGCGGCGATGTCGTCGTCTTCAAGCATCCGGTCAGCAATGTTGATTTCATCAAACGTCTGATTGGCCTTCCCGGTGACCGAATTCAGGTCAGGAAAGGCCGCCTTTACATCAATGGCGAGGCCGTCAAGGTGGAACCAGCCGGCCAGTTTGCCGAACTCAAAGCGCTGCAGGGTCCGCAGCGCGGCAATCCAAAATGCGAAAACGATGCGCAGATGGGTGAAACCTGCACGAAATCACGTTCACGCGAAACCTTGCCCGGTGGCGTTGCGCACGACATCCTCAACATCCGGGATGACGGGTTTGCGGACAACACCAAGGTTTTCACCGTTCCCGAAGGCCAATATTTTTTCATGGGCGACAATCGCGACAATTCACAGGACAGCCGGTTTAGCCGCAGTGTGGGAGGCGTTGGTTTCGTGCCCTTTGAAAACCTCGTGGGGCGGGCCGACCGGGTGGTTTTCTCCTCGGCGGGGCGCTCGATCATGGCGTTCTGGACATGGCGCAGCGATCGGTTTTTCAAGGCGATCGAGTGAAACTGTCAAAAGACATCAGCGCGTTTTCGACCCGGTTGGGCCACAGTTTCGTGCGACCTGAACTGCTGATCGAGGCCCTGACGCATCCTTCCCTGTCCTCGCCGACGCGACCGGACAATCAGCGGCTGGAGTTTCTCGGGGATCGTGTTTTGGCTCTGGTCATTTCAGAGGCGCTGTTCGGTGCCGACAGGCAAGCCTCCGAAGGGCAGTTGGCGCCGCGTTTCAACGCATTGGTGCGGCGCGAAACCTGCGCGGATATGGCCATTTCGATCGATCTGGGGGCCGCTCTGAAACTTGGGCGTTCCGAAATGATGTCGGGCGGGCGGCGCAAGCAGGCCCTCTTGGCGGATGCAATGGAAGCAGTGATTGCCGCCGTTTATCTGGACAGCAGTTTTGAGGTCGCCCGGAGCGTCGTCCTGAAACTGTGGTCCGACCGGATTTCCACGGTCAAGGAAGAAAGCCGCGACCCCAAGACTGCGCTTCAGGAATGGGCACAGGCACGCGGCCTGAACCCGCCCCTTTATACCGAAACCGACCGCAAGGGCCCGGATCACGCGCCAGAGTTCACGATCACCGCCTCGCTTGAAAACGGCGCAATGGCAGCGGCCGTAGCACCGTCCAAACGTCAGGCGCAACAGGCGGCGGCGGCGGATCTCTTGCAAGCACTGGAGGCAGGGGAATGAGCGCCGGACGCTGTGGTTTCATCGCCCTGATCGGCGAACCCAATGCCGGAAAATCGACCCTGATGAATGCGATGGTGGGGGCCAAGGTCTCGATCGTCACGCATAAGGTCCAGACGACAAGAACCCGCATCCGGGGTGTGGCCCTTCACAACGACGCACAGCTTGTGTTCGTGGATACGCCCGGTCTGTTCAAACCCCGCCGCAGGCTGGACCGGGCCATGGTTTCCGCCGCCTGGTCCGGTGCGGCGGACGGGGACATCGTTGTTTTGCTGATCGAGGCCCATCGCGGCCTGACGGAGGGTGTTGAAAACATCCTTGCGGCGCTGAAAGAACGGGAAACGGAGGACCAGATCGTGGCCCTTGCAATCAACAAGATTGACCGCGTGAAGAGCGAGGCTTTGCTGGCCCTGACGACGAAACTGAACGAAGCCTCTGATTTTGCTGAGACATTCATGATTTCCGCTTCCAAGGGACACGGGGTGAAGGACCTGAAGGAGTGGCTTGGCAAGACTGTCCCGACCGGTCCGTGGCTTTACCCCGAAGACCAGATCGCCGACTTGCCGCTGCGCCTGCTCGCCGCTGAAATAACGCGCGAAAAGCTGACACTGCGTCTGCATCAGGAACTGCCCTACCAACTGACCGTCGAAACGGAAAGCTGGGAGGAACGCAAGGACGGTTCGGTCCGGGTCGGCCAACTGATTTATGTCAGCCGCGAGGGCCATCGCGGGATCGTGCTTGGCCCAAAGGGTGAAACGATCAAGGCCATAGGTGTCGCCGCGCGACAAGAGTTGAGCGCGTTTCTGGGTCAAAAGGCGCATTTGTTCCTAGAGGTGAAAGTACGCCCCAACTGGCTTGAAGAGTCCGAGCGTTACACCGAAATGGGCCTTGATTTCAAAGACGGCGATCAGCGTTAGATATGGCCCGGCTGACCTCGGAATTCTGGGTCAAGGCATATCTGGCGCGGCTGCGGCTGGCGGATATTCCGGCGTTTGTCACTGCCCGGGGCGACGCGACAGCCGGGAACGTGCTGGTCAAGCTCAACACGCTTGACGGACAGGCGCGGGCATTTCAGCGCAGCTTTGATCCCGAGGGGAACCGGATCTGGATCACGCTTGCACAAGGGCCGGATCATGAGGTCGAAACCTCGCTGGCGCGGCAGCGTGGCTTCGACCGCGATGTCTGGATCATCGAGGTCGAGGACCGGACCGGTCGCCATCTTCTCGACGAACCGGGTCTGTCAGGATAGCTTTGACGCATGGAATGGCGCGATAACGGGGTCTTGCTGACAGTCAGGCCGTTCGGGGAAACCTCGACGATCGTCGAGGTTTTCACCCGGGCGCATGGGCGTCATGCGGGGATTGTAAGGGGGGGTGCATCACGCAAACTTGGCCCGGTCCTGCAACCGGGCAACCAGCTGGATGTTGCGTGGCGTGCCCGACTCGAAGATCACCTTGGCAGCTATCGCGTGGAACTGGAAACGTCGCGCGCGGCCGGGATCATGGGAAACCGGCAGGCGCTGGCCGGGTTGAATTCCATTTGCGGTTTGCTGAAATTCGGCTTGCCGGAGCGCGAGCCGCACCCCGGCATTTACGCATCAACCATCGATCTGCTTGACGGCCTGCCGGGGGATCGGCATTTCGCCAAACGCTATCTGTTGTGGGAACTGCGACTGCTCGAAGGTCTGGGTTTCGGACTTGACCTCGGCAGCTGCGCGGTGACCGGGCAAAAAAACGACCTGGCGTATGTGTCACCCAAATCCGGTCGCGCCGTCAGCACAAAGGCCGCCGGAGAGTGGCAGTCGCAACTTCTCGATTATCCGGACGTGACGACACCGAAAGGCATCTTGCGCGGCCTTGAGACCACGGGTTACTTTCTGGACCACCGGCTGGCGAGATCACTGGGCGGCAACGCCCTTCCCGACGCAAGGTCGCGACTGGTCGCACTGCTGCGTAAAGCCAGAGAGGCAAGAGAATGAAGAGTTTTGCAACAATCAGGGCGCTTGCCGAAAAACGCAAAGGCGGCGCGGCGCTGGCCGCCCTTATTTCGTCGGCGCCACAGATGCCCCTGTCCGGCCTCAGTGACGACCGCCTGCTGTCTGAATTCTCAAAGCGCGTGTTCCAGGCGGGTTTCAACTGGAGCGTCGTTGAAAACAAGTGGCCGGGGTTCGAAAAGGCATTCAGGGGTTTTGACATCGCCAGAAACGCGATGATGTCGGACGATGATCTTGACCGGCATCTCAAGGACACAGGCATCGTGCGCCATGCCGCCAAGATCCTGTCGGTGCGCGATAACGCGGTTTTCCTTTCCGATCTGGCGCGGGAACACGGTTCGGCGGCGGCCTGTATCGGAGCATGGCCCTACGCCGATACTGTGGGGCTGTTTTCGCTGTTGAAGAAACGGGGCAGCCGACTGGGGGGTGCGACGGGGCAGTACGCGCTCAGGTTCGCCGGGTATGACAGTTTCATTCTGTCGCGTTCGGTGGTTTCGGCGCTCAACGCCGCGGGGGTCATTGACGGGGCGGCCACATCCAAAACGGCGCTTGGAAAAGTTCAGACTGCGTTCAACGCGTGGCATGAGGAAAGCGGTGCGCGATATTCCGAAATCAGCCGTGTTCTGGCTTTTTCCGTACCGGATTGACCTGTGCGTTTTGGGGAGCGCCGTTCAGTGGTTCCCTCAGTCCCCCGGTGCGGCACCCTCGCGCCTTTTTTGCCCCACCGATCAGAACGCCATCCTTGAGCCGGATGACGTAGAGACCCGATTTCATGTTGCGCGTGCCAACCGTGCAACAAAAGAAACAACACCTTCAGAGGATAACTGGGTTTTAAGATTCAATCCAGATTTGTGATGCGCTTCAATTCCTGTCCCGGTGATCGGATTCGTATCGGCGTATTTTTTTGGGGGCTGACCCAAATAACCATAATAACGGGTTATCACAGGCCGTGCGCGTAAGATGCCAGACTGTATGCGTTCAACGTAGGTCGGACAATTGTCCGACCTACGTTGCCGTCAGTTCCGCCCGCTTTCCAGCAACCGCCGCGCAATGACCTGCGCCTGGATTTCAGCGGCCCCCTCGAAAATATTCAAAATCCGGGCATCGCACAGCACCCGGCTTATCGGATATTCAAGCGCAAAGCCGTTGCCGCCGTGGATTTGCAGCCCGTTATCCGCTGTCGCCCATGCGACGCGCGCGCCCAGAAGCTTGGCCATTCCTGCCTCCAGATCGCAGCGTCGGCCTTCGTCTTTTTCGCGGGCCGAGTGATAGCTGAGCTGCCGCGCGATCATGATCTCGACCGCCATCATCGCCAGCTTGGAAGAAACGCGAGGAAATTCGATGATCGCCTTGCCGAATTGCTTGCGGTCGGTCGCGTATTTGAGCGCGATCTCCATGGCCGACTGCGCCACCCCGATCGCGCGGGCCGCCGTCTGGATGCGCGCACTTTCGAACGTCTGCATCAGCTGCTTGAACCCTTGCCCCTCGACACCGCCCAAAAGGTTCTCACCCGCGACGCGGAACCCGTCAAAACCCAGTTCGTATTCCTTCATTCCGCGATACCCCAGAACCTCGATCTCGCCGCCGGTCATGCCTTGGGTCGGGAACGGGTCTTCGTCGGTTCCG
This sequence comes from uncultured Rhodobacter sp., assembly GCA_964466385.1. Lineage (GTDB taxonomy): Bacteria > Pseudomonadota > Alphaproteobacteria > Rhodobacterales > Rhodobacteraceae > UBA5972. The sequence goes on along the minus strand of CAYXNM010000013.1, from coordinate 13,147 downwards.
GGGGTTTTCTCGGCCAGAAACATCGACAGCCCGGCGTAATTGTCAGTCGCTGGATCGGTGCGCGCCAACAAGGTCATGACATGGGCGCGCGCGGCATGGGTAATCCATGTCTTGTTGCCGGTCACAACGTAATCGCCACCCTCAAGCACGGCGCGCGTGCGCAAAGCGCCAAGGTCGGACCCGGTGTTCGGTTCGGTGAAAACGGCGGTCGGCAGCGTCGTTCCGGCGGATATCTGCGGCAGCCACTTTTCCTTTTGCGCCTCGGTCCCCCCGCACAGGATAAGTTCAGCCGCGATTTCAGATCGGGTTCCAAGCGAACCGACGCCGATATAGCCGCGCGACAATTCTTCGGACACGACGCACATCGCCGCCTTGGGAAATCCAAACCCTCCATAAGCTTCGGGGATGGTCAAACCGAAAACACCAAGTTCGGCCATTTCCGAAATAACCTCCATCGGGATCAGTTCGTCCCTGAGGTGCCACTGATGGGCGTTTGGCACGATCTTCTCGTCGGCGAACCGGCGGAACTGGTCGCGCACCATTTCAAGCTCATGATCCAGACCGGTAGCCCCGAATGTCGGCGACCCCATGTGGCGCTGCATTTCGGCACAAAGCGCCGATCGCGCGGTCTGCGTATTTCCGTTCCGCCCGAGCGTGGCAACCGCGCCGGCCCAGAATTCATCCTGCGCCGCGTCTGAAATCCCGAGGTCCCCCAGCCGGGCCATTTCACCCTGGCTCATGGGGATGCCGCCGCGCAATTGGGACAGGTATTCGCCAAACCCGATTTGCAGGATCAGCTGTTCGATTTCACCGAAACTTCCGCTCTCCGCCAGCCCGTCGGCCCAGCGGTTCATTTGTCCAAGGGCCGCGCAATAAGTCGCAACCCACGAAAAGGCGTGTACCGCGCACTGGTCAGCCTCGATCGCCGCGGCACTGACGCGCCCGTCGGTTTCAAGGCGCGCCATCAGCGCTTGTCGAGCCTCTTCCAGCAATTTGTCACTCGCCCGGGCCGCCTTGCGTGTCAGGTCGCGCAAGTTTTCCAGAATCGGGCCTTGTGTCGCGGTCATTTCTCTGTCCTGTCTGTTGACGCCCCTTCGTGAGAATCGGCGATGGGAACCACTTCGCAGCGTCCTAACGAATGCTGCATTGCAGCGCAACAAAAATACCCAATATCGGTGTGATGCGAACGAATATGACGCGCCCGATGGAAAACTTGAGGCATTCAGGAGCCTGAATATTGTGACCGGTGGCCTTTCAGGTATTCCCGACACGCTGGTATCGCTTTCGATCCTCGTCGTCCTGCTGGCCGGTTTCGTCAAGGGCGCGGTTGGTTTTGGCATGCCCATGATCCTGATTTCCGGTATTGGCAGCTTTTTGCCCGCCGAGATCGCGATTGCGGGTCTGATCCTGCCGACGCTGTTCACGAATGCCATTCAGGCTTTTCGCGGCGGCTTCGGGCACGCGGCGCGCACCTTCCAGAGATACTGGGTTTTCAACCTTGTGCTGTTTGGGATGATATTTGCGTCGGCCCAGTTGGTAACGGTTCTTCCCCGCCAGATCCTGTTCATCGTTCTGGGGCTGATGATCATCTTTTTCACATCCCTTCAGCTGGTCGGATGGCGCATGAATATTCGCAAGGGGTATGAGCGCGTGACCGAAGTTGTGGTGGCAACGATCGCCGGTGGTTTCGGCGGCCTCACGGGCATCTGGGGGCCCCCGACGATCCTTTACCTGACAGCGCTCAAGGTGCCCAAGGAAGAACATATTCGCGCGCAGGGCGTCGTTTATCTTGCCGGTTCCGTCCTGCTGGTCGGAGCACATGCGAAATCGGGCATCCTGAACGCCGACACGGTCTGGTATTCCGCCTTGCTCGTCCTTCCCGCCCTTTTCGGGCAGGGGCTGGGGTTCAAACTGCACCGACGGATGGATCAGACACTGTTTGCAAAGTTGACGCTGATCTTGCTGGTCTTCGCGGGCCTCAACCTTTTGCGGCGCGGCCTCATGGCGTGAGAGGCCGCTTTACCCCAGGGCCGCCGCCTTGACATCCGCGTCAATGAACGGTTCGTACTGGGCAAAGTTCTCGGCGAACATGGCAACCAGTTTCTTTGCGTCCCGGTCATAAGCTTCGGGATTGTCCCACGTGCGGCGCGGGTCCAGCAGAACATGCGCGACGTTTTCCACATCTTCGGGAACGTCGAACCCGAAATTGGGATCGACCCGGAACGTGGCATCGTTGAGCGAGCCATTCAAAGCCGCCGTCAGCAAAGCGCGTGTAGCGTTGATCGGCATGCGCGAGCCGGTGCCATAGGCGCCGCCGGTCCAGCCGGTATTCACCAGCCAGCAGGTCGCCCCGCTTTGGCGGATCTTGTCGCGCAGAAGATTGCCGTAAACCTCGGGACGCCTGGGCATGAACGGCGCACCGAAACAGGTCGAGAACGTCGGCTGGGGTTCGGTCACGCCCTGCTCTGTTCCCGCCACCTTGGACGTGAAACCCGAAAGAAAATGATACATCGCCTGCGCAGGCGTCAGGCGCGCAATCGGTGGAAGAACCCCGAACGCATCGCATGTCAGCATGATGATATTGCGGGGTTGCCCGCCCAGCGACGACTGACTTGCGTTGGAAATATAGCTCAGCGGATAGGCGCAGCGTGTGTTTGCCGTCAGGCTGTCATCGGCGAAATCAAGCGCCTTGGTTTCAGGGTCGAACACCATGTTTTCAACGATGGTGCTGAATTTCGACGTGGTCGCATAAATCTCTGGTTCGGCCTCGGCGGAAAGGTTGATGGTCTTGGCATAGCACCCCCCCTCGATATTGAAAGTGCCCCTGTCAGACCAGCCATGCTCGTCATCGCCGATGAGCACGCGTGAGGCGTCAGCAGACAGGGTGGTCTTGCCGGTCCCCGACAGGCCAAAGAAAATCGCCGTGTCCGCGGGAATGTCCGGCGCATGATTGGCCGAACAATGCATCGGCATTATACCCCTGTCCGGCAGGATATAGTTCATCAGCGTAAAGACGGATTTCTTGATCTCGCCCGCATAAGCCGAATTGGCCACCAGGATGACCTTCTTGTCGAAGTTGAGCGCAATGACGGTTTCGCTGCGGCACCCGTGCCTTTCCGGGTCCGCCCTGAAAGACGGGCAGTTGACGATGGTGAATTCGGGAACGAAGCTTTCAAGCTCGGCCCGTTCGGGACGGCGCAGCATGTGGCGGATAAACAGCGAATGCCATGCCAGTTCGGTCACCACACGCACATCCAGCCGATGCGCGGGATCCGCTCCTCCGTAAAGGTCCTGCACAAAGCAATCCCGGCCCTGAAGATGGGCGATCATGTCCGCGTGCAGACGATCGAAGGCGTCGCTGTCCAGCGGCGGGTTGTTTTCCCACCAGATCGTCTTCTGGACCGACGGGGTGCTGACGACGAACTTGTCTTTGGCGGACCGGCCCGTATGCGCGCCGGTTTCCACCAGAAGTGCCCCACCCTGTCCGAGCGTTCCCTCGCCCCGTTTGATCGCTTCTTCAACCAGCGAGGTTTCGAGCAGGTTGTAAAAAACCGTGCCAGTCCCCCTGATACCCGTCTTTTCAAGAGTCTGATCGGGATTTACGCGTCCGGAATTCATTTCGTGTGCTCCAAATACAGCAAAACTCGGCCGTTTTTTGCCGTTCGGTCCTGTGATGTTCTTAGATCAGGCGCATCGGTTGCCGGACAGACGCGCCACCCCCGCGCAGCGCAGGCGTGGGTTCTGTATACCATCAGAGACCGAAAGGGAAAGGGACGAAAACCCAACAAAATCCGGTTATCGGGGACGTTTGCGCGACAAATTAGTCATATATTATCCAAATGACCATTTGTTTTGATTCAGGACGACGGTGAATGCGCAGTTAGCAGTTGATTCCAAGGCGCTTTATGAGGAGACTGCCGCAAAATAAAAACGAGCAGAAAAAAGGGGGCGATATGTCAACGATCGCTTTGGTAGACGACGACAGGAATATCCTCACATCGGTGTCGATCACTCTGGAATCCGAAGGGTACGATGTCACGACTTACAACGATGGACAGGCAGCTTTGGACGGGTTCAATCAAAAGCTTCCGGACATCGCGGTTCTTGACATAAAAATGCCGCGCATGGACGGCATGGATCTTTTGCACCGCATCCGGCAGAAATCGGATCTGCCGGTGATTTTCCTGACCTCCAAGGATGACGAGATTGACGAGGTTCTGGGCCTTCGGATGGGGGCGGATGATTATGTTCGCAAACCATTTTCCCAACGCCTGCTGGTCGAGCGCATTCGCGCGATCCTGCGCCGGCAGGAAGCCATCGCTTCGGACAGCAGCGACGACCCCACCGAAAGCAAGCTGATCGAACGGGGTTCGCTGGTGATGGATCCGCTCAGGCATTCCGTCGTGTGGAAAGGCAAGAGCGTCAATCTGACGGTCACCGAATTCCTTCTGCTACAGGCGCTGGCGACACGCCCCGGCTTCGTCAAAAGCCGCGATCAGCTGATGGATGTCGCCTATGACGATCAGGTTTACGTGGACGACCGGACAATCGACAGCCATATCAAACGACTGCGCAAGAAAATGCGCGCGGTTGACGATGAGTTTTCCTCGATCGAAACGCTTTACGGGATCGGCTACCGGTACACCGAGGCATGAACGCAGTGTCGGATATCGACGCAAGAAAATCTGAAGCCGCTCCAGCCCAACCGGATATCATTCTGGGGGAGGATTGGGACGAGCAGGCACGCGAAAAAGAGAACGAAGAACAACCGGCCGATGGCGGTCGGGGCTGGATATCACTCAACCGGTCGCCACTTGCGCGAAAAATCATAACCTTCAACCTGCTGGCGCTCGTGGTGCTCGTTGGCGGTGTTCTCTACCTCAACCAGTTTCGCGAAGGTCTGGTGGAACAGCGCGAACAGTCTCTGACCACGCAGGCCGGCCTGATCGCAAAGGTTTTCGAAGCCGAACTGCCGAAAGTGGGGCCGGTCGATCTTGCCACCGCTGACGGTATTTCGCCGGACGAGGTGCTGGCACGACTGCAATTGGCCGCAGGTGTGGAGGTGTTCGTTTTTGACACCAACGAAACCGCCGTCGCCAGTTCAAAAGGCACGGGACGCGGCCAGGACGGACAGCCCCGGGGCAACACGGGCGCGCCCTACGGCACCTTCATCACCGATTTTCTGAATGTCGTCTGGGAAACCGTCTCGAACCTTTTTGGTCCGGCTGAAAACGAAAGCGTGCTTGGGGCCGAGGAACTGGCGGCAAGAACAGTGCCATTCGGGCTGGCAGGGGACACAAAAAGCTACAACGTCAGCGACAAGGACGGCGATCTGTTATTCGCCGTGGTAACCCCGATTGCGCGTGACGGAACGATCCTGGGGGCGCTTGTCCTGACAACCGCTTCGGGTCAGATCAACGAGATGGTCCGGCACGAGCGCGAACAGGTCCTGCAAATGTTCGTAATCGCGATTCTCGTTTCCATCGGGCTTTCTCTGGTTCTGGCAAGCACGATTGCCAATCCCCTGCGCGATCTGGCGGCAGCGGCCGAGTTTGGCAAATCCAGAAACGCCCGAAAAATGGGCCCGAACCGTGTCCGCATCCCCGACATGACCGGGCGCCCGGACGAAATCGGGCGCCTTTCCGGCGCGTTTCGCAGCATGACCGAAGCGCTTTACGACCGGATCGAAAGCAACGAGCAGTTTGCCGCGGATGTCGCGCACGAAATCAAGAACCCGCTGTCGTCGCTGCGCAGCGCGGTCGACACCCTGCGCGTGGCCAAGAACGACGTTCAGCGTGAAAAACTGATGTCGGTCATCGAGCATGACGTGAAACGTCTGGATCGACTGGTATCGGACATTTCCAACGCCTCGCGACTGGACAGCGAACTGGTCAAGGAAGACATGCAGGCCTTTGATCTGGTGGCGATGTTGGGGAACCTGGTTGCCTACAACCGGCTGGAAGCCGAAGAAATCGGGGCCGAATTCATTTCGGACCTGCCGCAGAGGCAGATCATCGTCCACGGGCTGGAAGCGCGCCTGGCTCAGGTATTTGTCAACCTGATCACCAACGCCATTTCGTTCTGCGAGGACGGCGATGCGGTCGTTCTCTGGGCAAGGAAACGCGAAAACCGCGTTCTCGTCGTGGTGGAAGACACCGGCCCGGGCATTCCCGAGGAGGCGCTTGGAAAGATATTCTCGCGCTTTTATTCGCAACGCCCAAACAGCGATTTCGGCAACCACTCGGGTCTTGGTCTGGCGATCTCGCGTCAGATCGTCGAAGCGCATGGCGGTGTCATCTGGGCCGAAAACATCCGCCCGACCGAGGCCGACGTGACCTCCGAACCCCACGGCGCGCGGTTCGTCGTCGGTTTGCCGGTGTGACCCCGGAACCGACAGGCCAGTTGCTCCACGCCAGTTGCGTGCTGATCGGGACACAGGCGGTGCTGATCACAGGACCGTCGGGCAGCGGAAAATCCGCACTTGCGCTTGATCTGATGTCCAGGGGCGCGCAGCTCGTTTCCGACGATCAGACCATGGTCAGCAATGCCCGGGGGACGCTGATCGCAACCCCTGCGCCTGCGATCAGGGGCAGGATCGAGGCGCGCGGCATTGGCATATTGTGCGCAAACGCTGCTTCCCGCGGGATTGTCCGGCTGGTGGTTGATCTGGAAAAAGAGGAGAGGGAACGCTTGCCGCTTGCCAGAACGACGGTCATTCTCGGCGTCGAACTCGACACGATCCGCGGCAAGGGAAACGTCCATCTTGCAGCGGCGCTGCACGTTCTTTTGATGGGAGGGCGCGTTGATCTGAATGCCGAATGACGACGACACCACACAGAACACGACGTTCCGTATTGTCCTTGTGACCGGACCTTCGGGTGCAGGTCGCGCAACGGCCATTCATGCGCTCGAAGACCTTGGATACGAAGCGATCGACAACATGCCCCTGACGCTCTTGCCACGCCTGTTGTCGGGCCCGCCGATGACCCGGCACCTTGCGCTTGGGGTGGACGTACGCAACCGGGATTTCAGCCCCGACAGCCTGATCGACGCGGTTGACATCATTGCGAGTGAAACCGCGCTTGACTGTGCGCTGGTCTATCTTGACTGTGCCACCGAAACCCTGCTGCGACGCTATTCGGAGACACGGCGGCGCCACCCTCTGGCACCTGAAGAATCCCCGCTGGAAGGGATCCGGCGCGAAATCGACCTGCTGCAAAGCCTGCGCAGTCGCGCCGACGTTCTGATTGACACGACTGAACTGACCCCTCACGACCTGCGCGCCGAACTGGCCGGTTGGTTCGGATCAGAGGATGCCCAGGAAATGGCGGTCTCGTTGCAATCGTTTTCCTATAAACGCGGCATGCCGCGGGGGCTTGACATGGTTCTGGATTGCCGCTTCCTGCGCAACCCCCACTGGGACGAGGGGTTGAGAAACCTCAACGGACGCGACCACGAAGTCGCCGCCTATGTCTCGGAGGATGCTCGTTTCGCGGAGTTTTACCGGCGCAGCGTCGAATTGGTCGATTTGCTGCTGCCGGCCTACCACGAAGAAGGGAAATCGTATTTTACCCTCGGTCTTGGGTGTACCGGAGGGCAACACCGTTCGGTTTATGTGGCCGAGGTGCTTGCAAATGCCCTTGCAGAACGGGGCTGGCAGGTGTCTATTCGCCATCGCGAAATAGAAAGGGGGGTCGTTGGCCCCTCTTTCCGCACGGACGCATCAACAGGGTAGAGACGCTTGATAGGGATAGTTATCGTTGCCCATGGTGGTCTCGCCCATGAATACCAGGCCGCGTTGGAACACGTTGTCGGCGCGCAATCAGGGGTCGTTTCCGTCGGCATCGAATTGGATCACAACCGGGAAACGAAAAAGACCGAGATCTGCGCCGCCGCGGATGCCGTTGACCAGGGTCAGGGCGTTGTCATCGTCACGGACATGTTCGGGGGATCTCCCTCTAACCTGTCCATGTCCGCGTGCAAAACCGACGACCGGAGAATAGTCTACGGTGCCAATCTTCCCTTGCTGGTGAAACTTGCAAAGAACCGCAGAATGCCCCTGACCGTCGCCATCAGGAGCGCACTGGATGCGGGCCGGAAATACATAGACACCTACGATGGCGGGGGCTGAGGACGCATGTGCACAGAACAAAAACTCGCGATCGTGAACGTCAAGGGCCTGCATGCTCGCGCCTCGGCCAAATTCGTCGAAACGGTCGAGGTATTTGACGCCCAGGCCGAGGTCACGCGCGACGGAATGACCGTATCGGGCGATTCGATCATGGGGCTGCTGATGCTGGCGGCTTCGCTGGGGACGGACATTCACGTCAAGACCACCGGTGCCGAGGCTGAAGGTCTTGCGCGCGCGCTGGAGGATTTGGTAAGGAGTCGTTTTGGTGAAGACGCGTGATATGTGTGTTCAAAACCCGGTCATAAAGGGACATCGGAATTGACTAACAAGCCTACTCCGCTGGATGACCATCCTTACGATGGCCGGAACCTGTCTTACGCGGGCACGTTTGGAAACCCGTTCAAGTCCTCCCTTATCAGGATAATCGAATGGTTGACCGGCAAACTGACGCTTCTTCGGCTTGTCCGGAAATTCGAAGCTGCGGGTCAGGTGGAAATGACCCATTTCTGGCGCCGCGCCATCGATCTGTTGCGCATCGACCTGCAAACGCCTGACGCGCAGATCAACCGTATTCCCCAAACCGGCCCTGTTGTTCTTGTCGCCAATCACCCGCACGGTCTGGTCGATGGCATGGTTCTGGCCGAGATCGTCGGCAGGCGTCGGCAGGACTTCAAGATCCTGACCCGCTCGCTTTTGACGAATGTCCCGCTGATCCAGTACCACATGCTGCCGGTGGCTTTTCCCCATGAAGAAAACGCCCTGAAAATGAACATCGAGATGCGCAAGCTTGCCATGGAACATCTCAATGATGGCGGGGTTATCATCCTGTTCCCGGCGGGGCAGGTCGCCGCGTCGCCCGGCCTGACCGGCCCGGCGCTGGAGGCGGACTGGCTGCCCTTTACCGCCAAGATGGTTCTGAAAAGCAAGGCGGTTGTGGTGCCGGTCTATTTTCCGGGCCAGAACAGCCGGTGGTACCAGATTGCCAACCGCCTGTCGGTTACGATCCGGCAGGGTTTGCTGCTCCATGAGATCGCCTATGCGATGAACAAACCGCAAAAACCCGTCATCGGACACCCGATCGGGCGAAGCGAAATAGATGGCTGGACGGGCGACCCGCGCGGCTTCATGGCCCACCTGCGCAAAACCTGCCTGAAGCTCAAGGAATAGAGCGCGTCCTGCCGGTTACCGTGTCGGCACCGGTACGTCGCCCCGATAGTCATAAAACCCGCGACCGGATTTCCGCCCGTGCCAGCCCGCCTCGACATATTTCGTAAGCAACGGGCAGGGCCGGTACTTCGTGTCGGCAAGGCCTTCGTGAAGAACGTTCATGATCGCCAGACAGGTATCCAGCCCGATGAAATCGGCCAGTTGCAGCGGTCCCATGGGATGATGGGCCCCCAGTTTCATCGAGGTATCAATCCCCTCGACGGATCCGATGCCTTCGTAAAGCGTGTAAATCGCCTCGTTGATCATGGGCATCAGAATGCGGTTCACGATGAAGGCCGGAAAATCTTCGGCCGAGGCGGGAACCTTTCCCAATTTCAAAACGACGTCGTGGAGGGCCGAAAAAGTCGCTTCATCCGTTGCGATCCCGCGGATCAGTTCCACGAGTTCCATCAAGGGAACGGGGTTCATGAAATGAACGCCCATGAACTTTTCCGGCCTGTCCGTGCGCGATGCAAGGCGGGTAATGGAAATCGACGACGTGTTGGACGCCAGAATGGTATGGGGTGCAAGATGGGGAAGCAGGTCTTCGAAAATGGCCTGCTTGATCGTTTCCCGCTCGGTCGCAGCTTCGATGACCAGGTCGCCTGACCCAAGGGCCGCCAGTTCGGGGGCCAGTGTGATCCGTGCCAGCGCCGCGGACATCTGATCTTCGGTGATCTTGGACTTTCCGACCTGTCTGTGGAGGTTGGCGGTTATTGTCTGCACGCCCCGCTCCAGTGCCTCATCCGATATATCATTCAGGAGAACATCAAATCCCGCCAACGCAAAAACATGCGCGATGCCGCTGCCCATCTGGCCTGCGCCTACGATCCCGACCTTGTTAATACTCATGCCTGCTCCCGTGCCTGCCCGCTGATTTGGGGCGGTATTGGGGCGCACCATATGCCTGTGGGTAATACCCATGCAAGCCCGTAGTCCCCCGTTCCGAAAGATCAAATTTGAACATTAGCCATTTCGCAAGACCTTTGCGCGACCTTGCCCGTGGGTGAGTAAATAATTCAGGGTGGTGACCTATGAAGCATGACCGTATTGCGCGCGGTTCGCTGGACTATTGTCTTTATCGTTTCGGCAAATCAAAGAACCTGTTCCGAGGGCCGCGCCCCGATTTCGCCAGACCGCATTTTGTCTTTCTTGGCTCCAGCGAGACCTATGGAAAATTCGTACCTTTCCCCTTTACCCGGCTGTTACAGCAACGACTGGACATGCCGTGCGCCAATTTTTCCACGCTCAATGCAGGCGTCGAAATGTACCTGAAGGATCCTTCGCTGCTGCTTGCCTGTGCGGATGCGCGCGCGACCGTCCTGGCTGCCACCGGGGCGCACAATCTTTCCAACAGGTTTTATTCCGTCCATCCCCGGCGCAACGACCGGTTCGTCAAGCCATCAAAGATGCTGACGACGCTCTATCGCAATGTCGATTTCTCCGAAGTTCATTATACGCGGCACCTGTTGTCAACGTTGCTGACCGTCGATCCGGTCAGGTTCGAAATCGTCGTTGAAGAGCTTAAATCCGCTTGGGTCTTTCGCATGAAATCATTGCTGGAAATGATCGAGGGGCGCACCGTCTTGTTGTGGATGTCGACCCACCCGCCGCTAGGTGCCCTGGATGGCGAAAACGCGCACGATCTGACCGATGATCCCCTGTTCGTCGATCAGGCGATGATCGACGCGCTCAGCCCGATGGTCACGCATGTCGTGGAATGCATCGCCTCTCAAGAGGTTCAAAAAGCCGCGAGCGACGGAATGATCTTCGCAAAAGACGACGCCGACGCCGCTGAAAACCTGCCCGGCCCTGCGTTTCATCAGCAAGTATCGCGAACGCTGGAACCGGTTCTTGGCCAGCTCAAATAAAAAGGCCCGCAACCGGCGGGCCCTTCGATCTTTTGTTACCGAAAAGCGTCAGAGCGCGTCGGTCAGTGCCGGAACAGCGTCAAAAAGGTCTGCCACCAGCCCATAATCCGCCACCTGGAATATCGGCGCTTCTTCGTCCTTGTTGATCGCAACGATGACCTTGCTGTCCTTCATGCCCGCAAGGTGCTGGATCGCACCGGAAATGCCGCAGGCGATATAGAGATCAGGCGCCACGACTTTGCCGGTCTGACCGACCTGCCAGTCGTTCGGCGCGTACCCTGAATCCACCGCCGCGCGCGAGGCGCCAACCGCGGCACCCAGCTTGTCGGCCAGGGCTTCGATGATGGCAAAGCTTTCCTGTGAACCAACGCCGCGCCCGCCTGATACGACGATCTTTGCGGATGTCAGCTCCGGACGGTCGCTGGTCTGGCCCTTGTCCTCGATCCACGAGGACAAACCGGATTGCGCCGCCGCGTCGATGTTTTCAAGCGCCGCCGAGCCACCGTCGCCAGCAGCATCAAAACCCGCTGTGCGAATTGAGACGACTTTCGTGGCGTCCGCGGACTTGACCGTCTGGAGGGCGTTTCCCGCATAGATCGGGCGCTCAAACGTCGCACCGTCGATAACGGCAGTGATGTCTGAAATCACCATCACATCCAGCAAAGCGGCAACGCGCGGCAGGATATTCTTGGCATCCGTCGTCGCCGGCGCGACGATATGTTCGTAATCCGCAGCAAGCGACACGATCAGGTCTGCCGTGGCTTCCGCCAGTCGGTGGCCATAGACATCATGTTCGGCGCAAAGCACCTTTGTGACACCGGCGATCTTCGTGGCGGCCTGGGCCGCCGACGCGCAGGTTGCGCCACAACAGAGTGCGGTGATATCGCCCAGCGGGGCCGCAGCGGCAACCGCTTTCGCCGTTGCGTCCAGTGCCAGTTCGCCGTCGGTGACTTCGGCAAGCAACAATACAGCCATCAGATTACTCCCGCTTCTTCCTTGAGTTTCGTGACCAGTTCGGCAACGTCCGCCACACGAATACCGGCAGCGCGCGCCGCAGGCTCCACAGTCGTTGCGATGTCCAGCCTTGGGGCGACATCGACGCCGTAATCCGCCGGTGTCTTCATGTCCATCTGCTTTTTCTTGGCCTTCATGATATTCGGCAACGAGGCGTAACGCGGCTCGTTCAGGCGCAAATCCACCGTCACGATCGTCGGCATGCTGACCCTGATCGTCTGCAAACCGCCATCGACTTCGCGCGTGACGACCGCGCTGTCGCCGTCGATGTCCAGTTCCGAGGCGAACGTGCCTTGCGACCATCCCAGCAGCGCCGCCAGCATCTGGCCCGTTGCGTTCATGTCGTTGTCAATCGCCTGTTTGCCGCAAAGAACCAGACCGGGCTGTTCTTCGTCGACCACGGCTTTCAGGAGCTTGGCGACGGCCAGCGGTTCGATATCGGTGTGAACGTCGTCCGCTGCCTCGATGAGAATGGCGCGGTCCGCCCCCATGGCCAGTGCCGTGCGCAGCGTTTCCTGGGCTTGTTTGACCCCAATGGAAACCGCGATGATTTCATCGGCCTTGCCTGCTTCACGCAGGCGAATGGCTTCTTCGACGGCGATTTCGTCGAACGGGTTCATCGACATTTTCACATTGGCAAGATCGACGCCACTTCCATCCGCCTTGACGCGAACTTTGACGTTGTAATCGATCACGCGTTTGACGGGGACCAGTACCTTCATTTTGCGCTTCTCCTGAACTGAGTGTTCCGCACGCCGGAACAAGGGGACGAATCATCCCGCTCGGCTTACTGAATTCCGGGGCCCATTTGTAGTGTAAAATGGCCGCATGGCCGGGGTTAGGGTCTGTTGAGTATCACCACATCACACTGGTTTCGATCCAAAATCCACCAATGTGGCGTCAATTGAGTGCAGTAAGGGCATCC
>CAYXNM010000012.1:0-32587 GCA_964466385.1 uncultured Rhodobacter sp. | reverse complement strand
AAGCTATTGCGAACATCACATGGCCCCGATCATCGGCAAGGCGCATGTGGGGTATCTTCCGACGGATCGTGTCGTCGGAATATCCAAACTCGCGCGCGTCGTCGACGCTTATTCCAAACGGTTGCAGGTTCAGGAAAAGCTGAATGCGCAAATCGCCAACACGCTGTTTGACGTTCTCAAGCCGCGCGGCGTTGCTGTCGTGCTGGAGGGCGAGCATCACTGCATGTCGACGCGCGGTGTCCACAAACCGGGCGTTTCGATGGTGACATCGACGATGCTGGGCGCGTTGAAGACCGATCGCAGTTTGCGTCGTGAATTCATGGATATTGTCGGCAATCCGGTCAATCGCGCAGGTTGAGTGCGTTTGCTCCCGCCGGGTCTGAGTATTTCTGGAACAATGAAGGTTGTGCGCTGTCGGGTTGAAGTTTTGACGACCTTCTCTTGACAGGGCGCCTTGCAGCGACAACCCTCGCACCGAGAGCGGAGGGTCTTCATGTCAATGCCAAAACGACCCCTTGGTGCGCAAATATCACATGCGTTGAAAGCGCGTGGCGTGGACACGATCTTTGGGATTCCCGGCGTTCACAATGTCGAGCTCTATCGCGGTATCGAGCAGGCGGGGATCACCCATATCCTGGCGCGCCATGAGCAGGGGGCCGGGTTCATGGCCGACGGGTATGCGCGCGCGACGGGGCGGCCCGGGGTTGCTTATGTGATCAGCGGTCCGGGCCTTTGCAATATCATGACGCCCATGGGGCAGGCTTATTCCGACAGCGTGCCCATGCTGGTCGTGTCGTCCTGTCTTGAGCGGCGGCATTTGGGGATGGGGCGCGGACGACTTCATGAAATGCGGGATCAGCAGGTCGCGGGCGCAACCGTTTGCGATTGGAGCAGGACCGCATTTGACGCCGAAAGCGCCTGGCAGCTGATCGATTTGGCCTTTGCCGAGTTTGCCGTGAACCGCGCACGCCCCAAGCATGTGCAGGTGCCCCTGGATGTTCTGGAAGAATTGGCAGAGCAGGCACCGGTGCCTTTGGGCGGGGCTTTGCCTGCCGTGGCCTTGACGCAGGTGATTGCGGATGTGACCGCGCGCATCGCTGCTGCTGACCGTCCATTGATTATCTTTGGCGGAGGCGCTGCGAGCGCCGGCGATGCGGCGAAGGCCTTCTTGGAACGCTCCGGGGCGGCCTGTTTCACGACCTATGCGGCGCGGGGGGTTATCCCGGCCGGCCACGCCCTGAATTTCGGCGCAACATTGCCGCGCGATTCGTCGGTTTCGGTGATTGGTTCCGCTGATCTTGTGATCGCCATCGGTACCGAACTTTCGGAATGCGATCTGTGGCGCGACCATCTTGGAGCGCGCGCGCACATGATCCGCGTTGACATCGATCCGGGCGTTCTTGGCGATTGGCACCGGGCCGAGACCCCGGTTTTGAGCGATGCGCGCCTTTTCATGGAACGGGTTTCGCGCCGCCTGAGCGAAATCGTCGCCGGTTCCGGCAAAGGCTGGGATGCCAGCGAGGTCGCCGTGTTCCGCAAGACCGCGCGGGCCGAGGCGGCGCTGGAGCGCCCCGGTCTCGTTCCGATCATCGACGCCATCCGGCGCGCCTTGCCCGCGGACACGATGATCTATTCCGACATGACCCAGATGGCCTATGTCGCAAAGGAAGTTTTCCCGTTGGACAGTCCCGGTCTCTGGCATCACCCCACAGGTTTCGGTGCGCTTGGGTATGCTTTGCCCGCGGCGATCGGCGGCAAGATCGGCCGCGGTGATCGCCCGGTGGTCGCCATCGCCGGGGATTACGGGTTTCACTATACGATGCAGGAACTTGGCGTGGCGGTTGAGCATGAATTGTGCCTGCCGATCATTCTTTGGGACAATGGCAAGCTCAAGGAGATCGAGGATTGCATGGCCTCCGCCCAGATCAACCCGAACGCCGTCACCGCACGTAACCCTGATTTCACCGCACTTGCACGCGCTTTCGGGGCCGCCGCCACGGAGCCGGACGATCTTGATGGGCTTGAGTCCGCGATCCACCGGGCTTTGGCGGCGAACGGCCCGACACTGATCCGCGTGACGCCGGGCATATCCGGTTGAGCTTGCGCTTGCAGGCGCGTCAATGCGCGCGTATCTGTTGGGTCGGAAATCAAACAAAATCAAAGGAATGTTGCCATGGCCGGGCTGCGCGCTGATATTGATCCGGACGGATTGCAGGAATTTTCCGTGGTTTTTACCGACCGCTCGCTCAACCACATGTCACGCCGGTTTCAGGGCATCATGCGCGAGGTTTCAGACATCCTGAAGGGTGTTTACAACGCCGACGCGGTCGCTCTGATCCCCGGAGGAGGCACCTACGCGATGGAGGCCGTCGCGCGCCAGATTGCCAACGGCAAAAAGACATTGGTCGTGCGCAACGGCTGGTTCTCTTACCGCTGGAGCCAGATTTTCGAAGCGGGCGGTGTTGCACGTGAAGAACTGGTGATGAAGGCGCGCCAGACCGGCAATCAGGCCAACGCGCCCTTTGCGCCCGCGCCGATTGACGAGGTGACCGCGAAAATCAGATCGGCCGCGCCGGACGTCGTCTTTGCGGCCCATGTCGAGACCGCATCGGGCATGATCCTGCCTGACGATTACCTGATGGCGCTGGCGCAGGCGGTTCACGCGAATGGCGGGCTTTTCGTTCTGGACTGCATTGCCTCGGGTTGCGCATGGATCGACATGAAGGCGATTGGCGTCGATGTGCTGATATCGGCCCCGCAAAAAGGATGGAGCGCGTCGCCCTCCGCCGGGCTTGTGATGCTGAACGACACCGCGCGCGAGGCGGTCAGGGCGGGCAGTTCGACCAGTTTCGCGATGGACCTGGGGAAATGGCTTTCGATCATGGAGGCTTATGAAAACGGCGGGCACGCCTATCACGCCACCATGCCGACGGACGCCATTGCCGGGTTTCACGAAACCATGCTGGAATGCCGCGATATTGGGTTTGAGACCTTGCGCGATGCACAATGGGAACTGGGTCGGAAAGTGCGTGCGATGCTAACGGCGCGCGGGGTGCCGTCGGTCGCGGCGGAAGGGTTCGCAGCGCCCGGTGTTGTCGTCAGCTATACCGGGGATCCGGACATCAGGAACGGCAGCAAGTTTGCCGAGTCCGGCGTTCAGATCGCGGCGGGCGTACCTTTGCAATGCGATGAGCCGGCGGAGTATTCAAGCTTTCGCCTTGGTTTGTTCGGGCTGGACAAGCTTGTGGATGTCGATGGAACGGTTGCCCGGCTTCAGGCGGTGCTGGACCGGGTGCTTTGAACCCGTTCAGGTCGCCCCAAGACCGGCGCGCATCACCGCCTTGCGCACAGGTTGGGTTTGGTGAAGCATTTTCAAACCCAGCCTTCGCATGTCTCTCAGCAGGGGATTTCCGACCATGGAGCTGCGGTTGAGCAGGTCGATCCCGCTCACCCGAAGTTTGACCTCGGGCCAGCGGCGGCGGTGAAACCGGGTCAGCATCTGTGGCGATCCAAGTGCCAGGGCGTCGTTTCGGGCAAGGTCCAGCAGGGTTGCGATATCGGCCAGACTCATGTTCAGCCCCTGTGCCCCGATTGGCGGTACCACGTGGGCCGCTTCGGCAAGGATAGCGGTTCTTTGTGCCTCCATCCGGTCGGCAAGCTGGCTGATGATGGGCCAGACGGCGCGCCGCCCCTGCAATTTCAGCGGCCCGAAAAGCCCGGCGGAGCGTTCAAGAACCGCGCGCTCGAATTCCTCAACCGGCTGGGTCAACCGGGGCGCGGTCCGGTGGCCGTGATCCATCCAGACGACGGCGGAACGATGCAAACCGTCGAAATCAGGCAACGGGACAAGCGTGAACGGCCCGCCGGAGCGGTGGATTTCTGTTGAAATATTGTGATGCGGGTTGGCATGCGTCACCGCGAAGACCAGCGCTTTCTGCCCATATCGCCACGTTTTGACACCAATGCCCGCCTGCGCGCGGATATTTGAATTCCGGCCATCTGCCGCGATCAGCAGACGCGCACGCACGAGTGAGCCATCGGACAGACCGACGCGTGCCTCGGTTTCCCGCGTGGTGACGTTCGCGGTGGCCGTCGCGTGCCGGAACCGCACGTTTGGCATGTCCCTGATCGCCCCAAGGCATTCCCGGCGCAACAGCCAGTTGGGAAGGTTCCAGCCAAACGGACTGTCCGAGATCCCCGCCGCGTCGAAATCGGTGATCTCGCGCGCTTCAGACGTTTCTCCTCCGGCATCAACGATCCGCATGATCTGCAAAGGGGCGGCATGGGGGGCGAACCGCTCCCACAGCCCGGCAGATTCCAGCAACTGGCGCGAGGGCTGCAGAAAGGCTGTCGTCCTTATATCGGCACCGTCTGCGTTTTCCTCCAGAACCGGGCGCGCGGGATCGACGCACAGGACGCTGAACCCCGCGCGGCCAAAAGCACAGGCCGCGGTCAGTCCGGCAATGCCGCCGCCGGAAATCAGGATGTCGGTTTCGGTCGTTTTCATCGTTTCGTCCTTACGCCCGTTTCAGAGCGCCGAAAAGGGCGCGACCGGGATGCGAGAGAGAAATTTCGTCAGATCATCGGTCTGGAAATGGATGTGCCCGTTCTGCGCGGGTTTTTCAGCCGAGACCAGAATACAGGCCATGCCCAGTTCATCGGGCGCAAGCAGGTTGCGCGGATCATCCT
Organism: uncultured Rhodobacter sp.; assembly: GCA_964466385.1. GTDB lineage: Bacteria > Pseudomonadota > Alphaproteobacteria > Rhodobacterales > Rhodobacteraceae > UBA5972. Next base: position 27,898 of record CAYXNM010000012.1, on the reverse strand, counting down.
CGAACATGGCGCTTTGGGTGGGGTCGATCTGCCCAAGGTCAAGAATACGCTCAAACGCTGAACGTTCCGGTTTTGGCAGGAAATCCGCATGCTCAATACCGTAAAGCGCATCAAAAACACCGTCCAGACCGCGCGCGCGGGTGACGTTCGCGGCATGGGTGCGCGGCCCGTTGGTATAGACGATCTTACGTCCCGGCAGGCGTGCGATCTGGGTTCTGAGGTCGGGTGCGGGGTCAAGGTTTTCAAGCGAGATCTCGTGAACCTCGTCAAGATAGGGGCCCGGGTCGACACCATGTTCGCGCATCAATCCCGCAAGCGTTGTGCCATGGGTTTTCCAATAGTGATCGCGCAAATGGTCGGCCGTGGCGTGGTCGACCTCAAGCGCGTTCATCACGAAACGCGTCATCAGGATCTCGATCTGGTCGAACAGACGCGCGGAAGGTGGATAAAGCGTGTTGTCCAGATCGAAGATCCAGGTATTGATATTTGAAAGGCGGCTGAATGGCATGACAGGACGCTAATGGCTTTTGACCGGCAAGTGAACCCGCCAGGGCAATGGGCGCCATCCGACCGGGTCCGCCCGACGCTTCCATCCTGAAAGCCCGCACCGGGTTGGATAGATGCTTGATCCTGCGGCGGTCCTCACGCTAGTTTGTCGACGATTGCATACAGTGAGCGAGGGTCTGACAGCGTGACGAACGAAGTGCAGAAAGACGCGTATGACCAGATTCTGGACGCGATAGATGTCGGCACCTACGGGCCGGGTGACCGGTTGGTTGAAAGCGAACTGGCCGAGCGTTTCGGCATGTCGCGAACCCCCATTCGCGAAGCGCTGCAAAGGCTGGAAACGCAATCGATGCTGGTGCGGATCGGGCGCAGCCTGATCGTGGCGTCGCTGGATCACAACCAGTTGGCCGAACTTTATGTTGTCCGGGCCGAGCTTGAGGGCCTGGCCGCGAGGCTGGCAGCGCAGCACGCCACGCCCGAGGAAATCCGGGTGCTCAAGGGCATGGTCCGGGCCGATCTGGAACTTGTCGGGGACCCTGAAAAGCTGAGCCGTGCGAACCGCCGGTTTCACCGCCAGTTGCATCTGGCCAGTCACAACCGCTACCTGATCGCCCAGCTCGACCTTGTCCATCGATCGATGGCGCTGTTGGCCACGACGTCGCTTTCAGCGGACGGTCGCGGCAAGATGGCGCTGGAGGAGCACGGCCTGATCGTCGGGGCAATCGCCGGCGGTCTGGGCAACGACGCTTCGGACGCGCTCAAGAAACATCTGTCTTTTGCGTTTGAAACACGGCTCAAGCTGGACGCGGGCGAAGTGGGACCGGCCAACTGAGTCACCCCTGTGCCTTCAGAATTCCCTCCTTGGGCTGGATGTCCTGTCCGGCACCGCCGTCGCTGAGATGGCCGTGGCGCGTCTTGTCCCAGAAAAACGGGGCGAACAGCACCTCATACATCGCCTTGTAAGCGGCGAAGGTCGCAAGCGGCCAGTATAAAGGCATTGTCAGGACCCATGCCAACAGATGCCTGTGGTCGCGGCCCGATACCGCGAACAGTCCCGTCAGCGTCAGGATGATTTCCGAAATGACGAACATCCAGACGAGCACGTTCCAGGTTTCGCCGGGCAACAGCGCCGCATAATCCGGCGCCAATCCGAAAGCGACCAGCCACAAGGACCAGATCACCGGCGCGAGCAGAAAATTGCTGAGCGTCCCCAACAGCAGTATCTGGAACGTCAGGAACCGTATCGGGCCAAGATCGCGCAGCAATTCCAACGGGTTGCGCATATGCGTCATCCATGTCATCGCATATCCCTTAAGCCAGCGCGAGCGTTGCCGCACCCATGGCAAAACCCGGCAATTCGCCTCCTCGCGCGTGGTCGTTGACATGAATTCACACCGATAGCCCAGCCGCGCCAGCCGAAACCCCAGATCGGCGTCCTCGGTGACGTTGTGCGCGTCCCACGCCCCCAGACGCTCCAGCGCTTCGCGGCGGAAAAAAACCGTTGTGCCGCCAAGGGGGACGGGCAGACGCATTTTTTCGATCCCGTGCATGAAGACGCGAAACCAGATCGCGTATTCGATGGTGAAACATCTTGCCAGCCAGTTGTGGCGCGCATTGTAAAAGTCGAGATACCCCTGGATGCAGGCAACGTCCGCCCCGCCCGAGGCGAACTGCGCGGCGAATCGCTGCAACTGATCGGAATCGGGGTCGTCCTCGGCGTCATAGATGCCAATGACCGATCCTTTGCAGAACTTCAGGGCGTAATTCATGGCACGCGGCTTTGTCTTCAGGGTGGAAGGGGGCACCGTGACCGTCTGAAACCAGTGGGGCAGGGTCAGCGCGCCAAGCGCATTCCGGGTCGTATCGTCGGTTTCTTCCAGTATCAGGCAGACATCCAGCAATTCACGCGGATAATCGGTCTTGTCGATGCGGCTGATGAGCCGGGGCAAAACCTCGGCCTCGCGATAAAGCGGCACCAGGATCGACATGACGGGCAATTTGAAATCGGTTTGCGGGTCCGCGGTCACGCGTTGCGGGCCGCGTTTGATCGCCTGGATGAACAAGGCCGCAAGGCGCATCGCCGAAAGCGTTGCCAGGTTGACCATGATCCACGCCGCAATCCCCCAAAGCACCAGTTGCGGGAACGTCAGCATCAGCGTCGCGGCCATCAAAAAAATCAGGAAAATCCGCGACTTGGCTACGGGTCGCGCCCATGAACGGCAACTGAATTTCGGCGGGCACAGGGTGTTGGCTGTCTCTGAGAGGTAAGGTTCGCAAATCGAGCTGACGCAGGCCTTTACTTGATCCGGGGCGGCAATGACCAGTCGGATCTTCCCGAAATGATCCTTCAGAAAGGGCCGGATGTCCCCCATTCCCGCGGGTTCAAAGGTGGCAATGATGGTCGTGTCGCCGAATGTCTTCCACGGGACAAAGGCGTGTTCAAAACACAATTCGGGGCTGAGACCGTCCAGCAGGTCAGGGTCCGGGGGTTCAACCGAAAGATCGACGATCTCGGTGTTGAATTGTTCCGCCAGCGCTTCTTGCAGCGATCGTTCCGAGATTTTTTCGTGCACGCGCAGGATTTCGCCCAGGCGGGCGTCGACACGGGTCTGGGTTTCAAGAGCGGCATCGCGCTGGCTTTGCGTGATCCGGCCCCGGTGGATCATGATCTCGCCCAGGGACGGATCAAGCGGCAGGGTGCCCGGCGCCGGTATCGTCTGGGACGATTTGACAAGTTTCAGTTTGGGTTGCGACATTTTTCCGGCTTTGAGAAATTCGTTGCCGCGATGTTGCTTAAGCTAAGTTAATGACTTGTTAACAGGAGCTTAAAGTGTCAGTTTTGTTCCATTGCAGACACAAACCGGTCGAACAGATAGGAGCTGTCCATCGGGCCGGGGCTGGCCTCGGGGTGTTGCTGGACCGAAAAGACCGGGCGATCCCGCATGCGGATGCCGCAATTGGAACCGTCAAAGAGCGAGACATGGGTTTGGATCACCCCCTCGGGCAGCGATTCGCCGTCAACGGCAAATCCGTGATTCATCGAGGTAATCTCGACCTTGCCGGTCTCCAGTTCCTTGACCGGGTGGTTCGCGCCGTGATGACCGTGGTTCATCTTCAACGTTTTCGCGCCCAAGGCCAGCGCCAGCATCTGATGACCAAGGCAAATCCCGAATACCGGCAAATCCGTTCGGTCCAGAATACCCTTGATCATCGGCACGGCGTATTGGCCGGTTGCCGCAGGATCACCCGGTCCGTTTGACAGGAATACACCCTCCGGCTCATACGCCAGAACGTCCTCAGCCGTTGCGGTTGCGGGCAGCACGGTCACATCGCACCCGGCACTAGCCAGACACCGCAGGATGTTGCGCTTGGCGCCGAAATCGAGCGCAACAACGCGGTGGCCCGGTGTTTCGCGTCTGGCGTATCCCCCGGGCCAGGCCCAACGCATTTCATTCCAGCGATAGGACTGTGCACAGGTGACCTGCCCGGCCAGATCCAGCCCCTCCAGCCCGCCGAAAGCGCGCGCGCTGGCGACCAGTTCCTTCAGGTCGAAATTCCCTTTCGGATCATGGGCGATGGTGATGTGCGGCGCGCCTTGTTGTCGGATGGCACGCGTCAGGCGGCGCGTATCCACACCCCCTATGCCTATCCGGCCGTTCTTTTCCAGCCAGTCGTTCAAATGCGCCGTATTGCGCCAGTTGGCGGGCGCGGTCGGGTCCCACTTGACCACCAGTCCACGGGCGACCGGTGCCTGTGCCTCGTTATCTTCGGGATTGGTGCCGGTGTTGCCGATATGGGGAAACGTGAACGTGACGACCTGCCCGGCGTAACTGGGATCGGTCAGGATCTCCTGATACCCGGTCATGGCAGTGTTGAAACAAAGCTCGGCCTGGGCCGATCCGGGGGCGCCAAACCCCTGGCCATAGAACACGGTTCCATCCGCCAGAACGAGGCAACCCGTTGGTTTGTCACCGGAAATGTGCTGGCGTTTGGCGGCAGGCATGGACAGACTCGCGCGGGGTGGATTTCGCGGACCCTAAGGTTTGGCCCGTAGGAGGTCAAGGAAAAATAGAAAATGCGAAAAGTACATAAAAACAACAACTTACCGACCGACAGATTGGTTGAAATCCCGACCCTGAACGGGTAATCTCCGACGTTCTGACGAATAATATTCAAGACAGACGGGAGTCTTTGATATGCGTGATCGGATCAATGAAAACCTCAAGGAAGCGATGCGAGCGAAGGACGCGGCCCGGCTGTCGACATTGCGCCTGATCAATGCGGCGATCAAGGATCGCGACATCGCCGCGCGCGGTCGCGGCAACGACGATGGGGTCAGCAACGAGGACATTCTGGCGATCCTGGGAAAGATGATCAAACAGCGCCAGGAAAGCGCCAAAGCGTATGAAGAGGCCGGTCGGCTGGAGTCGGCGGAAAAGGAGCGCAACGAGATTTCGGTGATCAGCGAATTTCTTCCCCGCCAGTTGAGCGACAAGGAAATCCGGGCGGCCGTGGACGCGGCGATTGCCGAAACCGGCGCCAGTTCGGTGCGCGACATGGGACGGGTCATGGGTGTCCTGAAAGGCAGGTTTGCGGGCCAGATGGATTTCAGCAAGGCAGGCGGTACGGTCAAGGGTATTCTGGGCTGAAAACCCAGATCCGGCCTTGGGATGTGCCATGGGCGGATAGCAGCCTGCGAAACGCTGTGTTCTTTTGACCTCGGATCAGGTCTTGTCTATAGTCCCGCGCAATCACAGCCAAAGGAGCCCCTGAAACGTGCTGCGCTTCATACTTTCGTTTTTCGGGTTTATTTTCAGTTGGATGACCACCGGGATGGTCATGGCTGCGCTGGGTCTTGGCGCGATTTTCTGGATGTACTCGCGCGATCTGCCAAACCACGAACAACTGGCACGCTATGAGCCGGCGACGCTTTCCACGATCTATTCGGGCCAGGGCCGCATCATGGATGAATTTGCGAAGGAACGACGCATCTTCACCCCGATCGACGAAATCCCCGAGATCGTCAAGAATGCGTTTATTTCTGCTGAGGACAAGAATTTCTACAACCACCACGGCTATGATCCATTGGGGATCATCAAGGCCGCACTCGACGCCGCAAAGGGGGGCAGGTTGCGCGGGGCCTCGACCATCACGCAGCAGGTCATGAAGAACTTCTTGCTGGACGGCGACCGTTCGGCCGAGCGCAAGATCAAAGAGATCATTCTGGCGTCACGGCTGGAAGATACTCTGAGCAAGCAGAAGATTCTGGAACTCTATCTCAACGAAATCTTTCTGGGTCAGAACTCCTATGGCGTGACGGCGGCGGCGCAGACCTATTTCAACAAGACACTCGAAGAACTGAACCCTGAGGAGGCCGCCTATCTGGCGGTTCTGCCCAAGGCGCCGTCGACATATCACCCGGTCCGTCAGAAAGCACGCGCGGTCGACCGGCGGAATTTCGTGCTGCGCGAAATGGCCGAAAACGGCTATCTCGATCCGGAGGTCGCAAAAAAGGCAAAGGCCGCTGATCTGGCGACCGTGCAGGGTGGCGAATACAAACCTTACAAGGCCAGCCTGCCGGCGCGGGATTACTTCACCGACGAAATCCGTCGCCAGCTGTCCGACACGTTCGGCGAGGACGAATTTTTTGGTGGCGGCATGACGATCCGCGCAACCATGGATCCCGATCTGCAAGACGAGGCGGCGGCGGCACTTCGCGACGGACTTGAAGGATATGACCGCAAGCAGGGCGTATGGCATGGGGTGCTTGGCCATCTCACGCCCGAACAGTTGGAAACCGAAGAAGGCTGGCGCGCCGCCCTCGGATCGCTTTCAGTGCCACGCGATATCGAAGGCTGGTACGTCGCCGTCGTGCTGGATCTGGCCGACGGCGCCGCGCGCGTCGGCATTCGGGATCAGGCGGAAATCGACGGCGGCCACGGAATACCCGTTGAAGACATGGAATGGGCACACACCGTCAGGGAGGACGGAAAGAAAGGCAAGAAGATCAAGGTCCCGGCTGATTTGCTGGCGATTGGCGACGTGGTTTTCGTCAAGAAGATATTCGGCCCGGTCGAGGGGGCTGAGGTTGCCGAAGGGCAGGAGCCTCCGCAGGAACTGAAATACTGGTCACTGCGACAGATCCCCGAAATCGAGGGCGGTTTCATGGCCATGGACATCAACACCGGTCGTGTGCTGGCGATGCAGGGGGGGTTTTCCTATCAGCACTCGGTCTTCAACCGTGCAACACAGGCCACGCGCCAGCCCGGCTCGGCGTTCAAACCGTTTGTCTATGCAGCGGCACTGGATGTGGGCTATACCCCGGCGACGATCATCATTGATGCGCCAATCGAAGTGAAGACACCGCAGGGCATGTGGCGCCCGCGAAATTCATCGAACAAGTTTTATGGCCCTTCGCCCATGCGCATCGGCATCGAAAAATCCCGCAACCTGATGACGATCAGGCTGGCGCAGGCCGTGGGAATGGATGTGATCGCGGCATATGCCGAAAGGTTCGGCGTTTACAGCGATATGGGCGAACATCTGGCAAACTCGCTGGGGTCACAGGAAACCACGTTGTTCAAGATGGTGGCCGCATACGCGATGTTCGCCAACGGCGGAGAACGCGTGATTCCGACGCTTGTCGACCGTGTTCAGGATCGCTGGGGCAAGACCGTTTACCGCCACGACCGGCGGCGTTGCGACGAATGCAAACTGGCCTCGCTTGACGAGGGGTTCGCGCCCGTCATTATCAACAACCGCACGCGTGTCATGGATGCCGTCACCGCTTATCAGCTGATGTCGATGATGCGCGGCGTGGTCGAGCGTGGTACCGCGGCGGGGCGCGTTGTTCTGGACGCACCCGTTGCGGGCAAGACCGGCACGACCAACCAATCCAAGGACGTCTGGTTCGTCGGTTTCACCCCGAACATCGTCGCGGGATGCTATATGGGGATGGACCTGCCGCGGCCTCTGGGACGCGGGGCGTACGGCGCTTCGATGTGTGGACCGGTTTTCACGAAGTTCATGAAAAAGGCGATCAGGAAATATGGCGTGGGTAAATTCAAGGTGCCGGACAACACGACTTTCGTAAAGATCGACCGCTTTTCCGGCGAGCGCCTGCCCGATGATGCCAGCGGCAAGAACGTCGTCTCGGAATTGTTCCGTGCGGGCGAAGAGCCGATGTATGGTGCCCTCAGCATCGTTGACGGAGGGTTCGCCATGGGATCGAACCTGCCCTTGTTCGAGGAGGACGAAACAGATGTGGTTGTTGATGACGGAACCGAAGTGACGACCCAACTGGGCATCCGCAAGAAAATCCCCAAACGCGCCACGTTCGGTTCACTTTCCAGCGGTGGCCTATATTAAGTTGACGCCTTTACGCGGCATGGTTGCTTGCGTAAACACAAGCCAAATCTTCAACTCGGGCCGGACCCATGCGCGCGGAAATAGAGAATATTGCCGAAGAAATCGGAAAATCGCTGCGCTTGCTGCGCCAGCGCATGAACTGGGAAACGGCTGAACACCGGTTGGAAGAATTCAACGCCATGTCTGAAAACCCCGATCTGTGGAGCGATCCGGAAAAGGCGCAGAAACTGATGCGCGAACGTCAGGCGCTGGTGGACGCGATGGAGACCTATCAGTCATTGTCGCGCGACTTGCAGGACAATGTCGACCTGATCGAACTGGGCGAGATTGAAGAGGATGCCGAAGTCATTGCCGAGGCCGAGGCCGCCTTGCAGAAACTACATAAAACCGCGGCGCAAAAAGAACTGGAAGCGCTGCTTGACGGCGAGATGGACGCCAACGACACGTTCCTTGAAATCAACGCGGGTGCCGGGGGAACGGAAAGCTGCGACTGGGCCTCGATGCTGGCGCGGATGTATGTGCGCTGGGCGGAAAAGCGCGGTTACAGCGTTGAGATGATGTCTGAAAGTTCAGGGGACGAGGCGGGCATTAAATCGGTTACCTACCAGATCAAGGGCCACAATGCCTTTGGCTGGCTCAAGTCGGAAAGCGGGGTTCACCGGCTGGTGCGCATTTCACCCTTTGACAGCAATGCGCGTCGGCACACGTCGTTTTCCAGTGTTTGGGTCTATCCGGTGGTGGACGACAATATCGAGATCGAGATCAATCCAAGCGATTTGCGGGTCGATACCTATCGATCCTCGGGCGCGGGCGGGCAGCATGTCAACAAGACGGATTCCGCCGTGCGGATCACACATATTCCCACCAATATCGTGGTCACAAGCTCGGAAAAATCCCAGCACCAGAACCGCGCCAACTGCATGGCAGCGCTGAAATCACGCCTGTACGAAATGGAAATGCGCAAACGCAACGAGGCCATCCACGAAGCCCACGAAAGCAAAGGCGACGCGGGCTGGGGCAATCAGATCCGCTCTTACGTCTTGCAGCCCTACCAGATGGTCAAGGATTTGCGCACGAACGAGGAAACGTCGGACACCCAGGGGGTTCTGGATGGGGATCTGGACGCCTTCATGGCGGCGACGCTGGCGATGGATGTGGCCGGCAAGAGCCGGGCCGAGGCGAGCGGTTAACGAAAGTAAACGCGGGACAAGTGCAACGCCCCCCGAGCAGACGCGACGCTTGCTGAGGGAATCATCCCAACGGCCCGACTGATTGACCCTTCCAATTGCGTGTGCGCAGGGCATCTTCGGCCTGAACGGAACGTTGATATTTGCCTCGGGCCGGTTAACAGGCGCTGAAAGCGCCCCGGCCCTGCGCCTGCCCGTCCGGGCGGGCTGGCGTTTTCGCCGATGTCGCGCATCCCGTTAATTTTGTTCGGACTTTGCTGGGATAAAGCGCCCCGAACCCGCGTCGCGACGCCACCCCACGGGCAGGCGAAGGGCCGTGCGCCTCCGTGTCGTCAGGCTGAATTCATGAACCCGTTTATTCGCCGGCGGCGGCCCTTGGCGGAACTTTCGCAGGCGCCGGTTTGGCGGCGGGCTTTGGCGCGCTTGTGTTCAAAGGATCGTCCTGCCTTTGCACGGACCCTTCAAAATGCGCGCCGCTTTCAATGGCGATGGTCTTGTGGATGATGTCGCCCTCGACGCGCGCTGAGGAAGTCAGGCGCACTTTCAGGCCCCGCACGCGACCGATGATACGGCCGTTCACGACCACATCATCCGCGACGATTTCGCCTTTGACGGTCGCGCCTTCGCCGACGGTCAAGAGATGGGCGCGGATGTCACCGTCCACCATGCCTTCGATCTGCAAATCCCCCGTGGTTTTCAGATTGCCCTTGATCACGAGGTCCGAAGACAGCGCCGATGGGGCCGGTTTTGCCTTGGGGGCCGCATTTGGCGCCGCGTCGGGGCGCGGGGCGGTTGCAGTAGCGGTCGGCGCAGGACTCGGGCTGCCCATGGATGGTTTCGGAGCCGGGTCGTTGATCTTGCTTTTAGAAAACATTTCTTGCTGCCTTGATGTATTTCGAAGGATTTACCGATTTGCCGCCAATCCGGATTTCGTAGTGCACATGGGATCCTGTAGAGCGGCCACTGCTTCCCATATCACCTATTCGGTCCCCGCGCGAGACCCTTTGTCCCTTTTTCACCCGGAATTTTGAGAGATGCGCGTAGCGCGTCTCAAAACCAAGGGCGTGGCGGATCTTGATTATCCGTCCATACCCGCCGGCCCAACCGGCGAATACAACCACGCCGTCGGCTGTCGCATAGATGGGGGTTCCATAGGGCGCGGCCAAATCCAGAGCGTCGTGCATCCGGTATTTACGGGTCACGGGGTGGCGGCGCATGCCGTAACGACTTGAAATCCTGTAGGACGATCTGATCGGCAGCACGAGCGGTGTGCGTTCCGCCGCGATCCGCATCATGTTCAGCTTGTCCAATCCGATCAGCAACTGGTTCGCCTGATAGGAGGCAGGGTCTTCGGGCTGGCCTTTCGTCGAGATTGCCAGGGGCGTGAGCGGCCCGCCCATACCGGAATACCCGGCCTTGACGTCTTTAAGCAATTTGTCCGTCGACAGGCCGATATTTTCGAACATCTTGTCCAAAGGGCTCATGGAAACGCTGACCGCTTCTTCAAGGCGCGAGAAAATCCGAAGATTACGTTCGCGCGTCAGTTTGGCCTTGTGTTTGAGCGACGCGACCTTTTCGCGCATCTTCGCGGTTCTTACATTCATGTCGTCGCGCTGGTTCACCGTTTGGGCCAGGGCTTCGTTCAGGAAATCAAGCGTGCCCTCGACTTCGCGCGCCGCGCCGACCTGCGTGCTGGAATTCCCCGTGACCGATTGCAGTTCCGCCAGCAGTTTGTCGGATTGGTCCTCGGCGCGGTCCCGTTCCTTCATGGTCTTGCGCAATGTGCGCTGAATGACGTCGATCCCGGTTTCCAGTTCTATGCGACGGTCCTCGGATGCCAGCAGGGCCGATTGCTGGGCGGAAATCTGTTCAAGGGCGACGTAAAACCTTTCCTGGGCCTTTTGTGCCTCCAGCGCGCGTTTGTTGCGTTCAGCGGAAACCGCGTTCAGGCGCGCCTCATAGTCGATCTGATGAACGCGCGTCTGGTCCTTTGCCCCGCGCGCGCCGAGCTTTCCAACCAGGTAAGCCGAAGATGCAAAAACGGTCCAGGTGAACAAGAGCGCCGAGGCGCTGATCAAAACAAACTGCGTGAACGGTGTCAGTCGCAGGAACCGGGTGGACGTCTCGGTCCTGAGGAATAGGCGTTGTTCGGGAAGGTATCGTTCTGCAAACAAATGCAGTCTGCGAGTCAGGCGCGTCTTCAATGATCTTCCCCTGTCTGGTCTTCGCGGTACGCACTTGCGCGAGCATCACAATCAGCGCACCACCCCGGATTTTGTAACAATATTACAGTCCCTGTTTCAACTGTTTTTGACCGCGGTCTGTGGATCGTTTCGTGTTTAGGGACAGTGGAGCAGAAAAGCAGAGATTACCGCCAAATCAGCGCGGCCAATCGTGGCAGAATAATGTCATTATCTTTGCATTTGCGACAATGGGTTAGCGCGGTGACCATTGATCCGCGCGATCGTGGACGCGACGGTGGGCAATACGGTTTGGGGACCGGCAAGAATCAGCCGTCGCCTTGATAAATCCGCCCCCGAATGCGCCAGGTGTTGCTATTGTCGGTGAAATGGGAAATGACCGCGGGCAGCGAATAACGGTGGACGCGTTACCCGGTCCGTGGCTGACAGAAGTGAGATGAGCGGAGATTTGGCGGAAAAGAAGCGCAGGCCAAGGATCATCGTCAGGATGATCCCGGCTTTGTCCGGGCTCATTCTGGCAGGACTGCTGTTGATGGCCTTTCTGTTGATGACGGGCCTGCATGCGCCTGCCTTTCTGCGCAGCGGCATCGAAAACCGTCTGAACGCAAGTCTGGGCGACGAACGGATTTCCATCGGTGACATCCGCTTGCAGGTTTACGGTCTTGACGATTATCCACGGATCACGCTTGAAGATATTTCGGTCAGCGGTCCTCAGGGGCAGTCGCGCGCGCGCATTCCGGAAATCCGGGCTGACTTCAGCGCAACCGACTTGCTGCGGGGTCGCCTCAATCCGGTTTCGATCACTCTTTCGCGGGCCGAACTTAATCTGAAGCGCACGCAAAACGGTGAAATAGACGTCAGCGTGGGCAATTCGGGGTCTGACGCGGTGTTGGAACGGGGCGGGTCGATCGAAGCCGTCCTTGGCGCCTTCGACGATTTTCTTGCGGTGCCGGTCCTTTCGCGCCTGCGCGAAGTCAGAACGGATGACAGCCACATCAACCTTGTCGACACTCTTTCGGGCCGAAACTGGCAGTTCACCGATGCAGCGCTGGTTCTGGAAAACAACGACGGGCAACGCACCGGCAGCCTGTCCTTCAAACTGGACTCCGGCAGTTCGGGCATGGCCCGGGCGTCGGTATCCTGGCAACGCAAGATCAGCGACGAAAAATTCTCGTTCACGACCCGCTTCAATGGGTTCCAAACCGAGGACATCGCCGATCAGGTGGTCGCTTTTGACTGGCTGCGCGCGCTGGACGCACCCGTTTCGGGGTCGATGTCGCTCGATGTCTTCGATGACGGGACGTTCGGGCAGATGAGTGCGGTTCTGGACATCGGCGCAGGGTCCATCCGGCAATCCGAGCAGGCGCGGCCTGTGCGTTTCAACGGCGCCAAGACCTATCTGACCTACGATCAGGCAACCGAGAAAATGTCGTTTGACCAGATCACTCTTGACACGGACGCCGCCCAAATCGTCGCCGAGGGCCATGCCTATCTCAGCGATCGCATCGACCGCACCGTCGGTGCCATCATTGCGCAATTGCGATTCACGACCGTTCTCGTTGATCCCAAAGGCGTTTTCGCCAAGCCGCTGACGTTCAAGCTTGGGGCGCTGGATATGCGTGTGAAACTTGATCCCTTGGCGATCGATATCGGTCAGCTTGTCCTGATGGACGAGGACTCCCGGTTCCATATTTCGGGCAGCCTGGCTGCCGGTGATGCGGGATGGAAGACGGCGCTGGACCTGCGTGTCGGGGCCCTGTCGCGCAATCGCGCGCTTGAAATCTGGCCACTTCCATTCAAGGAAAAGACACGCAGTTGGCTTCAGACAAACGCGATCAGCGGACGGCTTGAAAACATCGTCGGGGCCTTGCGCAGTGAACCCGGTCAAAAACCCAAGGTGACGTTCGGGTTTGACGTGGAGGATCTCAACCTCCGGTTCATGCGCACGATGCCGCCAATCGAAGACGGGCGCGGTTACGGGTTGATGACGGACAACCATATGAATCTGGTGCTTGAACAGGGCACGGTCGATGCCCCCGAGGGTGGCATGATCAACGTCGCGGGCACGTCGCTTTTTGTTCCCGACACCCGCATCAAAGGCCCGCCTGCCACGGTCAGCCTGCGTACGCAAAGCTCTCTGCAGGCGGTGCTGTCGACACTGGATCTTGCCCCGTTTGAGTTTTTGTCCAAGGCCGGACTGGGTACGGATATCGCGGACGGGGTTCTCAGAAGTGAAGGAAAAATCGCGTTGCGGCTGGTCGAGAAGGTGGATTTCAGGGATGTCGGGCTTGAAGCTTCCGGAAAGATAACCAAAGCCGTTTCAAAAAAGCTGGTGCCCGGAAAAATCGCGACGGCCGATGCTTTGGATGTGTTTGTAAACAATGACAGCCTGACCATTTCGGGGGATGCGCGGCTTGGAAAGCTGCCGATCAACGGCACCTGGACGCAGAAACTCGGCCCTGCGAACAAGGGCAGCAGCACGTTCGAAGGCCGTGTCGAAATATCGCGGCGCTTCGTTAACGAATTCGGGATCGGCCTGCCGGAAGGCTCCGTCAAGGGGCGGGGGTCGGGCCATGTCAGAATAGACCTTGCGCGCGGCCAAAAGCCGGCCTTCGAACTCGTGTCTGACCTTAATCGTGTGGCGCTTGCCATCGAACCCCTGGGATGGTCCAAGGCGGCCAACACGAAGGGGCGATTGTTCGCGCGGGGACAGTTTGGCACACCGCCCTCGGTTGACGAGGTCTCGATCAGGACGCGTGGGCTGACCGTAAAAGGCTCGGTCCGTCTGAAACCCGATGGCCGCCTCAAACTGGCGCGGTTTGGCCAGGTCGATGTCGATGGTTGGATGAAGTCGCCCGTGGACATCACAACCGACAGTTCCGGCAACGCGGCCTTCGCGCTGAACGGGGGCGTCGTGGATTTCCGCAAGAGCCGGTTCGGAAACACCCCGGAAAGCAAGAATGGTAAAGGCAACAGGATCACCACCCGGATTGACCGGCTGATTCTGTCGAGCGGCGTGTCGCTGACCGACATCGAGGGCGAGATCAACAGCCGCAAGGGCGTGACCGGGTCGTTTTCGGGCCGTGTCAACGGTCAGGCGCGGATCGTCGGCACGCTGGCGCCATTGAACGGAGGCACAGCCGTACGCTTTACCTCCGGTGATGCCGGGGCCGTGATGCGGTCTGCCGGCGTTTTTTCGTCGGCCCACGGTGGGCGTCTGGACATGGTGCTGGTCCCCTCGGGCAAGAGCGGGCACTATGACGGCACGCTCAAGATCGAGAAAACGCGCGTGCGCAACGCCTCGGCTCTGGCGGATTTGTTGTCGGCGATCAGTGTTGTCGGGCTTCTGGAACAACTTGGCGGCGCCGGCATTGCATTCAACACCATCAACGCGAAATTTCTGCTGACACCGGACGGCGTTATTGTCCGGCAGTCCAGCGCCGTCGGCGCCTCGTTGGGCCTGACGATGGAGGGCGCGTACGGGTTCACCTCGCAGACCATGGAAATGCAGGGGGTCATCACGCCCATTTACATGCTGAACGGTATTCTTGAGCAGACCAAGATCTTCGGCGGCCTGTTTGGCAAGCAAAAGGGCGAAGGTTTGTTCGGCTTCAATTACACGCTCAGCGGGGATGTTGCCGAACCGGAGGTGGGGGTGAACCCGCTCTCCATCCTGACACCGGGGCTGTTTCGCGATTTGTTCCGGCAGCCCATGCCAAAGGTTGACGAGTGAAACTGTCGGATTTTGATTTTGATCTGCCCGAGGGTCTGATCGCCACGCGCCCGGCAAACCCCAGAACCGCCGCGCGCCTTCTGGTGGCCACAGGGGGCGACATTTCCGATCGTCACATTCACGATCTGCCCCGGATCCTGCGGCCCGGCGACCGGCTGGTCCTGAACGATACCAAGGTCATCCCGGCGCGTCTTTTTGGCGAAAGGATCAGAACCGGCGATCAGGGCCGGACCCGCGCGGGGATCGCGTTCACATTGCTCAGCGCGCTGGCGAACGGCGATTGGCAGGCGCTGGCCAAACCTGCAAGACGGATGCGGCCGGGCGAGGTGATCGAGTTCGGCGACACCCTCCATGCGCGACTGATCGCCAAGGAGGAGGGGGCGGCTATCCTGAGGTTCAACCAGACCGGCGCCGCGTTCAAAGCGGCGATCGAGGAGATCGGCGACATGCCCCTGCCGCCGTATATCGCTGCGTTAAGGGCGGTCGATGAGCGTGACAAGACAGATTATCAAAGCGTCTTTGCGGCGCGTTCCGGGGCCGTGGCCGCTCCCACAGCCTCGCTCCATTTCGACCGGCAGTTGCTGGGCGATCTCGCGCAGCGCGGCGTTCAGTTCAGTTCCGTCACGCTCCATGTGGGGGCGGGAACCTTTCTGCCGGTCAAGACCGACGATCTGAGCCAGCACAGGATGCACAGCGAGTGGGGCGAGATCGGCGATCAGGCCGCCGATGAAATCAACGAAACCCGCCGTCTTGGGCATCGCGTCATCCCCGTTGGCACAACCGCGCTGCGCCTGATCGAAAGCGCGGTTCCCGGCGGCACCGACGTTCGGCCGTTCAAGGGTGAGACCGACATCTTCATTCGACCGGGCAGCAAGATCCGCATCGCCTCGGGCCTGCTGACCAATTTCCACCTGCCCAGATCAACACTGCTGATGCTCGTTTCGGCCCTGATGGGCAAGGCAAGGATCGACGCGATCTACCGACACGCAATCCAAAAAAAATACCGCTTTTTTTCCTATGGCGACGCCTCGCTTTTGTTTCCGCCATCCTGAGACCGCGTTGATCGGTCGCAGACACGACATCGCTTTGTCGCAATCTGTCGGTTGCCGTGGCAGCGCGGTCTGATAAGCCCCAAAAAAACGGATCGGACCCGACGGAATGCTGACGGTTGCGCGAAATTCATGGCCTCTGCTGCTGGGAATGCTGCTGCTGATGCTTGGCAATGGCCTGCAAGGGACGCTGCTGGGGGTCAGGGGGGCATCCGAGGGGTTCTCCACGACGTCGATGTCAATCGTCATGTCCGCCTATTTCGTGGGCTTTCTGGGGGGGTCGCAACTTGCCCCGGAAATGATCAGGCGCGTGGGACATGTGCGCGTTTTCGCGGCACTCGCGTCCTTTATTTCGGCCGTTCTGGTTCTTTATGCCGCCGCACCCGACCCGATCGCCTGGACCCTGATGCGCGTTGTGATCGGGTTTTGTTTCTCGGGCGTCTATGTCGTTGCCGAGAGCTGGCTCAACGATGCTTCCACCAACGAAAACCGCGGGCAGACCATGTCGCTTTACCTGATCGTTCAGATGATCGGGATCGTGACTGCGCAGGGGCTTTTGAACGTGGCGGATCCTGCGGGTTACAACCTGTTCATCATCTCCTCGGTGCTGGTCTCGGTCGCGGTCGCGCCGATCTTGCTGTCCGTCAGCCCGGCCCCGGTATTCCACAGAACCAAACCGATGACGCTGAAAGGCCTGTTCAATGTCTCGCCCGTCGGCTTTGTCGGGGCGTTCCTGTTGGGGGCGGTTTTTTCCGCCTTGTTTGGCATGTCTTCGATTTTCGGGGCGCAGATCGGGCTCAGCGTCAAGGAAATCTCGATTTTCGTCGGCAGTATTTATGTCGGGGGGATGCTTTGGCAATATCCCATCGGCTGGTTTTCCGACCGCATGGATCGCAGGATGCTGATCACCGGGCTTAACCTGTTTGGCGCCGTGATGATGGCGATTGCGTTGCTGACGCCGTCCAGCTTTATGTGGCTCTTGGTGTTGTCGTTCATCGTGGGGGGAATATCCAACCCGCTTTATTCGCTCTACATCGCTTATACGAACGACTTTCTTGACATCGACGACATGGCGGCGGCCTCGGGAGGGTTGATCTTTGTCAATGGTATTGGAGCGATCGCGGGACCGGTCATCCTTGGCTGGCTGATGGACCGGTTCGGGCCTTACAGTTTCTTTGGGTATATCGGCGGCGTCATGGCCCTGATGACGCTTTACGCCATTTACCGGATGACGCAACGATCAGCGCCCAGGGTTGCCGAAACGGCGTCCTATGCCCCGATCGCCCCGACATCCTCGCCGGTCGCGGTTGAAGTCGCTCAGGAAATCGCGATCGAGATGGCCCAGGACGAAGAAAGCAGCATAAATGTCACAAATTCAAACGAGTAAGTTTATTGCCTTGATATTGCCCAGAACTTTTCAAAAGCTGCCCGAAAGTCCATTGGGTGATAAGCGGAGGTTGCCGTGGCGGACGCAGGGGAAATAATCAGGTTCTGGGTCGAGGAAATCGGCCCGTCCGGCTGGTACAACGCGACCGAGGAACTTGACGCCAAAATCCAGGAACGGTTTGGCGAGGATTGGGAAAAGGCTGCCGCGGGCGAGCACGGCGACTGGGCGTGCGATCCCAGAAAATCGCTGGCCCTTCTGATCCTTCTCGACCAGTTTCCGCGCAACATGTTCCGCGGTCTGGGACGCGCGTTTTTTACCGATCGCAAAGCCGTTTGCGTGGCCAAGAAGGCCATCGAAAAAGGGTTCGATATGCGTACGCACGAACCGGAGAGACAGTTTTATTACCTGCCTCTCATGCATTCGGAATGCCTGACGGATCAGGAAAGATGCGTCAGGCTGATGAAAACGAGAATGCCGGAAACGGGTGACTCCAACCTCTTGCACGCGAAAGCGCATCGGGATGTCATCCGCAAGTTCGGTCGTTTTCCCTATCGCAACGAAGCCTTGAACCGGAACCCCACCGCCAAGGAGGCCGCCTATATAGCGGCCGGCGGGTATCCCGAGACCGTTCGGGAAATTCAGACAATCTGATTCGATCCGTTTTCGGGAAAAAAGCTGGAAACCCAGTCTTTTCGTCACGCCGCGTGCCAAAATGCGGAATAGCCGTAAATCGGTCGGCGCCGGACCCAACACAATAAATCCCCGTGCGACGTCATTGCACCGCCTGACAATTGGTTTAATATCAAACCAGTTAGCATCAGGAGCGGAACATGACCTCGAATTCCTACGACATGATCGTCATCGGCGCCGGACCCGGCGGGTATGTTGCGGCCATTCGCGGCGCGCAGCTTGGTCTCAGGGTTGCCGTGGTCGAACGCGAACACCTTGGGGGGATATGCCTCAATTGGGGGTGCATTCCGACCAAGGCGCTTCTGCGCTCCGCTGAGGTTTTTCACCTGATGGGCCGGGCCGCGGAATTCGGACTGAAGGCGTCAGGCATCGATCATGATCTTGCGGCGGTCGTCAAACGATCCCGTGGTGTTGCCGGGCAGTTGGCGGCCGGAGTCGCTCATCTGTTGAAAAAGAACAAGGTCACGGTTCACATGGGCGCGGCGCGGTTTCTGGACAAAGGATCGATCGCCGTAAAAACCAAATCCGGCGAAGAGCACCTGAGCGCGCCGTCGATTGTCATCGCGACCGGCGCGCGGGCGCGCGAATTGCCGGGCCTTGAGGCGGATGGTGATCTCGTCTGGTCTTACAAGCACGCGCTTGTGGCGTCACGCATGCCGAAAAAGCTGCTGGTCATCGGGTCTGGTGCAATCGGAATAGAGTTCGCGAGCTTTTTCAATACGCTGGGCGCTGATACCACCGTTGTGGAAGTGCTCGACAGAGTATTGCCCGTCGAGGACGAGGAAATCTCGAAATTCGCCAGAAAGGCGTTTGAAAAACAGGGAATGAAGATTAGCGAAAGCGCGAGTGTCACCAAACTCGACCGGGGAAAAGGCAAGGTGGTCGCGCATATCAAAAAGGCGGGGAAAACCGAAAAGCACGCGTTTGATACGGTCATTTCCGCTGTGGGAATCGTCGGAAATGTCGAAGGTCTGGGCCTGGATGACATTGGCGTCAAAGTCGAACGCAGCCACATTGTGGTCGATGAAATGTGTCGGACCGGCGTTGCGGGCATTTACGCGATCGGAGATATCGCCGGCCCGCCCTGGCTGGCGCACAAGGCAAGCCACGAGGGTGTCAGCGTTGCCGAACAAATCGCCGGGAAACATCCCCATCCGGTGCGACCGGAAAGTATCGCAGGCTGTACCTATTGTCACCCGCAGGTGGCCAGCGTGGGCTATACCGAAGCACGGGCGCGCGCGTTGGGCTATGACGTGAAGATCGGCCGCTTCCCCTTCGTCGGAAACGGCAAGGCGATCGCATTGGGGGAAGCCGAGGGGATGGTTAAAACGGTTTTTGACGCCAGGACCGGTGAATTGCTGGGGGCGCATATGGTGGGGGCCGAGGTGACCGAACTCATCCAGGGCTATGTTGTCGCCCGGCAGTTGGAGACCACCGAGGAGGACCTCGTCAACACGGTCTTTCCCCATCCCACCCTGAGCGAAATGATGCATGAAAGTGTGCTCGATGCGTATGGGCGCGTGATCCATATGTGAACGCCACACCCTTCATTGTTCGGAAAATACTCAATCCCGGTCTTGGAGTATTTTCGGAACAATGATTGGCGTTTGCGCGAAAACCGAAATGCTTCAGCTGAAATCGCTGCCGGCAGGGTTTTGATAGGCCTTCACCAGGTTTCCAAAGCGCGTGAACCTGCCCTCAAAGCTGAGTTCGACGGTTCCGATCGGGCCGTGGCGCTGTTTGCCGATGATGATTTCCGCTTTTCCATGGAGGTGCTCCATTTCTTCTTGCCATGTCATCATCGCGCCAACGTCGTGGTCACCCGGTTTTTCACGCTCTTTGTAGTATTCCTCGCGGAAAACGAACATCACCACGTCGGCATCCTGCTCGATCGAACCGCTTTCCCTGAGGTCGGACAGTTGCGGTCGCTTGTCTTCGCGGTTCTCGACCTGGCGGGAAAGCTGTGACAGCGCGATCACCGGAATGTCCAGTTCCTTGGCGATCGCCTTTAACCCCTGGGTGATTTCGCTGACTTCGTTGACACGGCTGTCCTTGGCGGAGGCCGGGCGAACCAGTTGCAGGTAATCCACGATCAGCACGTCAAGCCCGTGCTGGCGTTTCAACCGACGCGCGCGCGCCGCCAGGGCGGAAATCGGCAGAGCAGGGGTGTCGTCGATGAAAAGCGGACAGTTTTCCAGATCCTTGGCCGCCTCGACAAAACGCCGGAACTCGGTCTCGGTCATGTCACCGCGCCGGATCTGGTCGCTTGGCACTTCGGCGGCTTCCGAAAGAATGCGCGCGGCCAGCTGTTCTGAGGACATTTCAAGCGAATAAAACCCCACAACCCCACCATCGACAGCGCCTTCGCTGCCGTCGGGCAGTTTGCCGTGCTTGTACGCTTTGGCGATATTGTAAGCGATGTTGGTCGCCAGCGACGTCTTGCCCATCGAGGGACGACCGGCAAGGATCAAGAGATCGGATTTATGCAACCCCCCGAGTTTCTTGTCGATGTCCACCAGTCCGGTTGCAACACCGGCCATACCCCCGTCGCGCTGATAAGCCGCGTTGGCCATGTTGACCGCATCGGTAACTGCGTAAAGAAAACTTTGAAAACCGTGATCGACTGTGCCCTGCTCGCCAAGCTGATAGAGCATTTGTTCAGCCAGGACGATTTGTTCGCTGGGTTCGGATTGCACATCGACGATCCCGGCTTTTTCCGCGATTTCCTGACCGATGGCGATCAACTCGCGCCGGATCGCCAGATCATAAATCATCTGGGCATAGTCGCGTGCGGCAAAAACCGATATTGCCGAACCGGCCAGACGTGCCAGGTAGGCCGGTCCGCCAAGTTCCGCAAGCCCCGGATCGTCTTCGAGAAAGGCTTTTACCGTTACCGGCGAGGCCAGTGCATTCTTCTGGATGCGTTGTTCGGCAACCTCGAAAATCCGCCCGTGCACCGGGTCAAAGAAATGCTCCTGCCGGACCAGCGCGGCAATGCGGTCGTAAACGTCATTGTTGACCAGCAGCGCCCCGAGCAGCGCCTGCTCGGCTTCGATGTTATGGGGCTGGGGTTGTGCGCCGGCTTCGGTGCCATCCAGGCCCGGTTGCCCTTCGTGTATAGCCGCGATACCGCTCATGCCTTGCCCCTTCCCGTCGCCCCTTTCGGGTATTCCAGATTGCGGGAAACCGCGCAATTGGACAGGTCTCTGGAAATCCTGTGGAAAGCCTGTGGACGAAAACCGGCTGCCCGATCCCGGATGCCACAACCGCATCAGAGTGTATCAGATGCTCGGAAAATATCAACATTTTGTAGGTAGATGCGGGAATGCACCGTCATTCACCGTTCTCAAACAGATTGTGGCAAAATTGAGGCAAAATTGATATCGTTGGGGCGTTAAGTCCGAATCGAGGATGCTGCCGATGACTATGGAGCTGATTGCTCTGGTCGGTGTCGGATCGTTGGTGTTTTTTGCCCTGGGGCTGCATTACGATCTGGAAATACTGGTGCGCGAAAAAATTCTCGACACCTGATTTCGCTTCACGCTGGCCGGGCACCGCAAATCGCTTTTCGGCATGGTCCCTGGGGGCTGACCGGAAAGAGGTTGAGCAAGAAAACTGTGCTTCGCTACAAACCCTTCCAGAGACTGCTCTTTGGGAGGGTTTATTTTTTTGCCTGCCTTGGTTTCATTTCGCGCTCAGCGCCCGCACGATCTTTGAAAAATCGTCGGCTTTCAACGAGGCCCCTCCGACGAGACCCCCGTCGACATTCGCAACCTTGATGATATCGGCCACGTTGCCCGGGTTCATCGACCCACCATACAAAAGCCGGACAGACCCCGCGATTCGCGACCCGAAACGCGCCCCAAGGTTCTGGCGCATGAAATCGTGCATTTCGCCGATTTCCCCCAGCGTCGGGATGCGACCGGTTCCGATTGCCCAGATCGGTTCGTATGCAACGACAAGGTTTTCGCCCGTGGCGCCGTCTGGCACAGACCCCGCCAGTTGGGAGGCAATCACGTCAAGAGCGCCGCCACCCAGCCTTTGTTTTTCGCTTTCCCCTACGCAAATGATTGAGATCAGGTTGTTGTTCCAAGCCAGTTTGGCCTTTTGGCGCACCTGCGCGTCCGTCTCGGCCTGCTCTGCGCGGCGCTCGGAATGCCCCAGAATGACGTAGCGCGCGCCCGCGTCGTAAAGCATTTCGGCGGAGATTTCGCCGGTATGCGCGCCTTTTTCCTGACGATGGCAGTCCTGCCCCCCGACCGCGATGCCACCCCCCTTGCATTTTGTTGACATGGCGCTGAGGAGCGTTGCCGGCGGGCACAATACGATGTCACATCCCGGGTCCGGGAAGGCATTTGACAGGGTTTCGGCCTCGCTCAGGGCGGCGAAAAGACCGTTCATTTTCCAGTTTCCCGCCGCCAGTCGTCGCCGCATGCGTTTCCTCGATCTACTGTGTCGCAAGGGATTCCCTGGCCAGGGCGCAGGCCTGTTCGGGGTCATCCAATGCCGCTTCCGGAAGGCTCCAGTACCCCATCGTTACGGTTTTTCCGTTCTTGGTCGTGCTCGTGAATTGCCTTGCGCCCGCATTTGCCAGTTTCTGCCCAAAGTCTCCCTTGGCTTTCAGGAATATCGTTCCATCACTGCTGACCAGCGCGAATATCCGTCCGTCGGAATACAACGTCAGTCCGCCCATCATCTTGCGAGTCGTCAGGTCATGGACCGGGGAAAACAGTTCACACGCAAAGTCGATGTCCGAGGCCGAAACACTCATGCATCGCCGACGAGTTTGTCGTCGAACCTGATCGACTCGCCACATCCGCAGGCATCGGTCACGTTGGGGTTCTTGAACTCAAAACCGGATTCCAGCAACGAAACGCGATAGTCGATCTCGGTCCCGAACAGGAACATCTGGGCCATCGGGGCGATCATCACGCGGGCCTCGCCCTGCTCGACCACCTCGTCGTTCGGGTCAACCTCGTCGACGTAATCCATCGTGTATTCCATGCCCGCGCAGCCGCCCTTCTTCACGCCGATGCGCAGACCCTTCTTGCCGCCGTCGTTCATCAGCAACGCAATTTGCCGCGCGGCCTTTTCGGTCATGGTGACCGCCTGTTTTCCCGGAATTCCGAACATGAGCGTTCCTGAAGTTGGTCCTGACGTTCAATTTAGGGTCTTGTGGGCCGCTTAACAAGATTTTGATTTCGAACCATCCGGGCGTCCCGGCCGTTTCGTTACATGAAGCCCAGTTCCAGCCGCGCTTCGTCAGACATCATGTCCATGCCCCATTGGGGTTCCCACACCAGTTCGACATTGACGGTTTTCACGCCGGGAACCATCAGAACCGCATCCGCGACCCAGCCCGGCATATCGCCGGCGACCGGGCATCCGGGCGCGGTCAGCGACATGGCGATTTCAACGTGGTTGTCGTCGGTGATCTCGACGGTATAGATCAGGCCAAGGTCGTAAATATTGACCGGGATTTCGGGGTCATGCACCGTTTGGCATGCCAAAACCACGTCATCATAAAGCGGATGTGCCGTCGTTGACGGCGCGATGAGCGGCGTGCCCTCCAATTGTTCGCTTGATGTGTCCATGAAAACACCCGTTCTGAATACCTGAGCAAACACATAAGGATTAGAGGCGAAATGTCCAGTGCCTTTGCGATTTCCGTGGTTTTACGGGTGCAGGGGAAAGGCGACCCTTTGGTGCCGCGGATGTTTTGCGCACAGTTTGCGGGATCGCGTTCCACCAGCGGATTGAGGCTGGAACCCCGGCCCGAATCGCGGCTAAAAGCGACCCATGACCACACGCTTTTCGTTTCAGATCGCCCAGACCGACGGCAAGGCCCGCACCGGGGCGATTCAGACGCCGCGCGGTGCCATCCGGACGCCCGCATTCATGCCGGTCGGGACGGCGGCGACGGTCAAGGCGATGATGCCCGAAAGCGTGCGCGCAACCGGCGCCGATATCCTGTTGGGCAACACGTATCATTTGATGCTGCGACCGGGGGCTGATCGGGTCGGGCGTCTCGGCGGGCTTCACCGGTTCATGAACTGGGATCGCCCCATATTGACGGATTCCGGCGGGTTTCAGGTGATGAGCCTCAGCGATCTGCGCCGGATGACCGAAAAAGGCGTGACCTTCAGGAGCCATGTTGACGGGTCCGTGCATGAACTGACGCCCGAAATCTCGATGGACATACAGCGCCAGCTGGGGGCCGATATCGTCATGTGTTTTGACGAATGCACACCGTTTCCGGCGGAAAAGGACACAGCGCGGACGTCGATGAACCTGTCGATGCGCTGGGCGGAACGTTCCCGCGCGGCTTTTGGCGATCGTCCCGGTCATGCGCTTTTCGGCATTCAGCAAGGCTCGGTTTTTCGCGACCTGCGCGAGGAGAGCGCGCAGGCGCTGCGCGCGATTGGTTTTGACGGGTTTGCCATTGGCGGTCTGGCGGTGGGTGAAGGGCAGGCGGGGATGTTCAGCGTGCTGGACTATGCTCCGGGGATGCTGCCAGCGGAAAAACCGCGCTATCTGATGGGGGTCGGCAAGCCTGACGACATCGTGGGTGCGGTCGCGCGCGGGGTCGACATGTTTGATTGCGTTCTGCCGTCGCGTTCGGGAAGGACCGGGCAGGCGCTGACGCGCAGAGGGGCGGTCAATGTCAAGAACGCACGCCACGCCGATGACCCGCGCCCGCTTGATCCCGACTGTTCCTGCCCGACCTGCCGGAATTATTCACGCGCCTATCTGCATCACGTGTTCCGGGCACGTGAAATGATCAGTTCCATGCTTTTGACATGGCACAACCTTCACTATTATCAGGACCTTATGCAGGGAATTCGCGACGCGATTGCCGCTAGGACATTCGCGGAATTCATCGCGCAGTTTCAGGCGCTGCGCGCGGCGGGTGATCTGGAGCCGCTGTGACGATCTCTTTTTGTGCCCGGTGACCGGAATGGGTGGCAGGCGCGCGCGAATCTGGTATGTCTGTGCGCAGACCTGATCGGGAACCGAGAATTCATCGCGATGAACCGGGCCGGAACGCAACCGGACACTTGACAGAATGTCGCGACCTTCCCACCTGTTAGGTCCAGAGTAGAGAAGATGGCCGGGGTTGCCGGGTGAACCGGGACCAGTGCCAGCTTGCCAGCCAAAGGAATGAAAATGACCGAGACGAGCAGAATCACGTACCCGGTGTTGACCCTGCGCGAGGTGGTGGTGTTCCCCCACATGGTGGTGCCGCTTTTCGTGGGCCGCGAGAAATCTGTCCGCGCGCTGGAAGAGGTCATGGGGGATGACAAGGAAATCCTTTTGTCCTCCCAGATCGACCCCAGCGTGGACGACCCCACCAATGACGGCATTTACAGCGTTGGTGTGCTTGCGAACGTGCTCCAGTTGCTCAAACTGCCGGACGGCACCGTCAAGGTGCTGGTCGAGGGGCGCACGCGGGTCAAGATCGTCGAATACACCGATAATGAGGCCTTTTTCGAAGCGGTCGCGGAACCGTTGGAAGAAGAATACGGCGATCCCGTATCGGTGAAGGCGCTGAGCCGGTCGGTCTCCAGAGAGTTTGAGCGCTACGCGAAACTGAACAAGAACGTGCCCGAAGAAGCGCTGGCGGCGGTCGCGGATTCCGAGGGACCCGCGAAACTGGCTGACACCGTGGCCGGGCATCTGAACGTGGTGGTCGAAGACAAGCAGAAGCTGTTGGAAACACTGGATGTTTCAGAGCGTCTGGAACGCATCCTGGGCATGATGCAGGGGGAAATGTCGGTCCTGAAGGTCGAGAAAAAGATCAAGTCCCGCGTCAAGACCCAGATGGAACGCACGCAGCGCGAATATTACCTGAACGAACAGATGAAGGCCATCCAGAAGGAACTGGGCGACGGTGACAACGGTCAGGACGAGGTGCGCGAATACGAAGAGAAAATCGCGTCGACCAAGCTCAGCAAGGAAGCGCGTGAAAAAGTCGATGGCGAGCTTAAAAAGTTGAAATCCATGTCCCCGATGTCGGCCGAAAGCACGGTCGTGCGCAACTATCTCGACTGGATCCTGTCGGTTCCGTGGGGCCGGAAAACGCGGGTCAAAAAGGACCTCAACAAGGCGCAGACCATCCTTGATAACGATCATTACGGTCTTGAAAAAGTCAAGGAACGGATCGTTGAATACCTGGCCGTGCAGCAACGCTCGGCCAAACTCAAGGGACCGATTCTGTGTCTGGTGGGGCCTCCGGGGGTTGGTAAAACCTCGCTTGGCAAATCGGTCGCGCGCGCAACCGGGCGCGATTTTATTCGCATCAGCCTTGGCGGTGTGCGCGACGAAAGCGAAATCCGCGGCCACCGGCGGACCTATATCGGGTCGATGCCCGGAAAGATCATCCAGTCGATGAAAAAGGCGAAATCAACCAATCCGTTGATTTTGCTGGATGAAATCGACAAAATGGGCCAGGATTTCCGGGGCGACCCGGCCAGCGCGATGTTGGAAGTGCTGGACCCCGAGCAAAACTCGACCTTCACCGACCATTATCTTGAGGTGGAGTACGATCTTTCCAACGTGATGTTCATCACCACGGCAAACAGCTACAACATGCCCGGCCCGCTTCTGGACCGGATGGAGATCATCACGCTTGCGGGTTACACCGAGGACGAAAAGCGCGAGATTGCCAAGCAGTATCTGGCCCCCAAACAGATGAAAGGCCATGGCCTGAAAAAGGGCGAGCTGTCGATCAAGGACGAGGCTTTGACCGATATCATCCGCTATTACACACGCGAAGCCGGTGTGCGGAACCTTGAACGAGAGATTGCCAAGCTCAGCCGCAAGGCTGTGACCAGAATTGTCAGGGGCGCCGCTGACAAGGTCGAGATTGACAGCGAAAACATCGGCGATTTCCTGGGCGTCAAACGGTTCAAATACGGTCTGGCCGAAGAAAAAAACGCGGTCGGGGTCGTGACGGGACTGGCCTGGACCTCGGTCGGGGGCGACTTGTTGTCGATCGAGGCGCTCAAGCTCCCTGGCAAGGGGCGCATGAAAACCACCGGCAAACTTGGCGACGTCATGAAGGAATCGATCGAGGCTGCCTCCAGCTACGTACGTTCGATTGCGACCGATGTCGGGGTCAAACCGCCAACTTTCGAAAAGATCGACATCCATGTTCACGTGCCCGAGGGCGCAACCCCCAAGGATGGGCCGAGCGCGGGTATCGCCATGGTCACGTCAATCGTTTCCGTGCTGACGCAAATCCCCGTGCGCAAGGATCTGGCCATGACGGGCGAGGTGACCCTGCGCGGCAACGTCCTGCCAATCGGCGGGCTGAAGGAAAAGCTGCTGGCGGCGTTGCGGGGCGGCATCAAGACCGTACTGATCCCCGCTGACAACGAAAAGGATCTGGCCGAGATCCCCGACAACGTCAAGGAAGGGCTGAAGATCATCCCCGTTTCCGATGTTCAGACGGTCCTTGGCCACGCGCTGGTCAAAACGCCGGACCCCATTGAATGGGATGCGGACGCGGAGGAGGCCAAGGCCGCGGCACTGACCAAGGGGACGGCACCCGAACCGCCGACAATAGCGCATTGATACGCTGATTCTCGCCGGGGGCCTTTTGGGGGCCCCCGGTGAACAACAAATCCGCCGCAGGACAAAACATGCCCTTGCGGCGCGTCTGATCTGCGGTTAAAACGCGCCGCAATCCGGGTCGTTAGCTCAGTTGGTAGAGCGCTTCGTTTACACCGAAGATGTCGGGAGTTCGAGCCTCTCACGACCCACCATTCCATCCC
>CAYXNM010000011.1:22332-32680 GCA_964466385.1 uncultured Rhodobacter sp. | reverse complement strand
CCGGTTTCATCAATTCGCGCAGGACATCCGCAGTCGTTCGCAAGCCGCCCGTGAAGGTTCCGAATGCTGGCAGAATCACGCGGTGCTCGTCGATCAGAAAGCATGGACGCGTCACGCTGCGCCCCTTGGCGTTCACACGGGATTTCGGGTGAAAATGGCCTGATACCTCGGCGCGCTGGTCAGGATCGGCGATGTGGCGAAAGACAAGGGGACCGCAAGCGTGTTCGATCAGGTGCGTGCCCCCGATATCGACAGGGCCAGGATCGTGATTGCCTTCGATCCAGATCCATTCGCGTCCGGCCATCAGGCAGGTCAGCCAGAAATGGTCGTCAGGCTCCATCTCCTCAAAAGCAGCGAGGTCGTCAAAACTGTCGCCAAGGCAGACAATCGTTTGCGGGTTCAGCCTGAGAATGTCCTGTTCGAGCCGGGACAGGGTCTCTCTGTTGTCATAAGGCGGCAGCAAAGCACCGCCTTTGCGCCGGATGCGGCTGGATTTACCGAAATGGAGGTCGGATACACAGAGCAATCCCTTTTCGGACCACCAGAGTGCGCCGCTTGGCAAAGCCGTCAGTCGGGCGGGGCCGAGCGTGAAATCATGGTTTCGCATAAGCTCAGAAAACACCAGCGCGCGCGTCAAGACAACCCGGCTTTGGCCATCATTTCCTCGGCTGCTTTTGCCAGAAGATGTTCCTCGGCTTTTCCGCGGATGGGTATTTTGCCGATTTCAAGTAACAGGGGTGCTGCCAGAGGCGTGACATGCGGCGCGTTGACGTGATCGATCTTGCCGTCAACGCGTTCAAGCATCTCCTCTACCCGGCCAAAATCCACCAGCCCGCGCATGGCCTCTTGCCGTGTCAGCCGCATCAACAGGTGGTCCGGTTCATATTTGAGCAGCGTGTCGTAAAGAATATCCGAGGAAAACGTCGCCTGCCGTCCCGATTTCCGCTTTCCGGGTGAGTTCCTTTCGATCAGCCCGGCAATGGTGGCAACCGCCCGAAAGCCGCGCTTCATGACCGCATTGCCGGCCAGCCAGGTGTCCAACCCCTCGGCCAGTCCTTCGCGCCGCAAGAGCGCGGCAGGATCTTCGACTTTTTCCAGCCCCCAGATCAAAAGTGCATAATCCGTGGAAACGAAACCCAGGGGGTCAAGCCCCGCCGCTTCCATCCTCTTAGTCAAAAGCAACCCGAGCGTTTGCAGTGCGTTTCGCCCGGCAAACCCGTAATAGCAGGTGAATTCGCGCCCATCGGCCGCGAAGCTTTCCACCAGCATGCGACCTGCCTGGGGCATTCGGGAAATCCGCCTTTGCAAACGCAACCAGGCGGCCGTGTGTTCGGGCAGGTCGGGCCAGTCCGGTGCCGCCAGTTTTTTCAGGACACGATGAGACAGGATCGTTGATGTCGCGAATTTCGTGCCGCTGAAAACCGCAATTCGCGGCTTGCGTTTGGCTTCTCTGGTCACTTCGACCGTCAGTTCGCGCAATGCTTCGTAGGTGACGACTTCCCCGCCGATCAGAAACGTCTCGCCCTGTGTCAACGTGGCGGCAAAGGATTCCTCGATCTCGCCCAGAGGCTTGCCGCCTCTGCGGTTTTTCAGCCTCACCGCAAGTGTTTCGCTGTCAACGATGGTCCCCAGATTCATCCGGATCTGACGTGCGGCACGCGGATCGCGCAATTGCCACAGCCCCTCCGGGTTAAGCACCAGTCGCTGCCATTTGTCATAGGCGCGAAATGCGTATCCGCCGGTTGCGCAGAAATCGACGCAATCGTCAAAATCCGTGCGGCGCAGATGCCGGTATGGCCCTGCACCCTGAAATTCCTCAAAAAGATCGTCAGGGTGAAAAGGGGCCGAGCAGGCGCTGACGAGGATGTGCTGGCAGAGAACGTCGAGCGGTCCCGGACCGCGGGGCTCGCCGTCAAGTTCGTTTTCGGCGACGGCTTCAAGTGCCGCGCGGCATTCAACGACTTCAAACCGGTTGGCCGGAACAAGGATGGCGCGGGACGGGGTGTCGTAGCGGTGATTTGCCCGCCCGATCCGTTGTACGAGGCGTTTGATGTTTTTCGGCGCGCCGATTTGCATCACCAGATCGACATTGCCCCAGTCGATCCCCAGATCGAGCGTACCGGTGCAGACGATCGCACGCAGACTTCCCGCAAGCATGGCGGTTTCGACCTTTTTTCGCGCCTCCAGCGAAAGCGAGCCGTGATGCAGCCCAATCGGCAGGGCTTCGTCGTTTTCCAGCCAGAGGGCGCGAAAGAAAAGCTCGGCCTGCGCGCGTGTATTGATGAAAACCAGCGTCGTTCCGGCCTTTTTTATGGCATCCAGAACTTCGGGAATGGCATAACGCGCCCCGGCGCCGTTCCAGGGCGGCACGGCCCTGGTCTGGAGTATTTCGACCTTTGGGTCCGGGCCGGGATCGGCGACGTGAACGACGCAGTTCTTGCCGCGCGGCGCAAGGAACGCGCCCAGTGCATCGGGATCTTCGACCGTCGCGGACAATCCGACACGGCGCATGGTTGGGGCAAGCGTCTGCAACCTTGCAAGCGACAACATCAACTGGTCGCCCCGCTTGCTTTCAGCCAGCGCGTGAATCTCGTCAATGATGACGCGTTCCAGAGCGGAAAAAATGGCGGGCGCGTCGGGATAGGACAACAGCAAGGCAAGGCTCTCGGGCGTTGTCAGCAGAATGTGAGGCGGGTCGGCGCGCTGGCGCTGTCGTTTCGAATAGGGCGTGTCGCCGGTCCGGTCCTCGATCCGGACAGACAGTTCCATCTCGTCAACCGGGGTTTGCAGATTGCGCCTGATATCAACCGCCAGCGCCTTGAGCGGCGAGACATAAAGCGTGTGAAGACCGGATGCGTTGCCTGTCGCAAGTTCAATCAGGCTTGGCAGAAACCCGGCCAAGGTCTTGCCGCCGCCTGTTGGGGCCACAAGCAAGGTTGCCGGGTTGTCCGCGTGATCCAGTAAAGTTTGCTGATGCGCGTGCAACCGCCAACCGCGTGACGTGAACCAGGCATCGAAAGAGGGCGGAAGGTTGTTCATCGGTTTGGGTTATCGCAAGCGCGCGCGTCTTGCAAAGGGCGTGTCAGTGCCTTCGGCGAGAGTATTTTTGCAACAATGATTCCGGCGCGGTGTTTTGTTCGTCTTCAGCTTTCGTCAACAAAGAGATTGGCCCAGGCCTTGTCGATCAGTTCCGGCGACATTTGCGCAGGGATGCTTTCATAAGCGCAGACCGACAGGATCTGGTCGACCAGAAACGGGCTGTGAAAGTTGGCAAAAACGTTGTCGATTTCGGGGTATTTGTTGCGCAGCAGATGAACGACCGCGTTTTCGTCCACCGGCAGGTTCTTGGCCTGGCAGACCCGCATGAAGATTTGCAGGAAATCTTCCTGATTGGGGCCGTCGACTTTGACCTTGTAGGCGATCCGGCGCAACGCGGCACCGTCGAACATCTCGGACGGCAGGAAGTTGGTTGAAAAGATCACCAGGGTATCAAACGGCACGATGAATTTTTCGCCTGATTGCAGCGCCAGGATATCAAACCCGCTTTCCATCGGAACGATCCAGCGGTTGATGAGCGCCTGCGGCGGTTCCTCCTGTCGGCCAAGGTCATCGACGATGAAAACGCCGCCCGTGGATTTCAGCTGCAAGGACGCCTGATAGGTGCGCGAAACGGCGTTGTATTTGAGGTCGAGCATGTCAAGCGTCAGTTCACCGCCCGTGATAACGGTCGGACGACGGCAGCGCACGTACCGTCCATCAAAACGCGTTCCCGCCCGGCGTAGCGAGGTTGCGTCCTCTTCCGTGCTTTCGGCCTTGTCGTGAACGATGGGGTCGTAAACCGTGATGACCTGGCCCATGTATTCGATTGCGCGGGGGACATAAATCTTGTCGCCCAAGGCGTCCCTTATTCCATTGGAAATCGAGGATTTCCCATTGCCCGGAGGGCCGTACATCAGGATCGACTTGCCCGAATTGATTGCCGGACCCAGTTGATCGAGAAGTCCGTCGGGCAAGACGAGGTGTGACATGGAGGCGCCAAGCTGCTGTTTGGAAATGGAAATATTCCGCACGGCCTGTCGTTCAGTCTGTTGCTTGTAATCCTCCAGCGGGACCGGAATGGGACCGTAATACTCAGACTGCGCAAGCGCGTCGAGCGCACGCGCCTTGCCGGTCTCTGACAGTTCAAAAATCATCTCGCTGTTACCGCCGGAGTCGCGGTTTCCCATCGCCTCCAGCAGTTTCTGCTCGCGCGCCAGATCGATGAGTTCGATCGTCAGTTGCAAGGGCAGACAGATCGCCTGCGAGATATCAGACGCGGTGTTGAGGGATCGGCGAAAGACGGTTTTCAGAAAAATGTCCCTGAGCATGACAATCGCCAGACCGGTGTCGGCCAGTGAAACGGGCAAGGGGGGGGCTTTGACGTCTGACGCCTGCATATTCATGACTGCCTCGGTCTGTATTTTTGTTGTTTCGCGGACCCTAACCTGAGATCACGTATTGGACAACAAAAACCCCAATCGGGGTTTTGCATCCGGATGTTATGGACTGTAAGGTTGCCGGAGAGTTAACGGGGGCGGGAATGGGCAGACCTTCGGGCGGTATTCTTTTGGGTTTCTTGCTGATCGTTCTGGGGATCGAGGCGGGGTTGCTTTTGGGCAAGGGTATCCTCCTGATCGATCAGCACGAAGGCGACGCCCTGCATGTGTTGCAAATCGCGCTTCGCATGGGGCAGGGCGAATGGCCGCATCTGGATTTCACAACGCCAATCGGTGTGCTTGCTTTTGCGCCGGTTGCGTGGCTGATCTCGCTTGGGGCAGGGGCCGGACAAGCATTGATGGGGGCGGGTTTACTGGTCGCGCTGGTGATGCTGCCGGCGATCTGGTGGGTTGGATATACCCGCTTGCCCGGCCTTTATGCCTATGTTTTTGGGGCGTTTCTTATCATCCTGTGCACGGCACTCGTTTATGGCGGCCCCATTCAGGTCGCCTCGGTTTCGATGTTTTACAATCGGTGGGCATGGGCTGCGGGTTTTTTGCTGATCACCCTGGCCATCCTGCCCAGTGACCGGGGTGGTGCCGCCGGCGACGGGCTGGTCACCGGGCTGGCAATGGCGTTTCTGCTGCTGAGCAAGGTCACGTTCTTTGCGGCGTTGCTGCCGGGCGTTCTGCTGGCGCTGATCCTGCGCCGAAACTGGAACACGCTTCTGATCGCCCTTGGCGCGGGACTGACGGTTGTCGCCGTGATGACGCTTGTCGGCGGGGTTCAGTTCTGGGTCGCGTATATCGGGGACTTGCAGCTTGTGGCGCGTTCCGGCATTCGCGCGCAGCCAAGCGAGGCTCTGGCGGTTTTGTTGATCGGTCCTTCGTTTCTGGCGATCAATCTGGTGGTGCTGGCGGGCATCATCCTGTTGCGCCAATCGGGGCGTGCAACCGAGGGCCTGCTGCTTTTGGTGTTCACGCCGGGGTTTATCTATATCACCTATCAGAATTGGGGAAATGATCCTAAGTGGCTGATAATGCTGGCTTTTATCATGGTTATTCTGCGCCCTGACCGCCATGTCAACAATGCGTTTGGCTGGGATGTCGGGCGCGCGATGATGGTTGTCGGGATCTTGTCGGCCGCGCTTGCATTCCCGGGCGTGATCAACCTTGCATTTGCCAATGTACGGCACGCAAAGATGTCGCGCGAAGGTTTTTTTCAGGTGCTGCCGGGTGAAACAAACGGTGACGTCGCCATGCAGACCGCGCGGATGTACGCGCCTGCCCGGCGGGAGGCCTTTGACCTTGAAGATCCGAAAATCGCGGCGCTGGTGAACAGCGCCGTTGGCACGCGGCAAGACGTTCTCTTTGGCCAGCCGCTGGGGTCGTGCAAGCTGGAGATGGGTCTGGTCGGGGTCTTGCACCAGATGGCGCTGGATGTCGCCGGAGTGCCCGGGACCCGGGGCAAGAGCGTGTTCACGGCCGACACTTTTTCCAACCTTTGGCTCTTCGGAGACACCGTACCCCTGAAAGGTGGCGCACCCTGGTATTATGGCGGCGACGCCGGGCTGTCGCGGGCGGATTTCGTATTGGTGCCGCTTTGCCCGGTGACGCCGCGCGCGCGCAGTCTGGTGCTGGAGGAAATCGCCAAACTGAAAAATACCACCCTGACCGAGGTCAAGCGCAACGACTTGTTCATTCTGCTTCGAAGATTGCCCGATTAACGCAGACAAGTGTTTCCGGAGCGGACGGGCGAACAGACGTTCCCTGTCACAAAGACGGCGAGAACGGCCCCCTCATACCAGCACGCCCAATGAGGACCCCATGATTGAGGGGCAGGCAGGAGATTGCGCAGGCGTTCAACCCCTGGCTATTTGGTACGAACCCCGCACCCATTTCCGCGCGGCGGATACGCCGGGCAGCGCCTGCCTGCCCGTCACGCTGAAAGCGTGCCTCTGGCACGACGTCAGGCGCTTTTGCAACGGCGCAATGCGGTGATATCATTGGTATTTACCACGAGGATAACACGCGCGACAACCAAGCGCCACAAAGCGCCCACCCAAGCAGGCGCTGCCCTAAACCGGGCATCCACAAGTCGGTGATTGGTCGGGTTGGTGTCAATTGGTTTTGCGGGATGCCCACGGCAACGGGGCAACGGGTATGCCGTCTTCTATCAGGCTTTTTGCTTCGTCCATACGGGCTTCGCCGATGATCGGGCGTTCCGGCGCGTCGCCGTGGTGGATGGCGCGGGCTTCGCGCGCAAATTCCGACCCGACGTTTTCCGACATCGCCTCGATCTTTCGGCGCATTTCGCGCAGGGCCTTCTCTGCTGGTTGGGGCGTTTTGGTCAATTGACCAACGGGCGCCTTGTCTGCGGTCGCCTTCTTCTTTCGCGAACTTTGCACCCGCGGCGCCATCACCGCTTTCGAAATCTCATCGCCGCCGCAAATCGCACAAGAGACCAGCCCCCCGGTCATCAGGCGGTCAAAGGCGGTCGCAGACTGGAACCAGCTGTCAAAACTGTGACCCTGTGAACATTTTAGCGTGTAGCAAATCATCGTGGCTTCGCAGTTTGGGCTTCATATCCTTAAATATCGCATAATTTCAGGCTTACAAGGGCAACGTCACGCCGGTGCGACCGCATGATGGCATCCTAGCCGCCAAGCTGCGCCGGGTCGAACGCCTTGATGATGCGCTTGAGCTTGGGTTCCCGGACGAGTTTTGCAGCCTTTTTGGCGCTGAACCATTTCACCTTTCGCTGACCTTTTTCGCGAAAATGTTTTGACTGGCTCACGACCTCCAGCGGGAAAATATACGCCTCCGAGGATCTCTTGGTACTTTCCGGTGCGTCCCGGCGATACCGATAACGGCCAAGAGATTTACCGTGAACGATACCTTTGACCCCGGCTTCCTCGAACGCTTCCTGTGCGGCTGCCGTGTTGGGGGCCTTGCCCTTCATGGGCCACCCTTTGGGAGGAATCCACCGCCCCGTTCCACGGCTTGTCACCAACAGGATCTGGTGTGCCTTTCCTTTGCGCAGCCGATAACACAGCGCGGCGTATTGCGTCCTGCTGCCCGTCTTGCGGGAGACTTTTCTGAGCGCTAGCATGCCCGATCGTCCGACGCTGTCACGTCCCTCTTGCCTGTTTCGTCGCCGGGTGTTTTCACCCTTTGCATTTCTGCCTTCAGCTACCGCGAGGCCCGCCTGTCGCGCCGCGACGACATCGGCTGGA
This sequence comes from uncultured Rhodobacter sp., assembly GCA_964466385.1. GTDB lineage: Bacteria > Pseudomonadota > Alphaproteobacteria > Rhodobacterales > Rhodobacteraceae > UBA5972. The sequence continues at coordinate 24,969 of CAYXNM010000011.1, read as the reverse complement.
AAGCAACCGCCACATGCGCCTCGCAATAGGGTTTGCCCTGCTGAACGGGATGGCCGCAAAACCAGAATTCATCCGTCGCGGGATCGCCGACCGGCCATTTACAGGTCCGCTCGGTCAGTTCCATCAGGTTGAGCCGGCGGGCGGATTTTTCGATTTCCTTGACGTTGGCCAGTGCCTCGGCGCTAACTTCGTTGGCGGAAGGTTGCGGGGGCAGCGGTTGCCCGGCCTTGATGATCGGCTTGCGAGGGGGGATCGGGAGGATGCGCACAGGTGCGGTTTCCTCGACCTTCGCGGGTTTTTCCTCGACCACGGGTTTGGCTTCGGCGGTTTCCTTGGGGGCCGGTTTTTCCTTGACCGGCGGGCGCGCGGTCGTGCTTGCCCGGTTGGAAAGCCCAAGGCGGTGAACCTTGCCGATGACCGCGTTGCGCGTCACGCCGCCAAGTTCCTTGGCGATCTGGCTGGCGCTCTTGCCGTCGCCCCACATTGTTTTCAATACGTCAACGCGTTCGTCTGTCCAGGACATGGGTACTCCAACCTGTCGGGCCGCTCGGGCGATTGCGCCGAGCCGGGAAATTCACTGATCTCCCATTGTAACCTTTGTCGGTGCGGTTACAAGCTCAGTGCGGAAGGTTTCTGTGGGCAGGAGGCAACAGGATGACAGGCAAACGTGAAGACATGGGGGTACGTCGGTTCGGGCGCGTCAACTGGCTGGGGCTTTATACGCTTTGTGCGCGCGAAGTCATTCGCTTCACGTCGATCTGGACCCAGACGATCGTCGCCCCCCTTATCACCGCGGGTTTGTTCCTGTTGGTCTTTGACCTTGCCATCGGCGCCAGACGAGGTGCCGTGATGGGCGTGCCCTTCATTCAGTTTCTGGCCCCCGGCATTCTGATGATGACGGTCATTCAGAATTCGTTTGCCAATACTGCCAGTTCGCTGGTGATTTCCAAGATTCAGGGCAATATCGTTGACAGCCTGATGCCGCCGGTTTCCCCGCTGGAGCTTGTTCTGGGGTATACGCTTGGCGGTGTAGCGCGCGGTCTGGCGGTGGCCCTGGCGGTTATCCTTGTCACGTTTCCAATCATCGGCACCGGGTTTTCGCACCCGCTCTGGGCCTTGCTGTTCATCGTTCTGGGCAGTGCCATGCTGGCGCTGGCGGGCGTGTTGGCGGGGATCGTTTCAGATCGTTTCGACCAGATGAACGCAATCATCAACTTTATCGTAACGCCCCTCAGTTTTCTGTCGGGAACGTTTTATTCAACCGAAATACTGCCGCCAGCCCTGATCGTTGTCACGCAGATCAATCCGATATTCTATCTGATCGACGGGGCCCGGTACGGCGTGATCGGCGTTTCTGATGCCTCTCCTGTCACAGGCGCGCTTTATTGCGGCGCGCTGACGCTTGCCCTTGGCGGGTGGAGCTGGCGTTGGTTTGCCACGGGGTACCGCCTGAAAAGTTGAGCGCGTTTGCCGCTGGACAATGGTCGCCGGTCGCGGTTATCTGGCGCGGTCTGCCATTTTTCAAAACGAAAGACACCATGAAACAGGTCCTGAAAATCCGGTTGTCGCGACGCCGACGCTGACGTTTCCAATCCGCGCCGCCGCGCGGTGCCATGCCTGTTCGCTGCCCACCCCTCTCTCTGAATTGACTTGCCCCTGACATTGCGTCAAACCGGGGTCTTACTTCCAAAAGGTTCCTATCATGACCTCTGCCGTTTTACCGACTTACGCGCGCGCTCCCCTTTCATTCGTGAAGGGCGAAGGAAGCTGGCTGATCGAGGAAAACGGACAGCGATATCTGGATTTCGGTTCAGGGATCGCCGTCAATTCCCTCGGGCACGCCAACCCGAAACTGAGCGCTGTTCTCATTGATCAGGCTGAGGCTCTCTGGCACACGTCGAACCTTTACAACATCCCCAATCAGGAAAAATTGGCGGCCGGGCTGGCCGAGGCCACTTTTGCGGACAAGGTCTTTTTCACCAATTCCGGAACCGAAGCCATGGAATGCGCGGTCAAGATGGCACGCAAGTATTTCAGCTGTCAGGGCCAGCCTCAGCGCAACGAAATCATTGCCTTTCACGATGCCTTTCACGGCCGGACGCTAGGCATGATCGCGGCGGCGGGGGGTGAAAAGCTGTTGAACGGTTTTGGCCCCGAGCTTCCCGGTTTTGTGCATGTCCCGTTCGGTGATCTTGACGCGGTCGCTCAAGCCGTCGGCGAAACCACGGCCGCCATCCTGATCGAGCCTGTACAGGGCGAGGGTGGTATCGTTCCGGCTGAGGACGCCTTTCTGAAAGGGTTGCGTGCGCTTTGCGATCAGCACGGTTTGCTTTTGATCGCAGACGAAATTCAATGCGGCATGGGCCGCACGGGGCGCCTTTTTGCGCATGAGTATTCGGGGATCACACCCGACATCATGGCCATCGCCAAGGGGATCGGCGGCGGGTTTCCCCTGGGCGCCTGTCTGGCAACCGACAAGGCGGCGGGCGGCATGGTTGCCGGGTCGCATGGTTCGACCTATGGGGGCAACCCTCTGGCCTGCGCGGTCGGCTCGGCGGTTCTTGGCACCATCAACGACAAAGCCTTTCTTGACGACGTCAGGCGGAAATCGGGCACCCTTCGCCAAAAGCTGGAAGG
>CAYXNM010000011.1:0-22232 GCA_964466385.1 uncultured Rhodobacter sp. | reverse complement strand
CCTTTCTTGACGACGTCAGGCGGAAATCGGGCACCCTTCGCCAAAAGCTGGAAGGGCTGGTGGCCGCGCATCCGAATGTGTTTGCCGAGGTTCGCGGTGTTGGACTGATGCTGGGTGTTGTCTGCAAGGTGACCAACATGAGGGTTGTCAGCGCGGGGTACGAAAATCAGGTTCTGACCGTACCGGGCGGTCAAAACGTGATCCGCGTTTTGCCGTCCCTGACCATAACAGACGAGGAGATCGCCGAAGGTGTTCATCGCCTCGACGCTGCCGCAACGATGATCGAGGCCATGCTATGAGGAGTTTTCTGGATATCGGTAAGACCTCGAGCGACGATCTCAGGACCATTCTGTCGTCGGCACAAAAAATGAAAGAGGCCCGTGCCGGTCGCCCAAAGGGCATGGCCGATGACGATCAGCCGCTGGCGGGCCGGATGGTGGCGCTGATCTTTGAAAAACCCTCGACACGCACCCGGGTCAGTTTCGATGTCGGTGTGCGCCAGATGGGCGGGCAGACCATGGTTTTGTCGGGCGCTGACATGCAACTGGGGCACGGGGAAACCATCGCGGACACGGCACGCGTCCTCAGCCGGTATGTCGATCTGATCATGATGCGCACTTTCGAAGAAGAGACCCTGCTGGAAATGGCCCAATTCGCCGATGTTCCCGTGATCAACGGGCTGACGAACCGCACCCACCCGTGCCAGATCATGGCTGACGTGATGACGTTCGAGGAACATCGCGGGCCGATCAGCGGTCACAAAATCGTCTGGTCGGGCGATGGCAACAATGTTTGCGCCTCCATGATCGAAGCTGCGGGCCAGCTGGGATTTGATTTCACGTTCACCGGTCCCGGCCAGCTTGATCCGCAGCCCGAATACGTAGGGGCCGCGCGCAAGAGCGGCGCGAATATCACGATCGAGCGGGACCCGGAAATCGCGGTTGCGGGGGCGGATGTCGTTATGACGGATACGTGGGTTTCCATGCATGACAGCCAGTCGACACGCGAGCGCCGGCACAACCAGCTGCGCCCCTATCAGGTCAATACCGAGCTTATGTCGCACGCCGCTCCGGACGCATTGTTCATGCATTGCCTGCCAGCGCATCGCGATGAGGAGGTAACCTCGGATGTCATGGACAGCCCGCAATCGGTCATTTTCGATGAAGCGGAAAACCGGCTGCACGCACAAAAAGCGATCATGCGGTACTGCCTGGGCGTCTGATACCAGCACACCCAATGACCAACCCATGATTTAGGGGCGCGTATGAGATTACAGCACGCGTTTATCCCCCCGGCCTTTTGGCGCGAACCCCGTCCCCATACCCGTCCGGCGGCACCGCCGGGCAGCGCGTGATTCCGTGCGCCACCGGGTGAAGATGCCTCGATCAGGCTATCTGCGTCTGCGCACCGAAGGGACATCGGATTTCGTCAGAGGAACCTCGGCCGCCGGGTGGGGTGGGCGACCTTTCGTTTCGGTCCAGCCTTTGGTGCTGCCGCGCCGCAGCCAAAGTGGCAAGGTGAACAAGAGCCCCAGCACGAACCCGCCAATATGCGCCCAATAGGCAATCCCGTTGCCCACGGTATCACCGCCCGTCACGCCCAGCACCTGTAGGCCAAACCAGACCGCCAGCGTCACCCAGGCGGGGATCGGAATGATCTTGAAGAACACAAAAAAGAAAAAGAAAATGTCTACCCGCGCGCGGGGATAAAGCAAGAGATACCCCCCAAGCACCCCCGCAATCGCACCCGAGGCCCCGACCAGCGGGACAGGCGATTCCGGCTGAAAGCTGACATGAACCAGACCTGCCCCCACACCGCAGGCCAGATAGAACAGCAAGAAGCCGACATGACCAAAGGCATCCTCCATGTTATCGCCAAAAACCCATAAAAACAACATGTTACCCGTAAGATGCAGAAACCCGGCATGCAGAAAGATCGAGGTCATCAGCGGGTGCAATGGGCCTCCGCCCGTCACCTCGGCGGGGATCAGCGCCCAGTTCTGATAGAGCAGGTACAGCGATTGATTGTCCGTCCCGTTGCCCAACCCGGCAAGGTAGACCAATACATTGATCGCGATAATCGTGGTTGTGACCACCGGGGTCGTCCGTGACGGGTTGTGGTCGCGAATTGGGAACATGAAAGTTTAATCCATCCGGTTTGGCGCCCCTGCGGGCAGCCGCTCTTGGTTTTAGGTCCCGCAAAAAGTCTGCTGCACGACTTCGTCTGTCTTGGGGGCGTCCTCGTAAGCCCGATGATCCGGATTGGCGGTGAACGGGGTTTTGAGGACGACCAGAAGTTCTTCAAAAGGGGCAAGATCGCCCTGGTAGGCGGCTTTAATCACCTGCTCGATCCGGTGGTTTCTTGGGATATAGACCGGGTTGACCGCGGCCATGATGTCGGCAGCCACATTCGCACTTTGATCCTTGATGCGGGCCTGCCAGGTGTCAAACCATTTATCAAAGGCAGGCTTGTCGGTCAGCGCGTCCCTGAATTCCTGGAACGCGCCGGTTTGTTGTCCGGCGGTCAGCTGGCGAAAGCTGCGCGTGTAATCCAGCCCCTCTTTTTCGAGCAGGCGCAGGAAACCGGCACTGAGCGGCTGATCCTTGGCGCCGGCATTCCGGATGCCGAGTTTCGCACCAAGGACCGCGTCGGACTGCGCCCGAAACATTTCCGGGAATGTGTCCAGAACCGACTGCGCCTGTTGGGCCGCCTTCCGGGGGTCGGGCGCGATCAGGGGAACCAGCGCCTGCGCAAGCTGAGCCAGGTTCCAATGCGCGCTGGCGGGTTGGTTTCCCCAGGCGTACCTGCCCTGAAGGTCGATCGAACTGAATACTTTCGCCGCCTTGAAATCGTCCATGAAGGCGCAGGGCCCATAGTCGATGGTTTCCCCGCTGACGGTCATGTTATCGGTGTTCATTACGCCGTGGATGAAACCGACGCCCATCCATTGCGCGATCAGGTTTGCCTGCCGCGCGGCGACACGCTCAAGGAATGAAAGGGCCGGTTGTTCGGCTTCTTCAAGGTCCGGATCATGCCGCTTGATTGCGAATTCCAACAACATACGCAGGCCGTCGATATCCTCTTGCGCATAGAAATACTGAAATGTCCCAACGCGAATATGACTGCGCGCCACGCGCACAAGAACGGCACCGGGTTCCAGCGTTTCGCGCCGAACTTCCTGACCCGTCGATATCACGGCCAACGCGCGCGAGGTTGGAATGCCCAGCGCGAACATCGCTTCGCTGACGATATATTCGCGCAAAACCGCCCCCAAAACGGCGTTTCCATCCCCGCCGCGCGAATACTCGGTAATGCCTGAACCCTTCAGATGAATGTCATAACGCTGCCCGTCGCTGGCCAGAACATCGCCCAGCAGCGCCGCGCGACCGTCGCCCAGGCGCGGCACCCAGTTGCCGAACTGGTGCCCGGCATAAACCATCGCCAGAGGCTGAACGTCACCCGACACACCGCCACTGCCCGCGAGCTTTTGCACCACTTCCGGCACCAACACCGCGTTTTCATCAAACCCGAGTGCCGCCGCCAGTGCGGTGTTCAGACGCAGCACCTGCGCATTTGGGCGGTGTTGGGGGGGGACGCGCGTGTAAAACCGCCCCGGAAGCTGCCCGTAGCTGTCGTCAAGTTTCAGCGTCATGCCCGGAACGACCCCTTTACGTCATGTAACCCCAACCTAAGGCGCCGTTTGCGCGATTTCCAGTCAGGCAAAGCGATCGGGATCATAAGGGCTGATATCGGCGTTGATCCTTTTGCCAAGGGCCAGATCGGCGGCCATGCGCCCAAGCCTCGGTCCGATGGTGATCCCGATATGTTGCGAGCCGAAGGCGCAGATCACGTTTGGGGCGGAGCGGAGCGGGCCAAGATGCGGCAGGCTGTCAGGCGTCGTCGGGCGATGCCCCATCCAATGAGATTCCTCCTGCCACGTCAGCGTCGGATAAACCTGTCGGATACGGCGACGCAGCAGATCTGCGGGGGCCTTGGAAGCTGGGGCCTTGAGGCCTCCGAACTCGACAATTCCGGCACAGCGCAGACCCTCGTCCATCGGGGTCACCACGAATTTCGCGTCCGTCACCATGAACGGCGTATCCGGCATGAAGTTGACTCCTTTCAGAAACAGATGATAGCCGCGCTCGCTTTCCAGCCGTGCCCGATGCCCCAGTTTCCCACTGAGGTTTGCAGACCACGCCCCTGCGGCCAGCACGATTTTGTCAGGGCAAAACGTCGTTCCATCGGCCAGCGTGACCGTGTCCTTGCTGATATCGGTGACTTCGCCCCGGATGAACCGACCACCGGCTGCAACAAAATGTTCCGCCAGTGCTGCGACGTATCCACCGGGAGAGGTGAGCCAGCCGTGATCGCGATAGGTCACGGCGAAACGATAGCGTTCGCTCACATTGGGGTCGGATTTGAGAAGCTGTTCGCGGTCCTTCTCAACCGGGCAAAACCCCATTTGTCGTGTGACTTCACGACTGAATTCAGCCTTCAGCCAGTCTTTTCTTGACGGGAAATAGTGCGAGTAGTCCCCTTTTTTCAGGAACTCCTCAGCCGGGGTTCCGCCAACCAGTGCCATGTGTTGATCAACGCTGTCGTCCGTCAGTGCGGCGGCAGCGGCGGCAATCTTCCGCGTTTTCACCGCATTTGCATTGCGCAGGAACGCGACAAGCCAGGGAAAGAGCTTTGGCAGGTAGCGCCAGCGCATGAAAAGCGGCGCGTCGTTATCAAAGAGCATGAAAGGAACCTTGCGTAAAAGGCTCGGCTCGGCCACGGGAACGACGGCACAGCGCGCCAGAATGCCGGCGTTCCCGAACGAGGCCTGCTCGGATGCGCCCGGCTCGACCCGGTCGATCAGGGTCACATCCGCCCCGGCGCGCCGCAACCATTCGGCGGTCGAAACACCGGTGATCCCAGCCCCGATAACAAGTACGGATTTTGACATTACGACGGCCTCAAGATTAACGGGTGATGCAATGGTTCCTGACTGCCCCGGTCTGTTCGCAACGTCAAGCCACGTCATGTGGCCATTGGACAAACGCATTTGATTGCCGGATGATGGCGCCATGTGCGGACGCTTTGCCCTGACCCTGCCCGACGACGCGATGGCGCAGCTTTTTGACGCCAGCCTTGGCGCGCAATTGATGCCGACACCGCGTTTCAACATCTGCCCCACGCAGAATATCACGACCGTTGTCGCACACGAGGCCGCGCGGCACCTTGTGCCCATGCGGTGGGGTTTCCTGCCCAAGTGGTACACGACCGACCGCGACGGTCCGTTGCTGATCAATGCCCGTGCCGAAACCATTGCCGAAAAACCCGCCTTTCGCGCGGCCTGCCGGGCAAGGCGCTGCCTGATCCCCGCAAGCGGGTTCTACGAATGGACCAAAGATGCGAATGGCAAACGTCTGCCGTGGTTCATTTCACCCCGCCAAGATCCGGTCGCAGCGCTTGCGGGTATCTGGCAGGATTGGACGACCCCTCTGGGGACGAGCGTGGCGACCTGCGCGATCGTGACCACCAGCGCCAATCAGACGCTGGCCCACATTCACCATCGCATGCCGGTCACCATACATCCGAAGGATTTCACGCTATGGCTGGGCCAGGCCGGAAAAGGCGCCGCAGCATTGATGGTTCCGGCGCCCGAAAACGCCTATTCCTCTCATCGCGTGGACCCGCGCGTCAATTCCAATCGCCCGGATGATCCCGGCCTCGTCGCGCCATGGGCGGATTGAACAAAAGCCGAGCGGGCGCAGCACATGCGAACGGCGATGCATTGGCGTTGCCGTCGCTTTAGCGCCGCCTCGTCGAAGCCAGACCGGCGAGTGGAGACACCGACGCTGCCCGTTTTTTGCTGAGGCAGGCCTATATCTATGCGCTGGTTGCCGGTGATACACAGGCGCCGGAGATTCACCTGATCCTCGTGCTTTACGGTCGCGAGGAATGGGCCTGCGATCCGATCATGCCGATTTCCGTCTTTTCCCCGCTGACATCTGAAGGTAGCCTTGCCGGGGAAAAATGCAGAGGGTAATCATCGTGTCAACACTTGTCAGAAACGCCGATGTCATCGTTACAATGGACGAACAAAGGCGTGAGCTTTCGGGTGCGGACATTCTGATCGATCAGGGCGTCATCTGCGCGGTTGGATCGGGTCTTGGGTCGGCGAAAACCGTCGTTGACGCCTCGGGCTGCGTGGTGACGCCGGGCCTCATCAACACCCATCACCATCTTTACCAATCCCTGACGCGCGCGGTTCCCGGCGGTCAGGACGCGCTTTTGTTTGGCTGGCTGCAAACGCTCTATCCCATCTGGGCGCGGATGGGGCCGGAACATATATTCGTGTCGGCCCAGACAGGTCTGGCCGAGCTGGCCTTGTCTGGCTGTTCACTTTCGTCGGATCATCTTTACATGTATCCCGGTGGCGCGCGGCTTGATGATACGATCGAGGCCGCCCGGACGCTTGGCGTGCGCCTGCACGCAACACGCGGCGCAATGAGCATTGGCGAAAGCGACGGCGGCTTGCCGCCAGACGCGCTTGTGGAAACGGAACACGCTATTCTGAACGACGCGATCCGTTTGGTTGACGCATTTCATGATGCAAACCCCGGTGCCATGACGCGCGTGGGGATTGCCCCGTGTTCGCCCTTTTCGGTCAGCCGCGAATTGATGCGTGATGCGGCGTTGCTGGCGCGGGACAAAGGCGTGATGCTGCATACGCATCTTGCCGAAAACGACGAAGACATCGCCTATAGTCTGGAGAAATTCGGCTGTCGGCCCGGCCAATATGCCGAGGATCTGGGCTGGACGGGCGCTGACGTCTGGCATGCCCATTGCGTCAAGCTCGACCCGGCCGAGATCGACCTTTTTGCGCGCTCAGGCACCGGGGTTGCCCATTGCCCCTGCTCGAACTGTCGTCTTGGATCGGGCATTGCCCCCGTGCGCGCCATGCGCGATGCGGGCGTGCATGTGGGGCTTGGGGTGGACGGGTCGGCCTCGAACGACGCGGGCCACATGATGGCCGAGGCGCGCATGGCCCTGCTGTTGCAACGTGTCCAAAACGGAGCCGACGCCATAAGCGCACGCGAAACGCTGGAAATCGCCACCCGAGGCGGTGCGGATGTGCTGGGCCGCCCGGATTTGGGATCGCTTGAAGCTGGAAAACGCGCTGATATTGCGATTTGGGACATGTCAGGCATCGCCAACGCCGGCGCTTGGGATCCGGTTGCGGCGCTGGTTCTGTGCGGGCCGCAAAACGTGCGGGATTTGCTTGTGGAAGGGCAAAGCGTTGTGCGCGACGGTCGGATGGTCAAAATCAATTTGCCAGAGGTTTTGGAAACCCAACAGAGACTGGCGCTTGGGCTGATGGAATAGGGCCGCTTGGGCTATGCTCTGGTGCCTCAATCCAAAGTTTGTGTCATTGATGCTTGAAGCACCCCGGATTGCCCGCAATCCGGTTCGCGCCCGACCCCGCCCCCCAGGGCGGGCGCGAAATGTCACCACGTTTCAATGCTATGTAACGTCTGCCTTTCAAAGAAAGACCTTTTCAAGCTTCACCCAGCCCACCCTCGGGGTCGGGCGCGAACCTTGCGTGTTTCCTGATTTCAATGATGCGACCTTTGCCTCCACAAAAATAGTGTTATGACATATGGGCTGGTGTAATCCCCTGTGGCCGGTTGCGACATCGAACCGGCCTTTATCTTATGCGTCTTGATTGGGCGCACCGGCTGAAACTGCTCCAAGCAGAGCCGAATATCGTTCTACACTTGGCTAAGATCAGGTCGCAGAAACGCGCGCCCCATTGATCCAGACATCGCTGATGGCGCGGTCATCACCCATCATGATCGTTGGAAATAACGCCTCCCACAGATCATTCGCCCGCCGCGATCGCTGCGCAATTGCAGGGGTCGAGCTGAGGTCGAGCACCACCAGATCCGCCTCGGCCCCCGGCGTAAGATTGCCGATAGTGCCGTCCATTCCCAATGCGGCGGCACTGCCGCAAGTGGCCAGCCAATAAAGCTGCGCCGGATGCAATGCGGTCCCGCGTAACTGCCCGATTTCGTAAGCCGCCGCCATCGTGTGCAACATCGAAAACGAGGACCCGCCGCCCGTATCTGTCGCCAGCCCCACAAGATGTCCTGCCGCTTTGAGACCGGCCATGTCAAACAACCCGGACCCGATGAAGGTGTTTGAGGTCGGGCAATGGACCAGCGATGCGCCGGTTTCCAGCAATCGGGCCTTTTCACGTGCCTCCAGATGAATAGCGTGGCCGAACATGGCCCCTTTGCCGATCAGGCCGAATTTTTCGTAAGTGTCCAGGTAATCGCGCGCTTCGGGGTAAAGTTCGCGCACCCAGGCGATTTCGGGCAGTTGCTCGCTGAGGTGGGTTTGCATCAGAGCGTCCGGATGCTCGGCCCAAAGCGCGCCCATGGCCTCCAGCTGTTCGGGCGTTGATGTCGGCGAAAACCGAGGCGTCACCGCGTAATGCAGCCGGTCCACGCCGTGCCACTTTTCCAACAATGCCTTGCTGTCGTCATAGGCCGATTGGGGCGTGTCGCGCAGCCCGTCCGGGGCGTTTCGATCCATGCAGGTCTTGCCGCCGGCAACACGCATCCCGCGCAGCTGCGCCGCTTCAAAAAACGCATCAACGCTGCCGGGGTGAATGGTGCAAAAGCTGCACATGCTGGTCGTGCCGTTCGCCAGCGCCAGATCGAAATAGCTGGTGGCGATGGCCCTGGCGTAATCCGGATCGGCGAAACGTGTTTCCTCGGGGAAGGTATAGGTGTTCAGCCAGTCGATCAGCTGTTTGCCCCAACTGGCGATCATCGCGGTCTGGGGATAGTGGACATGGGCGTCTATGAACCCCGCAGTAATCAGTTTCCCGCCGTAATCGTGCACCTTTGCGCGGGGATGTGCGGCGCGCAGGTCGTCAGCACATCCGGTTTTCGCAATTTTTCCATCCCGCACCAAAACGGCCCCGCGCCTTTCAAACCGCGCGGCGTCTTCGATGGGTCGCACAAATGGATCACCCGCAAAAGCCAGCGTTTGTCCCAGCAAAAGGTCGCCGTGGTCGCTCATATACCCTGTCCCGTTTCGTCAGCCGAAGAACGTTATTTCGCCCGATCAAGCGGGTAAAGGGGAAATCCCTGCCAATTGCCCACTGTCCCAACAGGGGGGCTTGGTTTACTGTGCGAAAAAAATCGAGGGACGGGGCGATGAGCGAAGCATTTTCCGAGCAGACCGACGAACTGGACAATGCCTATGTGTTGGACGGTGAACTGGTTGCCGATATCCTTTTGGCGGTCCAGAATTCTGACCGGCCACGTCTTTTGGAACTGCTCGAACCCTTCCACGCGGCGGACGTCGCGGACCTTCTGGAACAGGTCAGCAAAACCGAACGACAGGACTTTCTGACGTTTCTGGATATGGACCTTGAAGGCGAGGTTCTGTCGGAGCTGAGCGAAGGGTTGCGCGATGAAGTGATCGAGCATCTTCCCGACGAAGTGCTGGCCGACGCCATCCGCGATCTGGAAACCGACGATGTGGTTGACCTGATCGAGGACATGGAAGAACCCCAGCAGGAGCTGGTGCTGGATGCTCTGGAAGACGCAGATCGTGTCGCGGTCGAGCAATCCCTGCTTTACCCCGAGGACACGGCCGGGCGTTTGATGCAGCGCGAACTGGTGATGGCCCCGACCCACTGGAACGTGGGGCAGACGATCGACTATCTGCGCGGGGAAAAAGACCTGCCGGATCAGTTTTACGATGTCGTGATCATCGACCCGCGCATGCGGCCCGTCGGCAAGGTTCCTTTGTCGCAACTGATGTCCTCGGGGCGCGACATTGCGCTGACTTCGATCATGGAGGACGATTTCCGCACGATCCCCGTTTTGCAGAGCGAAGAGGACGTCGCGTACGCCTTTAATCAGTATCACATGGTCTCGGCTCCGGTCGTTGACGCGAATGACCGGCTGGTCGGGGTGATTACCATTGACGACGCGATGGTCGTGCTCGACGAAAACGCCGAAGAAGACATCATGCGTCTTGCCGGTCTCGGGGACGAAAACCTGACGGACCGGGTGATCGCGACCACGCGCCAGCGGTTCCCGTGGCTGGCGGTCAATCTGGTAACGTCGATACTGGCCTCGCTGGTCATCGCGCAGTTTTCCGCAACCATCGAAGCGATCGTCGCGCTGGCTGTTCTGATGCCAATCGTTGCCTCCATGGGAGGAAACGCCGGGACGCAAAGCCTGACCGTGGCCGTGCGGGGCATCGCGACCAAGGACCTTACCGGGTCGAACGTCTGGCGGGTCATCAGGCGCGAAGCGCTGGTCGGGCTGGCCAATGGGCTGGTCTTTGCGCTGATCATCGGTCTTGTCGGTTATTTCTGGTTTGAAAGCCCGATGTTGGGAGTCGTTCTGGCGCTGGCGATGATTGCCAATATGCTGGTGGCGGGTCTTGCGGGAATTCTGGTTCCCATCGGGCTTGAGAAACTTGACGTCGACCCGGCGCTGGCGTCCGGAGCGTTCGTGACGACGGTGACCGACGTCATCGGGTTCTTTGCCTTTCTGGGATTGGCCGCTGCGCTGTTGCTGTGATTGCCGCGGCGAAGTTTGCGCAATTCAACCAACGTGACGCCACCCGGTTTGCCCCGCCTCAAAGGTGATCGACATCCGTGCTTCCTTATGCTCTGCTTGAACGACGCAAAACCACGGCTCAAGGGTTTACATCTTGGAACTTCGCACGTCTGATCGAACCCGCATAGTGAACGCCGCAATTGTCGCAGGCTGCGTCATTGCCTTTCTGTCTTTTGGATTTGCCGCCACTTTCGGGGTGTTTCTGGCCCCCATGTCGGCGGAGCTTGGCTGGGGGCGCGAGGTCTTTTCGCTTTCCGTGGCTCTTCAGGCGCTGACCTGGGGATTTGCGCAACCTCTGGCCGGAGCGGTCGCTGACAGGTACGGAACCGCGCGGGTATTGGCCCTTGGCGCCATTCTGGCCGGGGCCGGTTTCTTGTTGCGAGCCGTCACGACCGACCCTGTCCTGTTCGTGCTGACCGGGCTTGTGGTCGGGGCAGGGACCGGCGCGGCATCTTTCCCGATTGTCATTGCAGCACTTGGAAAAATCGTTTCGCCGGAGCGCCGCAGCTTTATCCTCGGCCTTGGCACGGCGGCGGCTTCCCTTGGCATGTTCGCGGCCGCGCCCTTAGCAACGGCCATGATCGGCGCGGTCGGTTGGCAGTCGGCTCTGGTATTCATTGGCTTCAGCTTTGCCCTGATCTTTCCGTTCCTGATCTTCATCTCGCGGATTTCCCGACCGACGGCGGGCGACTCCGAGGTCGGCGATTTCGGTCGCGCGATTGGAACGGCATTCCAGGAAAGAACCTATCTGTGCCTTTTTTTCGGTTTCTTCGTGTGTGGGTTTCACGTCGCATTCATCCAGACCCATCTGCCGGCCTATGTGGTCGATATGGGGCTGGCCTCGTGGATCGGTGGCTGGTCGCTGGCCCTGATCGGGCTTTTCAATATTGCGGGGTCGTTCCTGTCGGGCTGGTCCGGGCAGGTCTATTCAAAAAAGCGCGTCCTGAGCGGCATCTATCTGACCCGCGCGCTGGTCATCGGTGTTTTCATTTCCCTGCCCGTGAGCGAGATGGGCGTTCTGGTTTTTTCCGCGATCATGGGCGTGCTGTGGCTTTCAACGGTGCCCCTGACAATGGGGCTGGTTGCGCAGACGCAGGGGTTGCGGTTCCTGTCCACCCTGTCGGGGTTGGTGTTTCTCAGCCACCAGACCGGCAGCTTTCTGGGGGCGTGGCTGGGGGGCTGGGTTTATGACACGTATCAGGATTACACGCTCATGTGGTGGGCTGCCGTCGTTCTGGGCGTTCTGGCCGCGCTGATCCATTTGCCCATCCGCGAGGAACCGGGTCCGCTTGCACGTGCCGAGAACCCGTGAAAGACCGGTTCTTACCGTATTTCGGCCTGCGGGGTCGGGGCGAATGCCCTGCCTTCGGGGCGTCTTGGGCGATTATTGGGGGATTTTCAGAATTCGGTTGCGCCCGCTTTTGACATAGCTGAGCGAGTCTACGCCGATGGCGGCCACGCGCCCTCCGTCGATACGGTCGCCGATTTCCACCCGCACGAAACGCCCGCTTGGCAACCGCAACAACGCCTTGCGTCCGTTGGACGGGCCGGAAACCCCGATCAGATTAAGCTTGCTGAGATTGATCGCGTTCCTGATCGTGGCCTGTTTGGCGACATTTGCGCGCGTGGGCAAAACCGGGCCGGTGCTTGGTGCCGGTTGCGTCGCGGGGGTCGCAACGGCCAGCAAAGATCGTGTTTTTTCGACCGTCTTGGAAAAATCGCTTGGACGTTTGGCGGGTTGATAGGACGTCAGAACAGCAAGCTCGGACGGGGATGCGTCATCCTTTGGGGTCAGTTCCGCCTGCTCGGAGAGCGGGCGGACCTTGGCGCGTTTTCCACGAAGCTGCGCAAGTGTCAGACGACCCTGCACGAAAACGGCGTCCTCGCCGGTTTTGAGATCGGCGGGCCGCGCTTTGGGGGTGAGTGCAAGCAAGGGATTGGGGGGTACCAGTATGTCGGTCAGCGGTTTTTCCGGAGGCGTAACGCCAGGCTTGCCCAGCCGGACCAATATTCCCTGCGGGTTGAGCGCCCCCTCGGCCGTCGCCACGACAAGGCCGCTTTCATCAAGGTCAAAAACAGTTCCCGGCGCCAGGGGCGACAGTCTTTCGCGGGGCTGGTCATCGGCCGGACCATTGTTGAAATCCGGCAGAATGATCGCGTCATTGGCATCCAGCGCGCGGTCGATCGACGCCACGAAAATGTCGTCGCGATCCTGATCCGCCAGTGGCGGCGGCAGTGTTCGAACCGACTGCAGGATGCCACTCTCGGAATAAAGGGCGTCGGCCTCGGAATTGTCGGGTTCCGCCAGCAGTTCAGCCTCGACGCCTTCGGCGATTTCATCGCTGGTCGGGGACATCAGCCCGGCTGCCTTGATCGCGGCAAGTTCCTTTTCCGTAAGATCCGTGACGGGCTGGGCCGTATCGGGCAGGTCTGCATCCGGGTCGGTTGCGCCTTCGAACTTTGAACGCCTTTCCGGGCGCACCAGCGGGATATCGGGCGATGGCACCGATTTAGGCTGAACACTGGCAACGATCGTCGCAAAGTCGCTGGGACGCCCGCGCGCCCGGTTGTCCGCACGAACCCCGCGTTCCGCTGCTGTCGTCACGAGGACCGGGTTCTGGTCGCCACCCTCCGGGATCGTGTCCGGGCTCATCAGCAAAAGCAAAACGCCAAGACCGATGACCGTCACCACGGCCAAGGCCCCGATGATGGCAAGCGCCACTTGCCGTTTCTGCCCGTCCGCGTTCTCTTTGCCGCGTGCGTTGGCATGTGCCAGCGTTGACTGCGCGCGTCCCCAAAGCACCCTTGCCCCGACCCCGAGCCTGCCGGCGACCGGTCCGAGGATGCGCGCGGCAAAGCCGGCGCCTGTTGTTTTCGGGTCGTCTTCTTCCAGCACCACCGCGCGCAACCGGCTGTCGGCGGTCAGCGTGGTTTCGGTGGCCTCCTCGTGGTTGGCGGCAGGGTCATCCGGCTGAATGACGATCCTCGGCGTGATCCGGCTGACGATATGGGGGCCATCATCGGGCAGCGCGCCCGCTTC
This sequence comes from uncultured Rhodobacter sp., assembly GCA_964466385.1. Classification (GTDB taxonomy): domain Bacteria; phylum Pseudomonadota; class Alphaproteobacteria; order Rhodobacterales; family Rhodobacteraceae; genus UBA5972. The sequence continues at coordinate 8,552 of CAYXNM010000011.1, read as the reverse complement.
GTGGGGGCGCCGGCTGGCAAACGGTGTGGCCTTTGGCGGTGTCTGATCGCCGGAACGGGCGACGTCCGGCGTGGTTTCTGCAGGCGTACCCTCGAATTGCGGCGGGGCGTCAGTTTCAGTTTCGGTGAAGATATTCCCCGGCGACGTCGCGGGGGATTCAGGGGCGAAAAAGTTCGTTTCCTCCTCCGCGGCCGGACCGCGCGGGTCCGTGGAGGGCATATCGCCCGCGACGCGGGCTGTTTCGTTGCCCTCCGCCGGACCGATGCCCGGCGCGAACAGGTCGTCTGGATCAGGTTCCGGCGGGCCGGGCGGCGGGGTGTCACGTACATCGGCATCCGGTCCAAGCAAAGAGATCGAAAAATCCGTTTTGCCAAAGAACGGTTCCCATGCGTCCGGCTCAGCGCCTTTCGGGCCGACGAAACTGACAGGGTTGAACCGATGTTCAACGGCGAATTCCTCGGCCTCGTCCAGAGTTTCATTGGCAACGACCGCGGCCAGAACCATTTGACCGTTGCCGGTCGCGATCCAGTCCAGCGAAAGATCGGCACCCTCGTAGGGCACCTGTCCTTGGAGAGCCGACAACACCTGCTCGCGCCGTTCCTGATCCGTCGGTCCGGGAGCGTGGATTTCCCGATAGAGGATCTGACTGTCGGGAATGATCAGTTTCGTCCCGAACCCCTTGCCTTCAAGACCGACGGCGGTTGCGCGCAGAAAGGACAGATTTTCAGCAAACGCGGCGTTTTCAAGCGAGACATCCCCCACTTCGATCCAGTTCCCACGCGGTGACCGGTGGAGCAGGATGATCCCTTCATGGGAAAGATTAAGGGCAAAGCTTGGCTTCATATAAGTTGTGTACCAAAAAGTGGTGGCGGTGAGGAGTCGTCAATGTGTCCGGATGGGGATAATAGCAGGAAATCGCTTACACGCCAGAACCCGCAAAACAAAGGCTTGAAATTGCGGGAATTTGTGCCCTAGCCTTGGCGCTCCACTATTCTTGGGGTACGTGATGAAATTGCGGTTGTTACTGATTGTTTTCACGATGATTTCCCATCCGCTTGGCGCGCAGGAAAGCGATGCGGTTCTTCGGGTTTCGGGAATCGGTACCGTGTTGGTTGCGCCGGATATGGCAGCAATATCCATCGCGGTCGAGGTTTTTGCGCCAACTGCGGATCGCGCGCTGCGCCTGAACTCGGCCCGGATGAAAGGTATATTCGAGGTGCTGGACCAACGCGGGATTGCGCAAAGGGATATCCAGACTTCGCAGTTTTCGCTTTACCCGCGTTGGCGTGACCAAAAACTGTCCAAAACCAAGCCCTTGGAAATCACCGGGTTCACGGTCAACAACGCGCTGGATGTCAACATCCGCAACCTTGACCTGCTGGGGTCCATACTGGATTCGCTGACCAGGATCGGTGCCAACCGCATTCAGTCCGTAAGGTTCAGGACCTCAGACCCCACGACCCCGCTTGATCGCGCCCGGCAAGCCGCGGTCGCGGATGCGATGCGCAAGGCCTCGCTGATCGCGACGGCTGCGGGTCGTCATCTGGGCCCCTTGCGTTCCATCGACGAAACGGGGCAGGACCGTTCGCCGGTGTTTCGCGCAGAAGCCGCGTTCAGCGAGGGCGAGGTTCCCGTCGCACCGGGGGAACTTTCGTTCACGGCAACGGTGACGATGGCGTTTTCATTGAACTGAAAACCTCAACTCGTTGCCTTGATCAGCGCCTGATCCAGATCGGCGATCAGGTCGTCGGCATCTTCGATCCCGATCGAAAAACGCACGACGTTGGGGGCTGCCCCGGCCGCGACCTGCTGCTCGGTCGTCAGTTGGCGATGTGTTGTCGATGCCGCGTGAATGACCAGAGATCGCGCATCGCCGAGATTGGCGACATGGCTGAAAATCTCCAGCCCGTTCACAAGTTTGACGCATGCCTCGTATCCGCCCTTGATGGCCACGGTGAACAAGGCGCCCGCTCCGTTCGGGCAAATCCTTGAAATCCGGTCATAATAGGGCGACGATTTCAACCCCGCGTAGGTGACAAAATCAATGCGTGGATCCTGTTCCAGCCAGTTTGCGATCTTCTCGGCGTTGGCAACATGCCTGTCCATGCGCAGGCTGAGCGTTTCGATCCCCATCAGGGTATAATGCGCCGCCTGAGGATTCATGGTCATGCCAAGGTCTCGCAGCCCGATGGCAATGCCGTGGAACGTGTAGGCAAGATTGCCAAATGTTTCGTGGAATTTGAGCCCGTGATAAGCCGGCTCGGGTGCCGAGAGCGAGGGGAACTTGTCGCTGGCGGACCAGTCGAAATTGCCGCTGTCAACGACCACTCCCCCGGTTACGGTGCCGTTTCCGGTCAGGTATTTCGTCGTGGAATGGACGACCAGCGTTGCGCCGTGGTCGAACGGGCGGCACAAATAAGGCGTGGCCGAGGTGTTGTCGACGATCAGCGGCACCCCTGCGTCGTCGGCAATGGCCGCAATGGCGTCGAGGTCGGTGATATACCCGCCCGGATTGGCGATACTCTCACAGAATATGGCGCGGGTGTTTTCATCACACGCCGCCCTGACCCCATCAACGTCGTCAAAATCAACGAACGTGGCCGACCATCCGAACCGCCGGATCGTGTTGCTGAACTGGGTGACCGAGCCTCCGTAAAGGCGGGTTGACACAACGACGTTCAGGCCCGGTCCCATCAGGGGAAACAACGCCATGATCTGGGCGGCATGTCCGGAAGAACAGGCCACGGCACCGACCCCGCCTTCGAGCGTTGCAACGCGCTCCTGCAGAACAGCAACCGTCGGGTTGGTCAGGCGTGAATAGATATAACCGACCTCCTGCAGGTTGAACAAAGCCGCCGCGTGATCGGCATCGCGAAAGACATAGGCCGTGGTTTGGTAAATCGGCGTTTGACGTGCCCCGGTCGCGGGATCGGGCCGCGCACCGGCATGAATCTGAAGTGTATCAAAGCCGTAAGTCGGACCGTCGGACATCGTTGTTTTCCCTGACTGTTTTGTTTTCTGAAGCGGAACTTATGTGATCGACGCCCGCGCCGCAACCGCGCTTCGCCCTCAGAGTTTGGACGAAATGATACCGGTGTTGAACCCGCCCATGCGCAGTTCGCCAAACAGGCGCTGGTTCTCGATCTTGGGGCAGCGGTTCTCTATGACCTGAAGGCCCGCGTCGGTCGCCATTTTCGCGGCCTCTTCGTTTATCACACCGACCTGCATCCACACTGTTTTCAGCCCCGGCAGGCAGTCGATGGCCTGTCTCACGATCGGAGGGACAGCTTCGGAGCGGCGGAAGATATCCACGACATCAACCGTGATATCCGATGGGATCGCGGCCAGGTCGGGCCGGATTTCCTCGCCAAACAGAATTTTCCCTGCATGGCCGGGGTTGACCGGAATGACACGAAAGCCTTTCAGCGAAAGATAGCGCGCCACGAAATACGAAGGCCGGATGGGATTCATGGAAACACCGACACAGGCGAAAACCTTGGATTCGCCCAATATCTTTCGCAATAGATCGTTGCCGGGTGATGTTGTCATGGACGAGGATTAACAGAGCGTTCCCAGCACCGAAACCCGGAAAATCACCCGTGCCGGAACGTCGGCCGAACGTCTGGCGCCTGGCCGCTTGGCGCGACTGGCCCCGAGGGTGCGCCGCAGAGCCAAAGTTTGACGCAAAAGCTTTCCCATGCCCCTTGCTGAACCAGAAGATGGAGAGGATAAAGTGCAGAGTTTCACCGTCGTGCCATTCTCAAGACCCATCACCTGCCCCGCGTTTCGTGCGCTCAGATCAAGGAAAAGCCCATGCAATATTTCTACCTCTTGCTTGCGGTTATCGCCGAGACCGTCGGCACATCGGCCATACAGGCCAGTCACCAGTTCACCCGGCTCGGCCCTTCGGTCCTGGTCGTGGTCGCTTATGCAATATCGTTCTACCTGTTGGGGCTGACCCTCAAATACATGCCGGTCGGCATTGTCTATTCCATCTGGTCCGGTCTGGGCATCGTGTTGATCGCGGCAATCGGTTACGCTGTTTTCGGTCAGAAGCTTGATGCGCCCGCGCTTCTGGGAATGGCTTTGATCGTTGCGGGGATCGTTGTGATGCAGGTGTTCTCGGGATCGACGACGCATTGAGATCAGCTGTTTCTGGATGCCTTTTCCACGTGACCCGAAACGCCTTCGCGCCGTTCAAGTTCTGCCAGAACATCGCTGAGCGTAACACCGCTCGCGCTCAGCATGACAAGGAGGTGAAACAGAACATCGGCCGCTTCGCGCGTCAGATTGTCCCGGTCGCCCTTGACGGCGGCAACGATCGCCTCGACCGCTTCCTCGCCGAATTTTTCCGCCGTTTTTTCCGGACCCCGTTCAAGAAGCGCTGCGGTCCAGCTTTCGGCCGGGTCAGACCCCTTGCGGCTGTCAATGGTCGCGGCCAGACGTGTCAGAATATCACTCATAGTCGCACGGGTATCCCTTGTTTTGCCATGAATTCCTTGGCCTCGCGGATCGTATATTCCCCAAAGTGAAAAATCGAGGCCGCCAGCACCGCGCTCGCGTGCCCTTGGGTGACTCCTTGGGCGAGGTGTTCCAGCGTTCCGACCCCGCCGCTGGCGATCACCGGGATGTTCACCGCATCCGCAACCGCCCGTGTAAGCGGCAGGTTGAAACCCGATTTCGTGCCGTCCCGATCCATCGAGGTCAGCAGGATTTCACCGGCACCCCTGTTTTGTGCCAGCCGCGCGAAGTCAACCGCGTCAATGCCGGTGGCCCTGCGCCCGCCATGGGTGAAAACATGCCATTTCCCCGGGCTGACGGTTTTCGCATCGATCGCCACCACGATGCACTGGTTGCCGAACCTGTTGGCCGAGGCACTGATCACATCCGGATCGGCCACGGCGGCGGAATTGAACGAAACCTTGTCAGCCCCCGCCAGCAGCAGCGCGCGAACATCGTCAGGCGTGCGCACCCCCCCGCCGATCGTGAGTGGCATGAAGCATTGTTCGGCCGTGCGGCGCGCGACATCGTAAAGCGTGCCGCGGTTTTCGTGCGTCGCATTGATGTCCAGAAAGCAAAGCTCATCCGCGCCCGCGGCGTCATAGGCCTTGGCAGACTGCACCGGATCGCCCGCGTCGATCAGATCGACAAAGTTGACGCCCTTGACGACTCGGCCTTCCTTGACGTCCAGACAGGGGATAATGCGGGTTTTCAGCATGGCGGGGTTTCACCGTTTCGCGCGGATGCGCGCAACGATTGCCACAATGGCCCACAGAATGCCAGCGCCCAGCACCAGCGGAAGAAAAAACACCGGCCCCCAGGCGGCGAACACGCCAATGGTATAGGCCAGCTCTCCGACATTGGTGCCGCTGATCGTGCAGCTGTGCACGCTGCCTTCGTCGATGCTGCACCCGGCCAGGGTTCCCAGCATCAAGACGACCGCGATGCTGCTGAGCCACGCGGCAATCGGGGCGAGCGTCAGAAACGCCAGAATGCGGCGGACCCAGATCACTGAAGCACCTCCAGCGCCTGAGAAATCTCAATTGCCCCGTCGTAAAGCGCGCGGCCCGAAATGACGCCGTCAAGGTCCGCGCCGCACGTCCTGAGCGCGCGGATATCCTCGAGCGACGAAACCCCGCCACTGGCGATCACCGGGATTGACACGCTGCGTGCCAGATCGGCGGTTGCAGCGATGTTCGGTCCTTTCATGGCGCCGTCGCGTTCAATGTCGGTGTAGATGATCGCCGCCACCCCGGCATCTTCGAACATGCGCGCCAGATCGCCCGCCCGGATATCCGTTTCCTCGGCCCATCCACGCGTGGCGATGCGACCATTGCGGGCGTCCAGACCGATGGCAACATGCCCTTCGAACCGGCGCGCGGCTTCACGCACGAATGCGGGGTCCTCAACGGCCGATGTGCCCAGGATGACCCGCGCGAGTCCCTTGCTCAGCCAGTCTTCCACCGTTTTCATGCTGCGAATTCCGCCGCCAAGCTGGGCCGGGACTGAACAGGTGCGCAGGATTTCATTAACGGCTGACCCGTTGACCGGCGCACCTTCAAACGCGCCGTTGAGATCGACCAGATGCAGCCAGCCGCACCCCGCGTCCTGAAATGCGCGGGCCTGTCGGGCGGGATCGTCCCCAAAAACCGTGGCTTTCCGCATATCGCCCCGCAACAGGCGGACGCATTGCCCGTCCTTGAGGTCAATGGCGGGGTAAAGGATCATGAAGGATGCTCCGGTTCTGGAATGGATCTGCTGTAAAACACGTGTGCCACAATTTGCCAAGGATTTTGGCTAACTTAAGGAAATGCTTGCGTAGGCAGGCGGTAAGGGTGAAAATGGCCGGGAAAAACGGGAGGATAAGATGAAGAAACTACTTTTGGCAGCGGCCTTGATGGTCGCCGGTCCGGCATTTGCGGATCCGGTTGACGGTATTTGGAAAACCGCGGTCGACGACAACGGGAAATACGGCCATGTCGAAATCGGCGCTTGCGGGTCGAAAATCTGCGGTGTGCTGATAAAATCGTTCAACGGCGACGGCACGCAATACGATTCTGAAAATATCGGTGTGAATATCGTCGAGGGCATGACCAACGCAGGCGGTGGCGAATATAATGGCGGAACGGCATACGCCCCTGACCGTGACAAGACCTATAGCGGCAAGATGACCCTGGACGGGGACAATCTGGTGCTCTACGGCTGCGTTCTGGGCGGTCTGATCTGCCGGGGTCAGGACTGGACCCGCGTTCAGTAAGGGCGAACCCCGATCAAGTTGAACCCTTGGCGCGGCGCGCCGCGCTAAGGTGCCCACTTCAGGAAATTACCAATCAGTTTCAGGCCCGTGGACTGGCTTTTCTCGGGGTGGAACTGTGTGCCGATCATATTGTCACGCGCGACGACGGCGGTGACCCTGGTCGCGTAGTCACAATAGGCCACGCGCAGCGCAGGCGTCGCGGCGGCCAGATGGTAAGAGTGTACAAAATAGGCATGGTCACCGGATGAAATGCCCCGCAAAACCGGGTGGGGGGTTTCGATCGCCAATTCGTTCCAGCCCATATGCGGAACCTTCAGCGCGGGGTTGGATGGCTTCAGGCGAACGACTTCGCCGTTTATCCAGCCAAAACCCTTTGTGTCCAGTCCGTGTTCAAGCCCGCGCGTCGCCATCATTTGCATGCCCACGCAAATGCCCAGAAATGGGACAGCACGGTCGATCACGGCCTCCTGGACCGCCTCGAATAACCCGCAAACCCCATCAATCCCCGCGCGGCAGTCGGCAAATGCACCAACCCCGGGCAGGACGACGCGATCTGCCCCTGCGATGGTATCGGGGTCCGAGGAAACGCGGACAGGGCCACCGCCGACCTCGTCCGTCATGCGCTGAAAGCTCTTTTCGGCGGACCGGAGGTTGCCGCTCTTGTAATCGACAATGACGGTGCTCACGTCAAAGCGTTCCTTTGGTTGAAGGGATCGCATCCGCCTTGCGCGGGTCGGTTTCGATTGCCGCGCGCAGCGCGCGGGCAACTGCCTTGAAAGCGGCCTCGGCGATATGATGACTGTTGGCCCCGGCCAGTTTTTCCACATGCAGCGTGAGGCCGCCATTCATGGCAAAGGCCGTAAAGAATTCGCGCACCAGTTCGGTGTCAAAGGCCCCGATTTTTGATGTTGGCAGGTCCAGCGACCAGACAAGGAAAGGCCGGCCCGACACGTCCAGCGCCGCGCGCACCAAGGCTTCGTCCATTGGCAACAGGCAGGCGCCATAGCGGCGGATCCCCCTCTTGTCGCCCAGTGCTTCGGCCAGCGCCTGCCCAAGCGCGATCCCGGTATCCTCGACGGTGTGATGATCGTCGATATGCAGATCTCCGATCGCCCGGACCGAGAGGTCAACGAGGGCATGGCGTGCAAGCTGATCGAGCATATGGTCGAAGAACCCGACGCCCGTCTGGTTGTCATAGGTGCCGCTGCCATCAAGGTTGATCGAGACCTCGATTCTGGTTTCCGCGGTCTGCCGCGAGATGCTGGCCTTGCGCATGTTCTTGCCTTTCGCGTGGATTTTGCCGGTTTATAGGAGGGATATCCCTGATTTGAAAGCATTAGGTCTATCCCCTGGACCCCTGACCCCAAAGTTCGCATCATCGATGCCCTTTGCACCCCGGATTGCCTGCGATCCGGCTCAAACCCCTGGGCGCCGCCCGTTCGGACCTGAAACGCCCTCCCGGAGCTTTTCTAAACCCAACGGCCATTTTCGCTGACTCTTATGCGTGGGTGAGAAAGACCGGAGTTGGCCTGAAGGGAACGTTGAGGTTTGCCCCGGGCCGGTTAACAGGTGCCAAAAAGCGCCCCGGCCCTGCGACTGCCTGTTCCGGCGGGCTGGCGCTTTCGCCGATGTCGCGCATCCCACCCCGTTCGTTCGGGCTTTGCTGGGATAAAGTGCCCCAAATTGGCGTTGCGAACGCCACTCCACGGGCAGACGCAGGGCCGTGCGGGGATGGATTGCACCGGGGCAATCGTCAACGTCGGCCGGAAGCGGCCCAGCCCACACACAATTCGGA
>CAYXNM010000010.1:0-33045 GCA_964466385.1 uncultured Rhodobacter sp. | reverse complement strand
CCCTAGCTGTAGAGCGCCAGGTACCCCATCCATGCGAATCCCGCAGCGACCGATCCGGTGAAGGCAAATGCGAGATAGGCGAAAAAGACCCGTGGTTTGACCAGCGCCCAGACCGCGATCGCAGCCGGAATGCAGCTGACGCCCCCGGCCAGAACGAACGCCATCGCCGCGCCCTGGCTCATCCCCTGTTCCAGCATTCCCGCAATCAGCGGAACGGCCGCATATCCGTTGAGATAGGCCGGACCGCCAAGAAGCGCCCCCAGGAACACGGGCGACAGCCCTTCGCCGCCGAGCGTGCCGGCGATCCAGCCTGCGGGAACGTAGCGGATCATCAGCGCTTCCAGCAGATAGGCCAGAACCAGCCATTTGGTCAGGAACAGGGCGTTGGCCAGCGCCTCGCGGCGGAACACATCGCGCCGTTCGCTTTCGCGCCAGAAAGCCCAGACCGGTTTGCCCGAGAAGGGATCCGATCCGCACCCGCATCCCGACGCGCTGATCGCTTTCAGGGGGTCGTTGAACACGCCTGACAGCGAAACCACGCGCACCCCGAACCCGCCGAAGAGGCCAAGGGAAACCGCGGCAACCGTCTTGGCCAATGCAAAGTCGAGCCCCAGCGTGCCCGAGGTGATCAGGAACATGGCAGGGTCCATCAGGGGCGAGGCCAGCCAGAACGCCATGACGGCGGAGAGCGGCACGCCAAGTGCCAGCAGGGCGGCGATGAAGGGGATCACCTCGCACGAACAAAAGGGCGAAATGCCCCCCAGAACGGCAGCCAACACGATCATTCGGGTTTCACGGCCCTCAAAAGCGCGGGCCAGAGTCGCCTCGGCCCCGCTGGCCTTGAGATATCCGACCGCGATGACGGCGAATGCGATGAAACCGGCTGTATTCGCAAAAGCGTCCAGCGCAAACGAAACTGTCGGGACGAATGCTTTTGGCAGCCAAAGCGCCAAGACCAGCAGGATGAGCAGGATCAGCAGCCACGCCTTGTCCAGACGCGTGACAAAACGCCGGCGCGTTTCTTGTGGTTGGGTTGCTTCGGTCATTCTTTCTGTCCGTGTTTGTGGTGGGGATTTGTCGTGTCGGCGCAGCAGTTCTCCAACAGATAGGCTGCAAGGGCCTCGGTCGTGTCATAGGCAACGGCGGCACATATGATCGATCTTCCCTTGCGGGTCTGGATCACAAGCCCGGCCTGGCTGAGAACCCGGACATGGTGCGTCATGTTGGCCCCCGTAATCCCGGTTTTCCGGGACAGTTCCCCGATGGACAAACCGTCAGGGCCCGCACGCACGAGCGCGCGCAAGACCAGCAATCGCTGTTCAGAGCCAAGCGCAGCAAACGCCTGCGCGGCATCAAGGATTCGGGTATCTTCGATCTGATCTGTTTTCATAATACTAGATTTATAGTAATATCAAAACGACGTCAAGGGATCTGTCGCGGTGATTGCTGTTGCTCTTGGCATCGCGGCCCATTAGGGCGGAGATGTGAAACACGGCCTGAACCACCCGCGAAAGGATCCGGGGCGACGGATGACACCACTTGACCTTGCACATCGCGAGATGGAAAACGACCCGGACAACGGGGTGACGCGCCTGCGGTATTACGAGCAGTTCTCGCGCCGCGAGGTCTACATCCTGCTGAGATCCGAACCCGCGGGCGACCGGATCGATCCCGAAATCGTCACAGTGGAGGACCGGCAATTCGTTCTTGTCTTTGACACCGAGGAGCGACTGGCTGAATTCAGGGCATCACCCGCGCCCTATGCCGCGCTCCGGGGACGCGACATCGTCAGGATGCTGCAAGGGCAGGGGATGGGGATCGGCGTCAATCTTGGCGCGGTTCCCTCGGCCTTTCTGATCGCCCCGGACGGGGTTGACTGGCTGAATGAAGTTCTGGACAACCGCGCGCAAGGCCTGCAAGGCCGCGTTCAGACGTTTCACCCTCCAAAAAATGTTCCTGACAGCGTCGCCCAGGCACTGGCGCGCTGCCTTGTGGCCCTTGCGGGTCACGCGCAAAGCGCCTGCCTTTTGGATGTGCGGTATCAGGATGACACGCGTGGGCACCTGCTGGCGGTGATCGGTGCGGACGGGCAGGCGAAAGAAGACATCCAGCGCGCGATCGTGGACACGCTGAGTTTTCTGCAAAGCGCGTTCACGCTGGATGTTGCATTTTTTGATGCGAACGACCCGGCCGTCAAGCGCATGAAATCCGTCGCGCTGACCTTCGATATCCCGAAACCGCCAAAGCCCGCGGCGCAAGAGCTGCCGTCGGCACCGGGCATGAACCCCGATCAACCGCCCAAACTGCGCTAGAGCAAAAACAGATCAGACTGAACCAGTCTGATTCCAGAATATTGCTCAAACCATTGAATCCGGACCAAAATTCTTTTTCAGATTGATTCAATCTGAGACGATTTTGGTCTGGAGCCGCGTTCTTATTATACCAACGGCCCAAAAGATTGACCCTCCGAATTGCGTGTGGGCAGGGCCACTTCCGGTCTGAAGGGGACTTTGTGATGAGCCGGTTCAATCCATCTCCGTACGGCCCAGCGCCTGCCCGTGGGGTGGCGCGCGAAACGCCAGTTCGGGGCACTTTATCCCAGCAAAGCCCGAACGAACGGGGTGGGATGCGCGACATCAGCGAAAGCGCCAGCCCATCGGGACGGGCAGGCGCTGGGCCGGGGCGCCTATTGGCGCCTGTTAACCGGCCCGTTGCAAATCTCAACGTTCCCTTCAGGCGGTGGTTTCAACGGGTCAACGAAATCGGCCGTTGGTATTACCTGAATCGGCAGGGCGGCTTTATCTTATTGGTTTTAAGCGCAATCCGAAAACCGGTTCCCACTTTTCGGATTGCGCTCTAGGACTACGCCCGGAACCTCTGCCGGGCAGGCCCGGCTCAATACCCGGCCTTGCGATCCACCAGATAAAGCAGGGCTTCCCCGGCCTCGCCACGCCGCACGTTTTCCGCGATCGTCCGCGAGGCCGATTTGGCGCGGGTCTCTGACGCGATATGGGGCGTGACGGTGACGTTTGGATGGGCCCAATACGGGTGATCGGCGGGAAGTGGTTCGACGCGAAATACGTCCAGCGTCGCGTGGGCGATCCGGCCACTGCCAAGCGCGTCAAGCAACGCGTCGTCGTCGATCAGCGTCCCGCGACCGGGGTTCAGCAGGAAAGCGCCCGCAGGCAGCATCGCCAGTGTCTTGACATTCAGGATGTCGTTCGTTTCCGTGGTTGCGGGCAGCAACAGGACGAGGATTTCCGTTTGCGCCAGCATCCTGTCAAGTCCGTCAACACCGCTGAAACAGGTGACGCCGTCAAGGTTCTTTTGGCGCCGGCTCCACCCGCTGACCCGAAACCCCGCAGATTTGAGGGCGTGGGCGGTGAAACGGCCAAGTTCGCCAAGGCCCAGAATGCCCACCCTCCGGTCCCGCGCCAGTGCGGGCGACACGTCATTGCGCCAAACCCCGTCCTGCCCCAGAATATGCGCATCCATGCCAAGGTGGTAACGCAGGCAATGGCCAAGAACCCATTCCGCCATGCCCTCGCTCAGCGCCGGGTCGACCATGCGTGCAAGCGGTGCGACCAAGGACGGGTTGTCCTGAAAGCTTTCAACCCCCGCCCAAAGGCTGAGCACGGCTTTCAAACGGGTAAAAGGACTGAAATCCCGAACCGGGCCGCCCGGCGAAAAGACCACGTAATCGACCGTTGCAGGGTCGGCGCATTCCGTGCTGATCGCTGCTGGCACGCCCAGTTCGTCAAGCGCGGCTTTCAGCGTTTCCCGGTAGACCGGCCATTGGGCAGGGTTTCCGGCATAAAGAATGTTGGGGGGCATGGGGTTTTCCTTACCGGGGTCGGTGAATATGCGCGCTTTGGACCAGTCCAAAGGCAATCAGAAGAACAAGCATGGCTGTGCCTCCGTACGACACAAGCGGCAACGGCACGCCAACGACCGGGGCCATGCCCATCACCATCGACATGTTGACCGCGAAGAACAGAAAGAACGTCGTGGCCACGCCAAATGTCAGGAGTGCTCCGAACCGGTCGCGGTTCCCGAAGGCCGAAAACACGCAAAAGAAGATGATCAGCGCATAGAGCAGCAACAACGAGACCCCTCCGACAAAGCCAAGCTCCTCCGCCAATGTCGTGAAAATGAAATCCGTCTGTTTTTCGGGCAGAAAATTCAGGCGGCTTTGGGTGCCCTGCATGAACCCACGCCCGCCCCAGCCCCCCGAACCAAGCGCTATTTTTGATTGCGTGATGTGATAGCCGGCCCCCAGGGGGTCGGTCGATGGATCAAGGAACGTGTCGATCCGCCGGTATTGATAATCCTGCAGGATCTGCCAGCCGGTTCCACGCGAAAACATCACCGTTCCCACCAGAGCTCCAACCGTCACAAACGCAACGGCGAAATAAACCCAGCTGACCCCGGCCAGAAACATGATCGTCGCCCCGCCAAGGCCCAGCAGCAACGCCGTCCCCAGATCGGGTTGTCTGAGGACCAGCAGCATCGGTACCGCGATCAACATCAGGGGCGGAAAGATCCACAAGGGCCGCGACGTCTTTTCCATATCCAGCCAGTCGTAATAGGCCGCCAGCGCCAGCACCAGGGCGACTTTCATCAGTTCGGAGGGTTGCAATCGCAGGACGCCAAGGTCGATCCAGCGCTGCGCACCCATACCCACGTCGCCAAACAGGGCGACCCCGATCAGCAGGAAAAGCGAAACCGCATAAATGAAGCCCGCCACATTGCGCCAGAAGTAAAGCGGTACAAAGCCGACCAGCAGCATCAAAACAAACCCAAGCGCAAACCTTTTCGCCTGCGCTGCCGCCCATGGCTCGACACTGCCACCGGCAACCGAATAGAGCATCATCATGCCGACCGCCGCCACGGCGCTGATCAGAACGACCAGGGGCCAGTTGACATAGAGAACTTTCCGGAAACCGGTCGGCATGGTTTTCTGGTTGTGGACAAGATAGCTCATGTCCCGCCCCAGTCGATCAGGTCGAGTTTCTTGCGCTCGTTGCGGATGCGTGTGCGTTGACTGGCAGGGTAGGCGCTTGGCGGAGGTTCGCCCTGATAGAGCGCCTCCAGCAGCACGTCGCGCGCGATTGGGGCGGCAAAACGTGACCCGCCCCCCCCGTGTTCCACGATGACGGAAACCGCGTAACGCGGTGCGTCAAACGGCGCGAACGCCACGAAAAGCGCGTGGTCGCGTTGTTTCCACGGCAGTTGAGAATTCCGCGTGACGCCACGTGCGCGCTCTTTCTTTGTAATCCGGCGGACCTGGCTGGTGCCGGTCTTGCCGGCCATGCGCAGCGTCTTTTCAGCGATGCGGGTGGAATAGGCCGTGGCACCGCGATCATTGGAAACGGCAAACATGCCGCTGCGCACGGCGTCGATCGCCTCTTGCGATATGTCGATGATTTCCGGCTTGGCGGAGTGTGTCGCAACCCCGTCAACCGACTGGATCAGACGCGGCACAACCGCGCGACCGGTCGCAAGGCGTGCGGCCATGGTGGCCAGTTGCAACGGCGAGGCCAGCACGAAACCCTGTCCGATGGCCGCGTTCAGGGTGTCGCCGATGCGCCAGTCCTCCTTGACGATCCGGTGCTTCCACGCCTTGTCGGGGATCAGCCCCGCGGCAACACCGTTCAATGGCAGCGCAAATCTTTCCCCCAGCCCGAACCGGCGCGCCATCGCCGCGATTCTCTCGATGCCCACCCTTTGGGCCATTTCGTAATAATAGACATCACAGGAGTGTTTCAGGCTGTCATGCAGGTTCACGCGCCCATGCCCGGCGCGTTTCCAGCAATGGAATTTCTGCTTGCCCAGAACATAATATCCCGGGCAGAAAACCTTTTCCGAAAGCGTGACGACCCCTGCCTCCAGAGCCGCGAGTGCGACCATCATCTTGAATGTCGATCCCGGCGGATAGGTGCCCTGCACCGATTTGTTGGCCAGAGGGCGGTAATCGTTTTCGGTCAGTTGTTTGTAGTCGGCGACCGAAATGCCGTTGACGAATTTATTGGGGTCAAAACTGGGGGTGGAACCGATTGCGACCAGATCTCCGGTTTTGACGTCCATGACAGCGGCCGAGGCGCTCTGATCTCCCAGTCGGGCCTGCAGGTAGTCCTGCAGGCGGGCGTCGGTCGTCAGTTCGATGTTGGCGCCGGACTTGCCTTCGGCGCGGTCGATCTCGCGCATGACGCGGCCAACGGCGTTGACCTCGATCCTCTTCGTGCCGGAAAAGCCGCGCAATGTGCGCTCGACCTTGTTTTCGACACCGCTCTTGCCGATCTGGAATTTGGGGATCTGCAACAGGGGATCCTGATCGTCGGTTCGGCTGAGGTCATAGTCGCTGACCGGCCCCACATACCCCACGATATGCGCGAAATCCGGACCAAGAGGGTAATACCGGCTGAGACCGACCTCGGCGGAGACCCCGGGCAGGGCCGGCGCGTTTGCCGACACCGCCGCCATCTGTGCCCAGGTCAGCTTTTCAGCCACCGTCACCGGCACAAAGGACGGCCGCCGCCCAAGTTCGTTCAGCAGGCTTGATATCCGCGCCTCCTCCAGCGGGATGATACCTGACAACCGGGCAAGAACCGCAGCCGGGTCGCTGGCGTTTTCCCGCACGATGATGATCCGGTAGTTTTGGCGATTGTCAGCGATCTTGCGCCCGTTGCGGTCGAATATCAGACCACGCGCCGGGGGCAGCAGCCGGATATTGATGCGGTTTTCTTCCGCCAACATGCGAAACTGGTCCGCCTGATCCACCTGCAGATGGCGAAGTCGCAGCGCCAGAAGTCCGACAAAACCAGCCTGCGCCCCGACCAGCAAAAACCCCCGTCGGTTCATCAGGCCGGTCTTCGTGCCATTTATGCGATTGCCACGTTTCATAATCGGTGCCCAAACCTGATCGCCTGATCCGGCGTGATCTTGCGGAGTCGCAGGAAGAAATGGCAGAAAAAGACGACACCCGGATAGGTGAGTACGGTCACGAAATAGTGGAACATGACCGCCCCGAATTCCGGTTGCGGCACGACGGCAAGCGCCAGGATCAGGCGATTGAACAGAATGGCCACGAACAGCACGCCTGCGACAAAAACCCACTCGAACACAAAGCCGAGTTCGCGCAGGCGGTATTCCTGAGCGCGCGTAAACGCGCAAAGCCCCACCATGACCGCCGCCCACAGGCCGGGCGGACGCAAGAGCAAGAGATCGGCCAGGAAAAAGACCAGCGCGATCAGCCAGATCGGAACGAACTCGGGCCGTCTCAGAACAAAGGCCAGCACAAGACCGGCAAGCAGATCGGGGCGCGGCAGGAAACCGGCGCTGAACCGCAGGGGAATGAGGTAAAGAAAGACCACGAATGCCGTGCAGGCCAGGAATACCAGCCGCCCCAGCCAGATACGGGTGAACAGGTACTCAGCCATCGGGATCGGTTTCCGGGTTCGCGGACGGGGCAGGGGGCGATGCCGCGGACTCCCCGATCAGGGCGTCCGAGACGCCGATTTGTTCCGCCGTGACGCTGCGAAGAACGCGCAGAAACTCCAGCCGTTCATAATCTGCCGCAAGCTGCACCAGATAGCGTCCGTTCCGCCCCAGAACCACGTGCCCGACAAAGAGATCGGGCGGAAAGACATTCCCGTCGCCCGAGGTGAAAACCCGGTCGCTGGGATGCACGCTTTCCGGCGTTTCCAGAAAATCGATGACGGGAAAAGGCGAGTTTACACCCGACATGATCGCGACCTGTCCGGACGGCTGGATGGTCACGGGAATACGGCTGTTGCTGTCGGTCAGCAGGATCACGCGCGAGGTATGCTCGGCCACACCGGAAATCCGCCCGACCAGCCCCAGACCGTCCATCGCGGCCCAGCCATCCATCACCCCGTCGCGCCGCCCCACATTGATGAGCGCGGACTGACGGAAGGGTGATCCGCTGTCTGTCAGCACAACGCCTGAAAGATAGCTGAGTTTGGGGCTGAGGCGCAGATTGTTGAGATCAAGAAGCTTCGCGTTTTTCTGTTCCAGTTGCAAAGCCGCCTCGCGCCACCCCTTGAGCCGTTGCAATTCACGGCGAAGCTCTTGGTTTTGCTCATATATATTCGCATATGACTGAAAACTCCCGGCCATGCGCGAAAGCCGCGCAGCCGGGACAAGCGCCCAGTCGAACCCCGGGACGATCCGGTCGATTGCGGCGTTGCGGAACTGTTCGACGCGCGGGCTGTCGATGCGCCACAACAAAAAGATGCCAAACAGCAAGACGACCAGTACGCCCAGCAAAACCCGTCTGATCGAGCGGCCATAATCCGGATCGGAATATCTGTCGCGTGCCACCGGTCACCCCTTTGCGTGGCTGGGTCGTGATCCTAGCTGTCGTAGTCTATCACGTGTTGCAGCTGCTTTTCATACTCCAGCGATTTACCCGTGCCCATGGCCACGCAGTTGAGCGATTCCTCGGCCACCGAGATGGCCAGACCCGTCTGCTCGCGCAGCGCCAGATCAAGCTCGCCCAAAAGGGCGCCGCCGCCTGTCAGCATGACCCCGCGATCAACGATATCAGCGGCAAGGTCGGGCGGGGTTGCCTCCAACGCGCTCATCACGGCTTCGTTGATTTGCTGAACCGGTTCAGACAGGGCCTCGGCCACTTGGGCTTGCGTGATCTCGGTTTCCTTGGGAACCCCGTTCAATAAATCACGACCTCGGATTTCCATACTGGCGCCGCGCCCATCGTCGGGCATGCGCGCCGTTCCGATCGAGTTCTTGATCCGCTCGGCCGTTGCCTCGCCGATCAGAAGGTTATGCTGACGCCGAAGATACGAGATGATTGCCTCGTCCATGCGGTCCCCACCCACGCGCACCGAGCGCGCATAGACGATGTCGCCAAGGCTGAGAACGGCGACCTCGGTCGTGCCGCCGCCGATATCGACGACCATCGAGCCTGTCGGGTCAGTGATCGGCATGCCTGCGCCAATCGCCGCTGCAATCGGTTCGGAGATCAGCCCCGCCTTGCGGGCGCCCGCGGACAGAACCGACTGCCGGATCGCGCGCTTTTCAACCGGTGTTGCACCGTAAGGCACGCAGACGATGATCTTTGGCTTGGTGAAGGTCGTGCGTTTGTGGACCTTGCGGATGAAATGCTTGATCATCTCCTCGGCCACGTCGAAATCGGCAATGACCCCGTCGCGCATGGGGCGGATCGCCTCGATTGAACCCGGCGTGCGCCCCAGCATCAGCTTGGCGTCCTCGCCCACGGCCAGCACGGCCTTGCGCCCGTCCTTGATGTGATAGGCAACGACCGAAGGTTCGTTGAGGATAATCCCCTTGCCCTTGACGTAGACCAGCGTGTTCGCCGTACCAAGATCAATGGCCATGTCCGCCGAAAAGAGACTCGAAAGTGGTCCCGCCATGTAAGGGAAATCCTGCCCGAAAGTTTCACCCGAAACGACTCTTTGAGCCGTAAAAAACCCGCTCTTTATAGGCGGGCCGGTGGTGCCACGTAAAGGGGCAGGCGGCGCTAATTTGGGCGTGATTTCGCCGAAACCATTCCGCACCATCGTCGGCGGTTCAAGCCACGGGCGCTGCGACCGGCCGGCGCCCGTGGGGGTTAAATGGTTACGATTTCGCAGCCAGCGGCGCTGTTTTCTGGCGCCTGACCAAGAGCTTGTTCAACGCGTTCACATATGCCTTGGCCGAGGCGACAACCGTGTCGGTGTCGGAGCTCTGGCCCGTCACGATCTTGCCGTTTTCTTCCATGCGAACGGATACCGTGGCCTGCGCGTCGGTTCCTTCGGTCACCGCATGCACCTGATAAAGCTGCAAATGTCCCTGATGGGGAAAGAGCATCCTGACCGCGGCAAAGGTTGCATCGACCGGGCCGTCACCTGTTGCCGTGACCTCGTGGTCCACACCGTCAATCGTCAGCGTCAGGTCCGCTGTTTGCGGGGATTGCGTGCCGCAGACCACGCGCAAGGCCTTGAGTTGCAGCGTATCATGGGCGGCATTGGTGGCGCTGTCGGTCATCAGCGCGATGAGATCGTCGTCAAAGACCTCCTTCTTGCGATCCGCCAGTTCCTTGAAGCGCACGAACACGTCCTTGAGCTGGTTGTCCCCCAGATCATATCCCAGATCGCCGAATTTGGCACGAAGGGCGGCGCGCCCGGAATGCTTGCCCATGACCAGATTGGTTTCCGAAAGTCCGATATCCTCGGGGCGCATGATTTCAAAGGTTTCGGCGTTTTTCAGAACCCCGTCCTGATGGATGCCGCTTTCATGGGCAAAGGCGTTCTTGCCGACAATGGCCTTGTTATACTGGACCGGAAAGCCTGAAACCGTTGCGACCATGCGGCTGGCCTGCATGATCCGCGTGGTGTCGATGCCCGTCCGGAACGGCATGATGTCATTGCGCACGCGCAGGGCCATGACGACCTCTTCAAGTGCCGTATTGCCGGCGCGTTCGCCAAGCCCGTTGATCGTGCACTCGATCTGGCGTGCACCCGCCTCGACCGCCGACAGCGCATTGGCCGTCGCCATGCCAAGGTCGTTGTGGCAGTGGGTGGCGAAAATGATGTCACCCGCCCCCGGCACCCGTTCACAGAGCATCCGGATGATTTCGGCGCTTTCGCGGGGTGCGGTATAGCCGACCGTGTCGGGAATGTTGATGGTGGTGGCCCCCGCCTTGATGGCGATTTCCACAACACGGCACAGATAATCATGTTCGGTTCGCGTGGCATCCATCGGCGACCACTGGATATTGTCACACAGATTGCGCGCGTGACTGACGGTCTGGTGTATCTTTTCCGCCATTTCGTCCTGATCGAGTGCGGTGATCTCCCGGTGAAGCGGACTGGTCCCGATAAAGGTGTGGATGCGCGGGAATTTCGCATGTTTCACGGCCTCCCACGCGCGGTCGATATCGCCGGTGCTGGCGCGCGCAAGCCCGCAAATGACCGAGGATTTGGCAAGGCGCGCGATATCGCTGACGGCCTCGAAGTCACCTTCCGAGGCGATCGGAAACCCCGCCTCGATGATATCGACGCCCATGTCGTCCAGCAGGGTGGCGATTTCCAGCTTTTCGTCGTGGGACATGGTCGCGCCGGGGCTTTGTTCCCCGTCGCGCAGTGTCGTGTCAAATATCAGGACGCGATCCTGATCGGATTTTACTGTCTTTGTCATTGGTTTTCTCGTCTGTTCTTAGCGTTTTGTTCTGTCATTCAGGCGCGGTTTTCATCCCCTCTGAGCGGACGCGCCCATGACAGGCACGCTCAGAGGCAGCTAAGAAGGAGTAGCGCAGCAAAACGCCCGGCAATAACCGGGGTCGCCAAAATGGTGATATGCGCGCTTTCATTCATGGTGATGGATTATAGCCCTGTTCGTGCGAAGTTAAAGAGGCTTTTTGCCGGGGGAACACGGCATCCGTCCTTTATTCGCCGACCGGACGCCCGTCGACCCAGTTGCCTTCGACGACTTCTCCGCTGGCGTATTGCATCTTGCCTTTGCCCTGGCGTTTCCCGTCCTGGAAAAAGCCGGTGTAAACGTCGCCATTGGCATAGGTCGCAACCCCCTGGCCGGCGATTTCGCCATTCTGCCACTGGCCCTGGTACCTGAACCCGTCCGGCATAACGATATTGCCCTGACCGGAACGCTGGCCAGCGACGAAATCGCCCGAATAGACGGTGCCATCGGCATAGGTTGCCTCGCCCTTGCCGTCGCGCAGGCCCTCGGACCATCGGCCGACGTATTTGTAGCCGTCGCCATAGGTCATCGTGCCCATGCCGTCGTTCTTGGCGTTCTTGAAACTGCCCTCGTAGACCAGGCCGTTGGCATAGCGGGCAATCCCTTCGCCCTCGATCACCCCCCCGAGCCAGGTTCCCTCATAGGACGACCCGTCCGAATAGATGATTTTTCCGGTTCCTTCGGCCAGATCGCCCACGAAACCGCCCGTGTAAACCGAACCGTCGGGATAAATGACCTTGCCTTGCCCTTCGATCCGGCCCCCGGACCAGCCGCCATCGTAAATATAGCCGTCCGCCCCCTTGAACAGACCTTTGCCGTCGCGTTTGTCGTGCACAAACCCGCCTTCATACGTGTCCCCGTTGGCATATCGCACGATGCCCGAGCCATGGCGCTGGCCGTTGACAAGCAACCCTTCGTAAACGTCGCCATTGGCCTGTGTCAGCACGCCAAGTCCGTTGATCTGGCCGTTCTTCCACGCGCCTTCGTATTTCAACCCATCCGACATGATCAGGGCACCCTGGCCCTCGCGTACACCGAGCTTGATCTCTCCATCGTAAACCGCACCGTCGGGATAAGTGATCCTGCCCTTGCCGTCCTTGATGCCCTTGTCCCATGTGCCTTCGTACTTGTAGCCGTTGGGGCTGATCAGCGTGCCGGTGCCATCCTGAAGCGCGTTCTTGAATTCGCCCTCATACTTGGCCCCGTTGGCATAGCGCGCAACGCCGTTTCCGTCGATCTTTCCGTCTATCCACGAGCCGACATACGTCCCGCCGTCCGCGAACGTGATTTTCCCGTCGCCTTCGGGTTTGCCCGCGATGAAACTGCCTTCGTAGATTGATCCGTTGGGAAATCGGGCGACACCCTCGCCGCGGATTTCGCCCTCGAACCATTCGCCGGTGTATTCATAGCCGTTGGGCAGCCGGTAGGTGCCCAGTCCATGTTGCTTGCCGTCCTTGAAGGTGCCTTCGTAGACACCGCCCTCTTCATATTCCTTGGTGACGATGTCGCCGGCATTCTGTGCTGTTGCCACGACTCCGGCGCCGCTCAGCGACGCGGCCAGGATCATGACCAGTGCGCGTGTGCTCTGTTTCTTCAAGTCCTCAACCCCAGAGCAGCGCCCTGGCCTCCACCTCGGTTTTGGGGGTCTGGTGCCCCTCGCGCGCAACTCTAAGCGCTCGGCATTTGGCTGACAATGTTTTTTCACGGTTGGCGCTTTTCACGAGACGGGGTTCTGCTAGAAGGATGAACAGTCTTGCCGTGCGAGAGAAAAGAGATGAATTCGACATTTCGCCTGACACTTGGACAGCTCAACCCGACCGTTGGAGATTTGTCCGCCAACAGCGCCAAGGCCCGCGCGGCACATGATCGCGCCAAAAAGGCCGGTGCGGACATGCTGGCGCTGCCCGAGATGTTCCTGACCGGGTACCAGACGCAGGATCTCGTCCGCAAACCGGCGTTCATTGCCGACGTATTGGCGCATGTAGAAGAACTGGCGGCGGATTGTGCGGACGGTCCCGCTATCGGCATCGGCGCGCCGCTGCTGGAGGAGGGCCGGCTGTTCAACGCCTATTTCATACTTCAGAACGGCAAAATCGGCACCGTCCTGCGCAAGCATCACCTGCCAAACACCCATGTTTTCGATGAAAAACGCCTTTTTGACCCGGGTCCGGTGTCAGGCCCCGTGCGCGTCGGATCCACCCGGCTTGGCATTCCGATCTGCGAAGATGCCTGGCACGCGGATGTGTGCGAATCGCTGGTGGAAAGCGGTGCGGGGGTTCTGATGGTGCCAAACGGGTCGCCCTATTATCGCGACAAGTTCGAGCGACGGGTCAACCACATGGTCGCGCGCGTGGTCGAAACAGGGTTGCCGCTTGTTTACCTCAACATGGTGGGCGGGCAGGACGACCAGGTTTTTGACGGCGGGTCTTTCGTGCTCAATCCGGGGGGCGATCTGGCCGTTCAACTGCCCATTTTCGACGAAGCGGTGGTTCACGTGGATTTCACGGAAACCCCGGAAGGATGGCGCGCGAAAAAAGGCGAGATGCAGGTTTTTCCGGACGTCTGGGAACAGGATTACCGCGTGATGGTCGAAAGCCTGCGCGATTATGTTGCCAAGACCGGGTTTGCACGGGTGCTTTTGGGCTTGTCCGGCGGGATCGATTCCGCGCTGGTTGCCACGATTGCCGCGGATGCGCTGGGGCCGGACAATGTGCGCTGTGTCATGCTGCCTTCGGAATTCACCAGCCAGACATCGCTTGACGATGCCGCCGGGGTTGCGCGCGCACTGGGGTGCCGGCTGGACACGGTGCCGATTTCCGATGCGCAAGGAGCGGTGACGGCAACGCTGGCGCCGCATTTTGAGGGGTTTGCCCCCGATGTCACCGAGGAAAACATCCAGTCGCGTCTGCGCGGATTGCTTTTGATGGCGCTTAGCAACAAGTTTGGCGAAATGCTGCTGACCACGGGTAACAAGTCCGAAGTCGCAGTGGGGTACGCGACAATTTATGGCGATATGTCAGGGGGTTACAACCCGATCAAGGATCTCTACAAAATGCGGGTGTTTGAGACCTGTCGTTGGCGAAACGCCAATCATCGCGCGTGGATGAAAGGCCCTGCCGGTGAAATGATATCGCCTGTTATCATCGACAAACCGCCCAGCGCGGAATTGCGCAAAGATCAGAAGGATGCGGACAGCCTCCCGCCTTATGCCGTGCTTGACGCGATCCTGGAGCGCCTGATCGATCACGACCAGTCGGTGGCCCAGATCATGGCTGCGGGGTTTGACGAGGCCACCGTGCGCCGTGTCGAGCATCTGATCTACAGTTCGGAATACAAGCGCTTTCAGTCGGCACCGGGTCCGCGAACGTCCGGTGCGGCCTTTTGGCTGGACCGCCGCTATCCGATCGTGAACCGCTGGCGGGACCCGAGCTGAGGCCCGGTCCCGATCAAACGCCCTCGAACGCGCACAGAACATGGACATTCATGCCCAGACTCTCCAGCAATGTGCGGCCGCCCAATTCGGGCAGATCGATGATGAAACCACATCCGATCACCTCCGCCCCGAGACGTTCGATCAGTTTTAGGCCCGCTTCGGCCGTGCCGCCGGTGGCAAGCAGATCGTCGATCAGCAGAACACGCTCGCCCGGTTGCAGGGCGTCGTCGTGCACTTCCATCACCGCTTTGCCGTATTCAAGCGTGTATTCCTGTGTGAAGGTCGCGCCGGGCAGCTTGCCCTGTTTGCGGATGGGCACGAAACCGACGCTCAACTGATGGGCGATGGCCCCGCCAAGGATGAAACCACGCGCTTCCAGCCCGACGACCTTGTCGATCCTTTCGCCCGCATAAGGGTGCAGCAACTGGTCAATGGCGATCCGAAATCCCCGCGCATCCGCAAACAGCGTCGTGACATCGCGAAACATGATGCCTTTTTGCGGAAAATCCGGGATCGTGCGAATGTAATCCTTGACGGATTTCGGACGTGACATGGCGCTTCCTTGTGTGAAACCGTCTTTGACGGGCCTGACAGGTTTTAGCGGCAAGGCGGACAGAGTTGAACCGCCATTTTCAACAATTCCGAAAGTTTCGTGTTGCCCGCAGGTGTCAACGGACCAAGAATACCACGGCCAGTTCAAGCCAAGGACGAACCGCCATGAAATATCCGCCCCGGAACCAAAGCCCGCCGGATGCCGCTGACCGTCGCCGCGCGCCCGCGGTAATCTGTTACCCCACGGATCGATTGCCCGTCCGCCCGACAGAGATTTTCGCCAATGCGCGAAGGACCATGCAAAAAACGGCCCGGTTCATTGCCCCCGCGCGCGCGGCCGTCTGCTTTGAGGTTCCCGCCGGGAGCTTCTTTCGCATCGTCAGCATCAAGGGCCCGCAGGTCGGTGACCTCAACCTGTTCAACGCCCTTGATCCGGGCGAGCGGTTCTATTCCGGCAAGACCCGTGCTCTGCATGGCACCCACCTTTCGACGGGCGACAGCCTCTGGTCTTCGTTTCCCCATCTGCGTCCCATGGCCACGATCACCCATGACACGCTTGACTGGTACGGTTGGGACGACGAGGGCGGTTCGGTCCACGACGTGATCGGCACGCGCTGCGATCCTTATACGAACCACCTTTTGAGCGGCGTGGAGTATCACCATTGCTGCCACTCGAACCTGACGCGCGCGTTGGCGGCACATACCGGGCGGACGATGGACGAAATCGAACCCTTGGTGCATGACGTCCTCAACGTGTTCATGTGCACGGGGTTCACGCGGAACACGCATCAGTATTTCATGAAGGCCAGCCCCGTGCGCCCCGGCGACTACCTTGAGTTTTTCGCCGAGATCGACCTGTTGGGGTGCCTCTCGGCCTGTCCGGGAGGGGATTGTTCGACCGGGCATTCCAGCGACGAAGCGGCCTGTTATCCGCTGCTGGTCGAGGTTTTTGAAGCGCGCGAGGGGGCCCTTGCCGGCTGGCAGTCGCCGGGCGCGAACGGGTATTCGGGCAACCACGGTTTATAGGGAAGCTCTGAACAAGGTAGATTTTTGCGGGAAATGTCAGTCCCCGACCGGGTGGGGGCCTGCGTCCCCACAGCCAATTTCATACCGTATCTGAAAACCGTGACCTATCAAAAGGATGCACCGGTCGCAAAAGCCCCCGCCATGGGGCGGGCGGGGGCTGACATTTTTTGCAAAATGTCGGGACGCGAAAATCAGAAGGTCCTTAGGTCTGCGCCCTGGGCAAACTCTGAATGATGCCTGTCTGCCCCAGGCAGGCGCTGCCCTCATCGCTGCTCTGTTAAGGGTGCGAGGAACACGGAGTATCAATTCAATTGCGCTCAAGACCGGGCATCCACAAGTCAGGGGTTGGTCGGCCCGTCAACGAACCCCTCATCCCAAAACGCGCCCCGCGACCGCGTCGAGTCGCGCGACAAGGTCCGGGTCGCGCATTTCGGGCGCGGTCATGATGGCGTGTTCCAGCGCCCGGTCACATCCGCAGGGGCAGGGCGCGCGCGTCCCGCCCAGGATCTGGGGCAGGCGGGCAACCAGCCCACGCGCCTTGTCGGCATTGCCCATCAGTGTGGCGATGATCCTGGTCACATCGACTTCGCCGTGATCCGGGTGCCAGCTGTCGTAATCGGTGATCATGGCAATGCTGGCATAGCAAAGCTCGGCCTCGCGGGCGAGTTTCGCTTCGGGCATGTTGGTCATGCCGATCACGTCGGCCCCCCAGCTTTCGCGGTACATCCGCGATTCCGCCAGCGTTGAAAACTGCGGTCCTTCCATGGCCAGATAGGTGCCGCCGTCATGGGCCGTAACACCGCCATCACGCGCCGCTGTCAGACAGGCTGTGCGCAGTCGCGTGCAGGTGGGGTGGGCCACGGAAACATGCCCGACGCAGCCCGGACCGAAAAAGGACTTTCGCCGCTCAAACGTCCGGTCGATGAACTGATCGACGAGGACGAAATCCCCCGGCGCCATTTCCTCGCGAAAAGAACCGCAGGCCGAGACCGAGATCACATCCGTGACACCCAGACGTTTCAGGGCATCGATATTGGCGCGATAGTTGATCGAGCCGGGCGACTGTACATGCCCCCGCCCGTGGCGCGGAAGAAAGGTCATTTTGACCCCCGCCAGCGTTCCCGTCAGAAAAGCATCAGACGGATCGCCCCACGGGGTTTCCTGCTTTTGCCAGCTTGCGTCCTCCAAGCCATCGATCTCGTAAACACCGCTGCCGCCGATCACGCCGATATGTGTCGCCATGTCACGCGCCTCCCGTCTGATCGTCGGGCCGCTTTTGTTCAAAGATATCGCGCACGACGGTGTAATCGCGGTAACCAAGCCGCGCCAGCGGATGATAGCGCGTGACGTCAAAGCGACCGTCGACAACGCAGTCGTCGGACAGATGAATGCCGGTGACCTCACCGAAAATGGCGTGGTTGTCGTCCCCGCGCAGGGCCAGAATGTCGGTCAGGCGACATTCCAGGCTGGCAGGCGAGGCCGTCACCCGTGCGCATTCAATGGTGTCGCATTGGCTGCGTTCCAGCCCCGCGCGCTCAAACTCGTCAACCGTGCTTGGAAAATTCTCGGAGCTTGTGTTCATGGCGTTCATCAGGGCCGCGGACACGATATTGATGCAAAAAACCCCGGTCTGGCGGATGTTCGCAAGGCTGTCCTTGGTCGTGGTCGAGGCGAACATGACCTGCGGCGGCGTATAGGCAACGCCGTTGAAAAACGAATACGGCGCAAGATTGTCGGTTCCGTCGCTCGCGCGGGTGGAAACCCAGCCGATGGGACGGGGGCTGATGATGGCGCTGAACGGGTTATGCGGCAACCCGTGGCCGTTTTCTGGTCGGTAAAACATCGTGGCTCCATTCCGGTTTGCCCAATGGGTAGCGTCGTGTTAGGGGAAATTCCAGAGCAATCAACGGTTTCGTGAAGCCGGATAACGCCAGGATCGACCCGCCTCCATGTTTCGCCTCTCATCCGAAAAGCGCGAAGACGGTCACGAGGTCGAATACCTCTTTGACCTTGCGTTTGCTCCGGGGCGCGAGGCGCTCAGTTCCTACCGCTTGCGCGAGGGGGTTGCCCCGGTTGCGGACCTTTCGATTGTGGCGCGCGATGAAACCGGCGGGCTGGCCGGCGCCATCAGGTACTGGCCGGTGCGCGTGGGCGACAAAGGCCACGAATGCCTGTTGCTCGGCCCGGTCGCAGTTCATCCCACCCACCAGGGCGAGGGGCTGGGCGGCGCGTTGATCTGGGAAAGCCTCGATCGCGCGCGCGCCTTGGGCTGGCGTCGCGTCATTCTGATCGGAGACGCGCCCTATTATGGCCGCTTCGGGTTCGCCAAGGCAACCAGCCTTCGCTATCCGCCACCCACCAATCCCGACCGTCTGTTGTCGCTGGATCTTGTGCCCGGCGCGTTCAGAGACGTCAGCGGAGACGTCCTGCGCGATCACTGAAGGGTCATCGACGGGGCGGTGCCGTGGACCGGTTCAGTTGTGTCGCAACCAGCCCTGAACCGCGCGCCGGACCGATTGCGCGCCCGTGCTTCTGGCCGTGTCGATGACCTTGCGGACTTCGGAAAGATCAACCCGGCGCAACAGGTGTTTGACCGGCCCGATCGATGAGGGCCGCATTGACAGGGTGCGCACGCCCATGGCCGTGAGGCACAGCGCCTCCAAAGGCCGCCCCGCGTCTTCGCCGCAAAAGCTGACGGGGGTTCCCAACCTTTCGCACCGCGCCGCGATTTGCTCGATAAACGCCAGAAAGCTGACGTTGAGCGTGTCATAGCGCCGCCTGACTTTTTCGTTCTCGCGATCCGCTGCAAAGAAAAACTGTTTGAGATCATTCCCGCCAATGGAAATAAAGTCAGCTATTTCAAAGAATTGATCGGGTGCAAAGGCCAGAGAAGGGGTTTCAAGCATGGCGCCGATTTCAACCGTTTTCGGGACGGCATGCCCCAGTTTGGCCTCGTGTTCCAGTTCCTTGTAAACCGCCTCGCGCGCCTGCGTGAACTCCTCAAACTGGGCCACGAACGGAAACATGATCGTCAGAGGCCGGCCGTTCGCCGCACGGATCAGCGCCTGAAGCTGCATCCGCATGACGCCGCTTTTTTCCAGCGCAAGCCTGATCGCGCGCCACCCCATGGCGGGGTTGGGCTCGTCTTGCCGTTTCATGTAGGGCAGCACCTTGTCAGAGCCGATATCAAGCGTGCGAAACACGATGCGTTTGCCCTGCGCGCTGTCCATGATTTGCGCATATAGCGCCGACAATTCGCCACGTTTCGGGACGGTGTTGCGAATGAGGAACTGTAGTTCGGTTCGAAACAGCCCCACGGCTTCGGCCCCGGAATCTGCAAGGCTGGGAAGATCTGCCATCAGACCCGCATTCATGTGCAACCCGATCGTGACGCCGTCTTTGGTCCGGGCCGGCTGGTCGCGAATCGCGCTGTATTTCTCCTTGGCCTGATCCTGCATCTCGATCTTGTCGCAAAACGCCGAAGACACGCTTTCCTCGGGACGCAAATGGGCCAGTCCCTGATCGCCGTCCACCAGCAGCAGATCGCCGTTGAGGGCCTCGCGCGTGATCTTTTCGGCATGGATCACCAGCGGAATCGCCATGGCGCGCGCGACGATGGTTGCATGCGACCCGACCGAGCCTTCCTCCAGCACGATCCCGTTCAGGTTCCTGCCGTATTCCAGCAATTCGCCGGGACCGATATTCTTGGCCACAAGGATTGAGTTTTCGCGGGCATCCTGGCCGTGCGCAGTTCCCTGTCCCGTCAGGATTCGCAGCAATTTGTTGGAAAGATCATCCAGATCGTGCAGGCGTTCCCGCAGGTAGGGGTCGCTTGCCCGGGCCATGCGCGCACGGGTCGCGGATTGTTCCCGTTCAACGGCGACTTCGGCGGCCAGGCCGCCGCGGATGCCCTCCTCCATCCGTTTGAGCCATCCGCGCGAATTGGCGAACATGCGGTAGGCTTCCAGAATCTCACGCGACTCGTCGCTCGCCCCGCCAAGCTCGATTTCCAGCATGTCGTCGACGTCGCCCTTCAGGCGGGTGAGCGCCGTGTTCAGGCGCGTTTTTTCGACTTCCTGATCGTCCGCGACGGGGTTTGCGATCACGATCTGGGGGTCATGCAACAGAACACGCCCCTGGGCCGCCCCTTCCTGCGCGATGCCGCCGCGAAATGTCACGGGGTGCTGGTGGGGGGCGGAAAGGGCAGCGCCTTCGCCGACAAAGGCACCCAGTTCGGCCATTTCGGCAATGACCATGGCGACGACGTCCAGGGCGTAAACCTCGTCCTCGCTATGGATCCGCGCCGCCTTGCTCTGCACGACGAGAACGCCCAGCATCTCGCCAAGCCGTTGGATGGGAACGCCCAGGAAAGACGAAAAAACCTCCTCCCCGGTTTCCGGCATGTATCTGAATTCAGGCTCTTTTGTCGCGTCCGGCGTGTTGAGCGCGACGGCCTGACGGGCAACTTTCCCAACCAGTCCTTCGCCGATCCTCAGCCGTGTCTTGTGGACGGATGCGGGGTTGAGCCCCTCGGTCGCGCAAAGTTCCAGCGTTTCAGGATCGCGCAGCAGATAGATCGAGCAGACCTCGGCCGACAATTGGTCCGCGATCAGGTGGGTGATGTTGTCAAGCCGGGTCTGGCCCTCGCCTTCGAGCGCGAGCGCGTCTCGCAGCCGCCTCAACAGGTTGCGTGACTTTGATCCTGATGTTTCGGCCATTGGCCCCCGCGCTCAGCCTCTTTTGTCGAGTTCAAAGGCATCATGCAGGGCTTGGACGGCCAATTCCATATATTTTCGGTCCACCAGCACAGAAACTTTGATTTCCGACGTGGTGATGACCTTGATATTGACCCCTTCGCGCGACAGGACTTCGAACATCTTTGCGGCAACGCCGGCGTGGCTGCGCATCCCGATCCCAACCACGGAAATCTTGCACACATCGGTGTCCGCGATCAGGCCGTGAAAATTGATGTTGTGGTCGGATTTTGCGGCTTCCAGCGCAGCTTCGGCACGGGCAACCTGATCCGTGGGACACGAAAAGGTCATGTCCGTGCGGCCTTCTTCCGAGATGTTCTGCACGATCATGTCAACATTCACACCGGCCTTTGCGAGCGGTGAAAAGATTGCCGCCGCGATGCCGGGCCGGTCGGCCACCGAGACCAGCGTCATTTTCGCTTCGTCGCGTGAATAGGCGACACCTGAAACAATGTTGTTTTCCATGATTTCTTCCTCGTCACAGACAAGCGTGCCCGAATGATCGTTTGTTTCCATGAAACTGGACAAGACCCGCAGCCGAACCTTGAAACGCATCGCCAGTTCGACCGACCGCGTCTGGAGCACCTTCGCGCCGAGCGAGGCCAGTTCCAGCATCTCTTCGTAAGAGATTTTTTCAAGCTTGCGCGCTTTTGATTCGATCCGCGGGTCGGTCGTGTAGACGCCCTCGACATCGGTATAGATATCGCATCTTGCCGCCTTGAATGCTGCCGCAAACGCAACGGCCGTGGTGTCCGATCCGCCCCGGCCAAGCGTGGTGATGCGCCCGTCGCTGCCGATCCCCTGAAACCCGGCGATCACCGCCACCTGCATGCCGCGGGCGAACCTGGCGTTCAGATTGTCCGTCGGGATGTCATTGATCCGCGCCGCACCATGCGCAGACGAGGTATTGAGCGGCACCTGCCAGCCCTGCCAACTGCGCGCGGGCACCCCCAATTCCTGCAACGTCAGCGCCATCAGACCGGCGGTGACATTCTCACCCGAGGAAACCACCGCATCGTATTCACGCGCGTCAAACATGGCCGAGGTTTCATTGACCCAGCCTGAAAGCCGGTTGGTGGTGCCGGACATGGCCGAAACGATGACAATGACCTCAAAGCCGTTTTCGACCTCCTGTTGGACACGCAGGGCCGCGTCGCGGATGCGATCAAGATCGGCAACCGACGTTCCTCCGAATTTCATCACCAGACGGGGCACGCGTTCAATCCTTTTGTCCGGGCGGGTCAATGTGCCCGCGCTTCATATGCGCGCGCCGTGTCAAGGGCAAGGGCAGGGATGACCGGTCACCCGCCAATTGCCGCCAGCAAAAGATAGGTGATCAGCGTCCCCGAAAGGGCCAGCCCCATCGGGAAATCCTTGCCCGCATCCCAGGATTTCCAGTCCGCGGTCAGGCGGCGCACCGCGGGGATTCTGGAAAACAGGCGGTGAAAGAAAAGGGCCGACAGCACCATCGCGGCAAAGAGAAGAAGGACATCGCGCAGATCGGGAAACGCGACGAAAGGCGCGATCGCCGCGGCGTATTTCGCGTCACCGCCTCCCACCAGCCGCAAGGCATGAACCAGTATGCCCAAAACCAGCACGACAACCATCTGCACCAGTTGCCAGGCCCAAACCGACAGAGGCAACGCGATCAGGCCAAAAACGACGAACACCGCCGCCATGACCAGAACGGCGCGATTGGTGATTTTCATGAATTTGAGGTCGCTCCAGGCAATCCACAGGGCGACCGGAAGCGAAGGGACCAGAAACCATAGGGCCGCTTGCGAAGACAGTTCCATGTCAAACCCCTTCGGTGCGCCGCGATCAGATACTTGAATTCAGGGCTTCAAGGGTGCGCACGGCGGCATCAAAATGCCGCGGATGGACGTCAATCGCTTCTTCCAGCAAACCGCGCGCAACATCGATGTCGCCCTGTCGCGCGGCGCTGATGGCCATCGTGTGCAGAAGCTCGGCCTTTTCGACCTGAGTCATGCGGATCACCGGCAGCGTGTATTTGCGCTGCGCTGCCCGGGCAAGCACCAGATTATTCTTGGCGGTGAACATGTTCTTGTCGTAGGTGATCGCTTCCAGGAACAGGCGCTCAGCCGCGCTTGAATCGCCGCGCGTCAGCTTGGAATAACCCCAGTTGTTCAGAACACCCGCGGGTTTTGTCGTCAGGCCGGCGGCGGTTTCATAAAAGGAATCGGCGCGTTCCCATTCCTTGTTGCTGTCTGCAACCATCGCTTCAAGCCGGTAGCGCTGATAGGTTTCATGGGTCGGTGGGACAAGGTCCAGCTGCGTTTCGGCATCTTTCCATTCGTTGGTGCGAATGAGCGCATCGGCATAGTTCACCCGGTCGTCATTCGTCACCCCGTCCGAGGCAACGATCTTGTCATAGATCAACACGGCTTCGGATGCCCGCTTGGCGCGGACCAGAGATTTCGCGAGCCCGCGCCGGAAATCCATCCGGTCCGGCTCCTGCTGGAGTGATCTCTGGAAATAATCGACGGCCTCGTTGGGGTCCGCAACCGTCATCATGATGTCGTTGAGGTTGGTTGCATCGATAACGTTGACGCCGTCGATTTCCTTTTTCACCGACGCGTCGCGCAACTTGTCACAACCGGAAAGCGTCACCGCCCCTGCCAGCATCACCGCCGCGAACGAAAAAAGTCTCATGAACCGGGACTTCCTCTACTGCTCGATCTCCGATGCCGGTGTGTGCAGCAAGAGGTAGCGCCCGTTGCCCCGCCGAACCAGCTCGAATTTATTATCGTTATCGGCAGCATAAGCGGTGTTTTCCGTTTTTGCGATAGCAAGTCGCAAATTTTCGCGGATTTGTTCGGAATTTCCATTATCAAGTGCAAAAGCGTTGCGAAAAACACGCCTTGCCTCGCCTTCGATGCCCAATTCCATCAATACAACCCCAAGGTTGTTCCATGCCGGGACGAATTCCGGGTCTTTTTCGACCGCGCTTTCCAGCAATCGGCGCGCCTGTTTCAATCTCCCCAGCCTGAGGTTGGCCGACCCAAGCGCGCTGAGAACGTCCGCGTTCAGTCCGTGGGTCAGAGCGGCGCGGGAATAGGCGCGCAGGGCAAGTTCGTATTCACCGGCCGCCATCAGTCGATGTCCGACGATCAGCCCGTCGACAGCCTCGGTTACAAGGGGGGTTCCTTTGGGCGCCTTTGGCCCGATGCGGTCGTTCTGAAGGCCTTGCTGGCACGCCGTCAGCAAGAGCAGGATGCCTGCCAAGATCCCCCATTTTATTCGCATGTGTTCCTGTTGTTCTTACTGTTGCCCGACCACCAGCATCACGTAGATATCGTAGACCGACGGTCCGATAAGGATAATCAACAAGGGCGGGAGCGTAAACATCATTGTGCCGAGCGTCAGTTTGGTCGGCAAGGTGTTGGCCTTTTCCTCGGCACGCATGACGCGTTTGTCGCGCATCTCACTGCCATAAACGCGCAGCGCTTCGGAAATGGATGTTCCGAAACTGGCCGACTGGATCAGAACGGTCACGAAGGCCGAAATGTCCTGTGCACCCGCGCGTTCGCCCATGTCACGCAGAACGCTGACGCGGTCTTTCCCGGCCTTCATCTCGTTGGCGACGATTTCAAATTCCTCGGCGAGATCGGGGAAGGCCGGTTTGATCTCGGCGGCGACCCTTTGAATGGACTGGTCAAGCGACTGACCGGCCTCGACGCAGACCAGCATCAGATCGAGCGCATCGGGAAAGCCCTCGGTCAGGGCGGTCTGTCGCGTCTGACGCCGCCTCTCGACCCAATAGCTGGGCAGGTAATACCCGACGCCGGCGGGGATGAGGATGGTCATCAGGACCGATTGTGTGGTTGCATCGTCGATGCGGATGATCACAACCATGATGCCGATCAGCAAGAACCCGAGGGCCAGCGCCATCTGAGCAAAATGAAAAGTCCGAACGGAGGATTGTTGCCGGTATCCCGCCTGCACAAGCTTCAATTGGTTCGCGGTGAAGGTGGACTGGTCCTGTGGCTCCAGAAAGCTGGCGAATTTGTCCAGTTTGGGGCCTTTCTCCTCGTACCGCAATTTGGGTTGGCTGGGGTCCGCTTTTTTCTCTTTTGTCTTCCTGGCGCCAGCTTCCAGCTTGTCCATCGGGTCCGCCCTGCGGCGGAGCATGATCGGCAAGGAAATAAGAACCAGCAGCAACCCGGCAATTCCGACCGCAAACAAAGGCCCCATCGGGCCAAGCTTGTCCGTCAGAAACGTCATCGCCGCATCGCTATATTGTGTTATCTTTTCCATGGTTTGCCCCTAAACCTTGATGTTGACCATTATCTTCATGAAGATGTAATTGACCGCCAGAAACACGCCGACGACCAGGCAGGCGGGGATGAAATACTCGGTTTCCATCACCGCGTCATAGTAGTGCGGTTGCATGATGTTGATGGCCGCCAGAGCGCCAAGCGGAAACAGTGACAGGAACATGCCTGACCATTTCGCTTCGGCTGTGATGGCTTTCACGCGGCGAAAAAGCTTGAACCGCGCGCGGATCACCTTGGCAAGACCGGCCAGAATCTCGGCCAGATTACCACCGGACTTTTGTTGGATACTGACCGCAACCGCCAGAAAACGCATGTCCTGCGTGTCGATGTTTTCGGCCATTTTCGCGAGGCTCTCGGTGATCTCCATGCCATAGGCGGCCTCGTCCGCGATGATGCCGAATTCCGACCCGAGCGGGTCCGCGACCTCCTGTGCGACGATGTTGATCGCGCTGGTGAACGGGTGGCCCACTTTGAGCGAGCGCACCATCAGTTCCACCGCGTCGGGCAGTTGTTCCTCGATCAGGGCCATGCGTGCCTTGGCCTTTTTGTTGAGCCACATGTAAACCGCACCAAACCCCATCACGACCGACACACCGGCGCGCACCAGCAGCGAGGCTGACGTGCCAACGGTCAGCCCGACAAACGCCACGACCCCAAGAAAGACCATCACCATGATCAGGGCCTTGGGGCTGAAGGCGATGTTGGCCTTGGCCGCCTTGTTGGAAATCATCGAGTAAATCGGAATGCTGAGGCTGACGCGGTGTTGTTCGCGTTCCTTGCGCAGGGTTTCCAGCACCTGCTCGCGGTCATTTCCCTTTTCAAGCAGATCGATCCGGCGATTGACCTTGCTGTTGAACTTGATCGATTTCCCGAAGATGACAAGGTAGAGACCCTCGACAAGCAACAGGACCGCGAAAAAGATGGCGCCGTAAATGATGGGTTCCGGGCTCATGTCATTCTCCTATCGCGCGGCTGTTTGGGTGTAGAGGCTTGACGGCAGCTCAAAACCCGAATGCTTGAAACGTTCCGAATAATGCGAGCGGATGCCGTTGCCCTGAAAATGCCCGATGATCTTGCCGTTTTCATCCAGACCTTCCCGCTTGAAAGAGAAAATCTCTTGCATGGTGATGATATCGCCCTCCATTCCGGTGACTTCGGTGATCGACACCATCCGCCGCGACCCGTCCATCAGGCGGCTGGCCTGAACGATCAGATGCACAGCGCTGGCGATTTGTGACCGCACGGCCTTGAGCGGCATTTCAATCCCCGCCATGGCGACCATGTTTTCCAGACGGCTGACACCATCGCGTGCGCTGTTGGCGTGGATCGTGGTCATGGAACCGTCATGGCCGGTGTTCATCGCCTGCAACATGTCGATGACTTCCTCGCCGCGGGTCTCGCCCACGATGATCCGGTCAGGGCGCATCCGAAGCGCGTTGCGCAGACAGTCGCGCTGGCTGACGGCGCCCTTGCCTTCAACGTTGGCCGGGCGGCTTTCCATCCGGCCCACATGGATTTGCTGAAGCTGAAGTTCGGCCGTATCCTCGATCGTGAGGATCCGTTCATTGTCGGCAATCATCGACGAAAGCGCGTTCAGCGTCGTCGTTTTCCCCGAACCGGTCCCGCCCGAGACGATGATATTCAGATGCGAACCAACGGCCGCGCGCAGGTATAGCGCCATTTCCTCGGTGAAGGCGCCGAATTTCATCAACTCGTCGATGCCCAGCTTGTCCTTGGTGAATTTTCGGATCGAAACCAGCGATCCATCAACCGCGATCGGCGGGACCATCGCGTTGAAGCGCGATCCGTCGCTCAGGCGCGCATCCACATAGGGGTTGCTTTCGTCAACCCGCCGACCAACGGCCGAAACGATCTTGTCGATGACGCGCATCAGGTGTTTTTCGTTTTTGAACTGAACGTTTGACAATTCCAGCTTACCGGCGCGTTCAACAAAGACCTGATGGGGACCGTTGACCAGAATGTCGTTCACGCCGTCATCGCGAAGAAGCGGTTCGAGGGGGCCAAGACCCGTCACCTCGTCGTAAAGCTCCTGGTGCAGGGTCGCGCGTTCGTCCTTGTTCAGGACCACGCCCATTTCGGCCAGACCGTCGGCACATATTGCCGCGATTTCCGCCCGGAGATCGGATTCAGAGGCGTGTTCAAGGGCGGCAAGGTTCAACGTATCCAGCAGGCGCTTGTGCAGATCGATGCGAATGTTCGTCAGCCGCTCGCGTCGTTTCACGTCTTTTGCCGACAACTCGCGATACGCCGTCGCGCTTTGCGCGGGTGCAGGGATCGGCCTTGGCGGCTGCGGTTTCTGTTCGATCACCGGGACCTGTTCGGCGACTTGCGGCGCGGGCGCCTCTGGTGCTGGTTTCTTGTACCGAGAAAACATCCTAACTCCCCTTTATTACCCTGCTTCAGCCTGTTCGGTCGCCAATTCGAAGATTGACCCTGCGAGTTTCGCGATTTCCTTTCGCAGCGGGTTCTTGGCCGCGGATTCCGCGAGCGGAAGACCGTGGTCACAGCTGTGAAGGATTTGTTTGCCCCCGTCCGAGAAGAACAACTCGATATCGATATTGAGGTTCTCCGCCAGTCGCTTGATCCGCGCCCGCCCGCCGATGTCGGTGAATTTGGGCGCGTGATTGAGCACATAACGGACTTTTTCAAACGGCAGGTCTTCGGCATTGAGTGTCCGGACGAATCGAAGAGCATTCTGAGCCGAACGCATGTCCAATTCCATGATCGCAAAATAGACATCCGCCTGCTGAAGGATGGTTTCTGTCCACTGAACAAGCGTTGTCGGCATGTCGATGATCACAAAGTCGTAGATCGACGTCGCCTTGGCCAGAAGAATGTCCACGTCCTCGGGGGACAGGATTTCCAAAGGCAGCGCGTCGGCGGGCGCGGTCAGCACGTCCATCTTGTCGTTGAACGACAACATTGCCTGGCTGAAACTCTCGGTGTCGATGGCTGCGGTGTCCGACAACAGTTCGAAAATCGCTTCGCGTCGCGGCAGGTCGAGATAGGTCGAGACCGACCCCCCCTGCAGATCGAGATCAAGAATACAGGTCTTCATGCCGTTCTTGACGCCCAGAAGGGCCAGTTCCCAGCCA
This sequence comes from uncultured Rhodobacter sp., assembly GCA_964466385.1. Lineage (GTDB taxonomy): Bacteria > Pseudomonadota > Alphaproteobacteria > Rhodobacterales > Rhodobacteraceae > UBA5972. The sequence goes on along the minus strand of CAYXNM010000010.1, from coordinate 4,625 downwards.
AGGTTGACGGCAAGTGTCGTTGAGCCGACACCCCCCGCCAATCCGAAGACCGGCAGGACAACGCCCTGCCGGTCACGCGCGCTACCGGTGTCAGTCGCGGGCACAACTTGAACCGCCGGTTTGCGCAAACGTTCGATAGCTTCGTGAAGCGCGCCATCAGGCAAAGGGTAGGGGGCGAAATCATCGGCCCCCAGCCGCAGAAGCTGGTGCAGCGCAGTTGGGGAAAGATCATGCGCGACAAGGATGACCTTGACCTTGGCATTGCTGGCCGCCGTGATCAGTTCGGACACGCTGGAGAGGTCTTTTTCGTCCTTGCTGTCAACGGCGATCGCCACGAAATCCAGGTTTTTCGCCTCGGAGGATTTGATGTAGGTCAGGCCGTCCCCAAAGTTCAGACCACCCCAGCGTTCACCAAGTTCGGTTTCCATGTCCTCGATCAACAGATCAAAAGCCTGCACGTCCCGCGCTATTGCGCAGGCGTCGATGCCGACTTCTTCCGTTTTTCGCAGACCCATGCCCGTGCGTCCGATACATTTGTTACCATCAGGAGATCATGCAGATGTGAGTATCCGCGCAATCCCGTGGAAGCAGACCGACTGGCAGGGGTATCTGTTGTATTTACTTTGGTGCCCGCGCAGAAGGAGAGTCCTCCACAGGCATTTTTTCCTCGGAAACTGGGGCGATTTTACGGCTTTTGCGAGGATTAATTCGTAGAATTGGCCGTATCTGTGGTGATGTCGTTCGAGACATACTTGCGGTAAATCAGCTCGGCATATTTTCCGTCCAGATCGTCGCCCACGAAATTGCGCGCAAAACCGATCACTTCGGTGACCGTGCGGCGGTTCTTGCGTTCCCGACCCTCGGTCACGATCAGCGGCTGGGTTTCGCCAAACGAGGCGACCGCCTCCAATCTGTCCGCGCCAATGCCTTGAGAAATAAGGTAATTCACCGCCCGATTGGCGCGGAGCAACCCAAGCCGCTGGTTGTATTTCCGGGTGCCGACAAGATCGGTGTGCCCGTAAACACGGAACTTGATCTCGGGGAACTGTTTGATCCAACTGGCCTGACGCAGCAGAATGCCGCGCGATTCCTGGTCGAGCTTTGACGAGCCGAACGCAAAGTTGATCATCGCCGGAACATCTTTCTCAAATTTTCGAGATAAATCCAGCAACAGACCGTTCTGGTCGGCATAAGCCGCCTGCACCAGCAGGTTGTTGTAGTTGGGGTTGCCGAAATTCCCTTCGTCAAGCTCCTTTCCGGCTTCCCAGTTGAGCGTCGAAATACCCCGGTTGAGGGTTCTGTTCAGGGGCGAACAAGCGGTCAGCAAAATGATCGCGGAACAGGAAAGGACGTATGTTTTTCGTATATTTCCCATGCGCTTACTCCATCACATAACCATAAGACCCCTGAAAGTCCTGGGTCGAGATATCGCTGATAACCTCTTTCTTGCCGGTTTTTCCCGCGACTTTACCGAGCATGAACAATTCGGATTCCGACGGGATCCTGATGCGATCCGTGGGCAGGGTCAGGCTGTCGCCATTGACGGGCGTGACCAGATGCGGCGTTACGATGATGACAAGTTCGCTCTGACGACGACTGAAATCCGAACTGCGAAAGAGCGCGCCGAGAACCGGAATATCCCCCAGCCACGGGACCTGACCGGCACTGTCCGTAAAGTCGTCCTGCAACAGGCCCGCAATGGCAAAGCTCTGTCCGTCGCGCATCTCGACCGTGGTCGAGGTCTGCCGTTTCTTGAAGGCATTGACCGAAATGCCGCCCGATTGCGTAACCGTCACGGTCGTATCGATCGAACTGACCGCAGCCGAAATATCAAGGCTGATCAGGTTCTCATCGATGACCACAGGCGTGAAGTTCATTTCAACGCCAAAGGGTTTGTATTCGACGGAAACGCCGTTCGCCGTTGACACGGGAATGGGGTATTCGCCCCCGGCCAGAAAGTTTGCCGGTTGCCCGGATATTGCAACGAGGTTGGGTTCGGCGAGCGTTCGTACCAGCCCTTTTGTTTCGAGCGCCTCCAGCAGCAGGGCCATCTGAACGCCGCCTGCGCTGAATCCGATGCCATAGGCCCCCACGCGTTCGGTCGAGGACGTCCCAAGCGTGGTCAGATCGCCGTCGACATAATTCGTCGAGTTGGTTCCGTTGGTGAAAATCGTGTTGCCGCCTTCACCGGTCAGCGCGCCGCCGGTGGCGCTCAGGCCAAGGCTGGAGGTCAGGTTTTTGGTAACGGAACGCTGCATTTCGGCGAAACGCACCTTGAGCATGACCTGCTGCGTGCCCCCGACGGTCATCAGGTTGGTCACACGGTCCGGTGCATAACGCTCGCCCAGTTCAAGCGCGCGCGACAGTTTCTGTTTTCCCGAAACACGCCCGCTCAACACGATGCCGTCATTGGCGGTACGGACCTCGATTTCCTCGCCGGGCAGGATTTCCTGCAAGCGTTCCTTGAATTCCGCGATATCCGGAATGACCCGCACGCTGACATTCGTGATCAACCGGCCATCCGGTCCGAGCAATGTCAGGGTTGTCCGTCCCGGAGCCTTCCCCAGAATGTACATCGTGCGGTCCGATAGCGTTGCGATGTCCGCGATTGCCGGGTTGGCGACGGACAATTCCGCGAACGGTGTGTCACTTTCCATGACGATGGCCCGGTTCATGGCAACGCTGACGCTGCTGGAAGCCGACCCCCGCATGACCTTGAGGGTATCCTGTGCGGTGGCGGGGATGACCGCTCCAACCGCGACGGCCAGCCCCAATAGGCCGGCGCTCACCAATCTGCTCGATTTCATGTGACCTTGCCTCTCTGATCACGTCGTCGTTTTACGGGTCTGCTTCGCCCATTGTTTCGATTTTGCGCCAAATACTCTTTATTTGCAAGAATCAATTGGTTGGTGGGTCCAACAGATGTGGATAAGTCACATCGGAAGGTCGGTTTTTGCGCCCCGTGACCGCAACAAGCGCGGCGACCGGGCCGGGGGGCGAACCGCATCCCGGCTTTCCGTGTGTCGCCTATCGATCAAGCCGAGCGTGCGCGTGCGCGTCAGGGTTTCGAACACGGGATCACAATCTCGACAACGCTTGCGCCTTTGCGGGTCTTGATCGTGCAGATTTTTTCTTTCACCACTTCCTGCACAACCTCTTTCTGGATTCCCAGCAACTGGTCCTGATCGACTTCGATCTGGCCAAGGCTCGCGTTGTCCTCGGTGCCGCGCAAGGACAACAAGAGTCGCCCCGTGGATTGCGCCTGCACCAGCGAGGCCACGACGCCCGGCGAAACCTCCGCCGTCACGGTCCGCGCGACGATGGGATTGCTGCGGTCGCCGTCGGCAATCTGATCAATGGCGATCAGTTTGATGTCTTCCAGGATAAGTCGCGTTACATCGCGCTTGCCAATGCGCCCGGTCCAGTAGACGTCGACACTGTCTCCCGGTCTCAGGAACCCCGAAACGCCTGACGCGACGTCGACACGGATGGTGAATGCACGCATCCCCGCTGACAGGCGCGAGGCAACGCCGGCGTCTTCGCCCGGCTCGGTGACCTTTGCCGCCAGAATCGCTTCGTCCTTTTCCATCGCGCGCAGAACCGTCCGGTCCTTGTCTTCCACAAACAGGATCTTGGGATCGGTAAAGGCCCCTTCGGGAATGGCGTTTTCGGGCCAGGCGACGATGCGCACATCTTCCTTGGCCAGTTTTTGCCCGTATTTGAGCGGGACGTTGCTGACAAAGACCCGCGTCAGGGGAACGTTCTGGCTCAGCGCCTTGCGCTGGCTGTCCAGAACCGTCTGGTATTCATTGAACCGGCCCTGTGCCATGTAAACGGCAAAACCGGCAAGTCCCATGCCGACGATGAGTATGAGAGCGAACATTATTCGCATGATCTGACCTTTGATCGACTGCTCTGGTCGGGGTGTTTACCCGCTTTTGAATTGATATTTACACGTTTCACCGCAAAACCCAATTCAAAATGTCGTGGATATGCTGACGGAGGACAGGATTTCGGTCCCCTGTTGCTCCAGCGCGGGGGAAAGAGCCGTCGCAACCGAAAGCGCCATGGCGATTGCGAACCCGGAAATCACGACCCAGTCCGCGGTCACCGCACCGTCATCGTCAGACGTATATTTCTTGATCCAGCGCTGCATTTACCCAACCTGTGAATACAGGACCGGTTCAGCCCGGCTGTCGGCCCCGATGATAGAACTGGTCGATAAATGCGGCAAAAGAATGGAAAGAACGTAAATATCGGGAAATGCGGTTCGCAAAAAAAAGAAGGAAGCCGCGCGGGTTGCGCAGCTTCCTCAAAACCAAGACTGAAAGTCTTAGAATGTGGTGGATACACCTTGGCCAGAAAGCTGGGTATCGATGTCGCTCGACAGGTTCTCAACGCCGTCCGAAACGGCTGCCAGAACGGCGATGCCCAGGCCAACGATGGCTGCTGTCAGAACAACCCAGTCAACGGTGACTGCGCCAGATTCATCATTCTTGAAGTTTTTTGCAAGTTTGAACATTTTGGTCCCTCCAAAGGTTACTGTTCGTTTCACTTTTTTCGTCGATCCGGTTGTTGTTGAACTGAAGTGCCTCAGATTGTTTCCAGTTCGCCGTCTCAACATG
>CAYXNM010000009.1:0-34977 GCA_964466385.1 uncultured Rhodobacter sp. | reverse complement strand
CGGGTTCAGAACCCGACAAGGCCGAAGCTGCGGGGCGCAGGGTCAATGACTTTCACCTGATTGTTTTCGATTTCCACGACAGCCATCGCGCGTTCGTTGGTTCCGTCCGGCAGCAGGCGAAACACGCCATTGACGCCCGCAAACCCGGACCGCTGGGTCAGGTTGGCCGGTGACAAGGCGTCGGATTTCCCGCTGGAGATCAGCGCCCCGATCGCGGCGATTCCATCATAGGCGATCCCGGCCAGAGGGTGAGGTTGCTGCCCATAGGCCTGCGTATAGCGATCACGAAAGCTGCCCGAAAGCGAGGGATCGGGCAAAGCGAACCACCCGCCCTGCAAACCGGTCAGCGACAAGGTTTGCGTCGGGATGTCCCAACGTGTCAGCCCCATGAACTTGATCTCTTTCGGATCCACTCCGTTTTCCGGCAGCAATTGTGCCAATATGGGTAACGCACCCGCCGTGTCGGAGGCAAAAACAATCGTGTCCGTCCCGGACTCCTGCACCTGTTTTGCAATGTCGCGCACCGCCGTGATGACGCCCTGCTGGGAAAACTCGTAGGACGCCGACCCGGTGAACTCGGCCCCTGCCGTTGCGGCGGCGCTTTCAACGGCGTCCTTTCCGACCTGCCCGGTCAGGTTGTTGGCATGGACCACGAGGACATTCCCCAGACCCTTTGACTTGGCGTAACTGACCAGCCGGTCGGCAGTGTTCGCAAATGTATGACCCAGAACATAGACGTTCCCACCGGCAATCTCGGTGTTGTTGGACATGCTGAGAACGCTCAGCCCGCGCGCGGAAACCGCGGCACCGGCGGCGTTCGCCGCTTGTCCGAACACCGGACCGAGGATGATCTTGGCCCCTTCGTTCGCCGCCTTGGTCGCGGCATCGGCCGCACCCGAAGGCGATCCGGCGGTCTTGTAAATCCTGAGGTCGATCTTGACCCCGTCAAGATCCGAAATGGCCAGTTGCGCGGCGTTTTGCAGGCTGGTGGCGAGGATATCGTTGTTGGAATCTTCCGAGCCGAAGGGAATCAACAGGGCAACCGGTACCTCCGCGCGGGTATTGACGACAGGGCCGGTTCCCCCGATATCCAGTTCACATCCGCTGACAAGGGCGGCCACGAAAGCCAACAGGGCCAGACGAAACAGTCTGAGAATGGCGGGTGGGGCAAGAGTGTTCACGTGGTGCTCCTAAGTGACTGGTCAGTCCGGTCCGGAATGTGCAAAACCTAATGAACCGGACGACTTAAGTAAATGTCCTGATGATGTTGAGGTGGAATTGTTGACGGATCGACACCAATTGCTGGCCGCGGGGCTCTATTTCGTGGCCACACCGATCGGTTCGGCGCGCGACATTACGCTGCGTGCGCTTGACGTTCTGAAAAACGCGGATGTGCTTGCAGCCGAAGATACCCGCAACACCCGCCATCTTCTGGATCTTCATGGGGTGTCTTTGGCAGGCCGGAAGGTCGTGCCTTACCACGACCATAACGGGGCCCGGCAACGTCCGAAACTGATGGAGGCCATACGCGACGGACGGTCGGTGGCTTATGTCTCGGATGCGGGGACGCCGCTGGTGGCTGACCCGGGGTTTACCCTTGCGCGAGAGGCGATTGCGAACGGGATGAATGTCTGGGCGGCGCCCGGTGCCTCGGCGCTGTTGGCGGCGCTGGTTGTCGCCGGTCTGCCAACGGACAGGTTCTATTTCGCCGGGTTCCTGCCGGTGAAAGCGTCTGCGCGGCAAAAAGCCCTTGCCGATATCCGGTCCGTTCCCGGCAGCCTCGTGTTCTTTGAAAGCCCGCGTCGCGTTGGCAAAACATTAATGGATATGGTGCAAGTATTGGGGGCGGATCGTCAGGCGGCCGTTTGTCGCGAACTGACGAAGAAGTTTGAACAGGTAACACGTGGCGCTCTCGGTGAACTCGCGGCTGAGTTCAACCATACTGCGCCAAAGGGTGAATTGGTCATTGTTGTCGGCCCCGGCGACGAAAAGACGATCGATGCCGATGGATTGGAGGATGTGTTGAAAAAGGCGATGACAACCAGCGATACGCTGCGCGACGCGGTTGATCTGGCGACCGAATTGACGGGCGCGCCGCGCAAGCAGGTCTATCGGCTTGCCCTTGATCTGGGAAAAAAGCCGTGAGCGGGGCGAACTCCTATTACGGTGGTTTGGCCGCGGAAGACGGTGTTGCGCGGCATTATGAACGTCACGGGCACAGGATCGCGGAACGGCGCTGGCGCACGGGCGCAGGCGAGATTGATCTGATCGCCGAAAAAGACGGAAACGTCGTGTTCGTGGAAGTGAAGAAAAGCCGCACACATGCGCGCGCGGCGGAAAGGCTGGGGCGTCGACAGATCGATCGCATCACCCGATCAGCCGAAGTTTATCTGGGCACGCTCAAGGACGGGTTGAATTCGTTCGCGCGGTTTGACGTCGCACTGGTTGATGGCGGCGGGCGCATCGAAGTTATTGAAAACGTACTCTGCGCGTAACGCGCCAAGCTGAGCTGGCCCAACCTTCACGACATCGCGGGCGCGGCCAATGTGCCGTCGTTTGACCATGGGTTGGGCCTACGGGGCCAAGGGATTTGCCGCTTGTTTTGGAATAGATCCCCCATCAATCAATCGCGAAAGGTTGCAAAGTCGCAAAGTCTGGACCAGATATAGGTCTGGTTCCATCAGATGCGGTTCTTGCCCATGCCCCTCAAAGTTGCCTTCCAGATGGATCCGGTCGAGAATGTCGATATCGATGCCGACAGCACCTTTCGTCTGGCCGAAGAGGCCCAGTCTCGCGGCCACGAATTGTTTTACTACACACCCGACAAACTGGCCTTTCAGGACGGGAAAGTGACCGCACGTGGCGCTGCCCTGCGGGTCCGGCGCGAAAAAGGGGATCACTATGCCCTTGGCGAACGTGCCGAAGCCGACCTGGCTGACTTTGATGTGGTCTGGCTGCGCCAGGATCCGCCTTTTGACATGGGTTACATCACGTCCACGCACCTTCTGGATATGATCCACCCCCAGACGCTTGTTGTGAACGACCCGACCTGGGTGCGAAATTATCCCGAAAAACTTCTGGTCCTGCAATTCCCGGACCTGACCCCGCCAACAACGATTGCGCGGGACATCGAAACGTTGAAGGCCTTTCGGGATTTGCACGGGGACGTCATTCTCAAACCTCTTTACGGCAACGGAGGAGCGGGCGTTTTCAGGCTGGTTCCGGGGGATCGGAACCTCAATTCTCTCCACGAGCTTTTTGCGAGCATCAACGCAGAACCCCTTATCGTTCAGAAGTTTCTGCCAGATGTCGCAAAGGGCGACAAACGTATCATCCTGGTCGATGGCAAACCAGTCGGGGCGATCAACCGTGTCCCTGCGGCGGGCGAAACAAGGTCCAACATGCATGTCGGCGGCAAGCCCGAACAAGCCGGACTGACCGCACGGGAACTGGAAATATGCGCGCGAATCGGGCCTTTGCTCAGGGAAAAGGGTCAGGTGTTCGTGGGGATCGACGTGATTGGGGGGAACCTGACCGAGATCAACCTGACATCGCCCACGGGCATTCAGGAGCTTGAGAGGTTTGATGGCACCAATGCCGCGGCACTGATCTGGGATGCGATCGAGGCCCGCAGAGCCGCGCGATGACCCCTCGGCTGCGTGCGCTGAATTTTTTCCTGCGTCACATCGAAAAACGCCATCTGCAATCCGCGGATGACATCATTGCCTTGCGGCGGCGGTTTTCGCGTCAGGCCAGGCTTCTCTTCGCCAACCCGCCTTACGCTGCATATGTCAACGAAAGCCTTTCGCGTGATTTGCCCGTTACCTGGGTGTCCGCGGGGGTTGTGAAGAATGACGGGGTCATGCTCTATCTTCACGGGGGTTCCTACGCGATTGGCAACCCGGCCACGCATCAGGCGATGCTCGCACGTCTTTGCGCGATGACGGGAATGCGCGCCGTCTTGCCCGATTATCGCAAATCACCGGAACACCCGTTTCCTGCGGGGTTGGAGGATGCCCGCCGCGTTTACGAAACGCTGTTGAGCCGTGGCTACAGCCCCGATCGTGTCGTTTTCGGTGGTGACAGCGCGGGGGGTGGGCTGATGTTGGGACTGCTGCACCTCGTGCGCCAGGAACACATGCCGCTTCCCGCGGGCGCTTTTGCCTTTTCGCCGTGGACGGACCTTGCCCTTGGCGGGGACAGCTTGGCATTAAACGCCGTCAGGGACCCATTCCTGCCCGTGACGCGGTCATCCGAACTTGCGCGGATTTACCTGGATGGCGCGGCGCCGCTGAACCCGCTCGCCTCGCCGCTTTATGGGGATTTCAGGGGTGTGAACCCTGTCCTCATTCAGGTCGGCGACACGGAAATCCTGCTGGATGATTCCCGTCGTCTGACCGAAAGACTGAAAGCGCAGGGCGTCTCTGCCCAGTTGGAGGTCTGGCCAGATGTTCCCCATGTGTGGCAGATTTTTCAGGGCCATCTGCGGGAGGCCGACGAGGCACTGCAAAACGTCGCCGCCTTTATTGGCGGCATTTGCCCCCGCTCGCGCTGAGGGTCGCTGCGGACCGGCTTTCAGGCATCCTGTCCCATTATTCGAAACGAGACCGCCTCGGCCAGATGGTTCGATGCCACGGTTTCACACCCGTCCAGATCCGCTATGGTCCGCGCCACGCGCAACACACGGTGGTAACCCCGCGCCGTCAGGTGAAACCGATTGGAAACTTTTTCAAGCAGTGCGGTCCCTTCGGCATCGGGGCTTGCAATCTGCTGAAGCAGTTCACCTTCGGCATCGGCGTTGACGCGACAATCCGGAACGTCTGCAAACCGGTGGGCCTGCACCTGCCGCGCGCAGACGACGCGCGCCAGAACATCCGCCGACCGATCACCGCTGTCCGGCAGATGCAGATCCTCGGCCGTGACGGGCGGAACTTCCAGCCTGAGGTCGAAACGGTCCATCAACGGCCCCGAGATCCGGCCCAGATAATCCGCACCACAATTGGGCGCGCGATTGCAGGCCCGTGCCGGATCGGCGAGGTATCCGCACTTGCAGGGGTTTGCGGCGGCCACCAGCAGGAAACGGCAGGGATAGCGAACATGCGCATTCGCCCGTGCGACGACCACATCGCCCGTTTCGATCGGCTGGCGCAGCGTTTCCAGCACGGTCCGGGCAAATTCGGGGAATTCGTCAAGGAACAGAACACCGTTGTGGGCAAGCGATATTTCCCCCGGTTTGGCGTTGCGGCCGCCCCCGACGATTGCGGCCATGGACGACGTGTGATGGGGGGTGCGGAACGGGCTGTCCCGGGATATTCCGCCTTCCTCGATCAGTCCCGCAAGTGAGTGTATCATCGACGTTTCCAGCGTTTCCTGTGCGTCCAGCGGCGGCAGGATGCCGGGCATGCGCGCCGCCAGCATGGATTTTCCCGAACCCGGAGAGCCGACCATGATCATGTGGTGGCGTCCTGCCGCTGCGATTTCCAAAGCGCGCTTGGCGCGTTCCTGTCCCTTGACGTCGCGCAGATCCCGGTAATGCCCGGAGGAATTGACCTGACCGGGGACGGCAGGTGCCAGCAGCGAACGCCCGTTGAAATGGTTGACGCAGTCCAAAAGGCTGTTGGGCGGGATGACCTTGACGGCATCAACCCACGCCGCCTCGGGCCCGCAGGCCGCCGGGCAAACCAGATCATAGTTCTTTTCCGCGGCACTCACCGCGGCGGGCAGGGCGCCGATGACCGGGATCAGCGCGCCATCCAGCGACAATTCGCCAAGCGAGACCAACCCCCCGACCTGATCGCGTGGCAGAATGTCAAGCGCTGCAAGCACTGCAAGCGCGATCGGCAAATCGAAATGAGATCCCTCCTTGGGCAGGTCGGCGGGCGACAGATTGATCGTGATGCGCCGCGCAGGCATTGCGACCGACATGGCATTCAGCGCAGAGCGCACCCGTTCCCTGGCTTCGGAAACGGCTTTGTCCGGCAGGCCGACGATCGAAAACGCGGGCAGCCCGGCGGAAACGGCGCATTGCACCTCGACCAGCCGCGCGTCGACACCCTGAAAAGCAACCGTATAGGTTTTGGTAATCAAATCCCGACCTCTCGATCCCGTTGGGAAAGGGTTAAGATCGGTTGGTTTATTTTTGGTAAATCTTAACGAAATCCCGCCGGGTCATTTCACGTCGGATGCATTTGGCCGGCAAGGTCACGGACAATGATTGACGCCAAGAACGCGCCAATGGGGCGGGTTATGTTCCAGACAGGTCACTGACAAATTGTCGATCTTGAAGGCAAGGGCCGACTTTCCGGCCATCGCGCCGGCGATTTGCAATTGCGTCAGGATAACGCCGAAATGCGCGACCGCAATGATGTCGTGGTCAACGAATTTGTCGCCGATCCGGTCAACGAACGCGGCGACGCGCGTGGCGGTTGCGGTCCAGCTTTCCCCTCCGGGGGGGGCGGTTTCGCCGGGATTTGACCAGTACTCCCTTGATATTTCGGGGTCCGACCTTGCGACCTGGGCTGCGGTTTTTCCTTCCCATGTGCCGAAATTCAGTTCGCGCAAGTCCGGCACGTCTTCCAGCCTTTCGCGCCCCTTCGACAGAACATCCGCCGTGGCCGAGGCGCGGATCAGGTCCGATGAAACGACGACTGCCTTATCGGGCAAGTACGCGTTCAGCCTTTCAAGCGCGCCGGTATCGGACAGGTCCGCAGGCAGGTCGGTCCAGCCGATCAGGCTGTTGGCATGTGTCGGGCCGTGACGCACCCACCACCACCGGGTCATGACCGGCCCCCGGAGAGGGCGCCCTTGATCGCCAGCGGCAGGCCCGCCGTAACCAGAACCACCAGATCGGAAATGGCTGCGATCCGCTGGTTGAGCGTGCCCTGCTCTGCCTGGAAGGCGCGGGCAAGCGCGTTGTCGGGCACGCCGCCTGACCCGGTTTCATTGGTCACCAGAACCATTGGAATGGTCGATTGCCCGACCGCTTGCACCAGTTCGTCGGTCGCCCCGGCCAGATCGCCGCCCCGCAACATTTGATTGGACAACCACATGGTCAGGCAATCGACAAGAACGACGCGCCCTTTGGGTAAACCACTGATAACCTGCGCTAAATCAAGGGGAGCTTCGATGGTTTTCCACCCCGATCCCCGGTCGCGCCGGTGTTTCGCGATTTTCGCGCGCATTTCCGCGTCGCCCTGCGTGGCCGTTGCGATATAGGTTTTCGCGCGGCCATCACCCGTCACCAGGCCTTCCGCCCACCGGGACTTGCCCGACGCGGCGCCACCTGTCACCAGTGTCAGACGGGAAAGCGTCACCGTGACTGTCCGGGGTTGAAGTTAACCATACCCACGCTTAGCAGTCTATCAGAGGGGAAAAAAGACCCGATGAGCGGGACTCATTTCGCCGGGCGATAGCGGAGAGCGACCCATATGAAAAAGATCCTCTTGGGCTTTGCCCTGTTCCTGGGGGCACCGGTTTTGGCGGTTGCTGCGGAAATCTCGGTCGCTGAGCTTGGCACATTGCCCAGAGCCGATGTGGTCTTTCTGGGCGAAGTTCACGACAATCCCGGTCACCACGTCAATCAGGCGACTGCCGTTACCCTGATCGAACCAAAGGCGCTGGTCTTTGAAATGCTGACGGCCGAACAGGCTGGCAGATATGCGCCTGATTTGCTGGGACAGCCCAAGGAGCTTGGGTCTGTTCTTGGCTGGCCCGGCTCGGGATGGCCTGATTTTCGCTATTACGTCGCGATTTTTCAGGCCGCCCCGCGGGCACAGGTGTTTGGCGCGAATGTGCCGCGCGCCCGCGCAAAACGCGCCTTTACCCAGGGTGCGGCAGCAGTGTTCGGGGCGGATGCACATATTTACCGGTTGGACATGCCGTTGCCTCAATCAGAGCAGAAGGAACGCGAGGACGAACAATTTGCCGCGCATTGCGATGCTCTGCCCGTGTCGATCCTGCCGGGGATGGTTCAAGCGCAGCGTTTGCGCGATGCGGCAATTGCCCAAACCGCGCTGAAGGCGTTCCTGGCCACCGGGGGGCCGGTCGTCGTGATCACCGGAAACGGCCATGCGCGGCGCGACCGCGGGGCACCGTTCTTGTTGCAGGGCGCCGCGCCGCGCCTGTCGGTCCAGAGCATTGGGCAACTGGAAACAAGACCGACGCTGCCGCCTGCCTTTTCAAGTTACCTCGTCACGCAACCCGCGCAGCGCGAGGATCCCTGCGCCGCTTTTTCCCAATAATCGCGAAAACCCCGCGCTTGGTTGAATCCCGCCAATGAAATCAGCGGGTTCTTGCCTTGGCAACGCCATGGGTCTAGAACGGATGGGATGCAGTGACCGGGGCAACATGCTGGAAGATAAGCGTATATTGCTGGTGATCGGGGGTGGCGTTGCCGCTTTCAAATCGCTCGACCTCATCCGGCGCCTGCGCGAGCGCGGCGCTCAGGTGACACCGGTGCTGACAAAGGCCGCACGGGAATTCATCACGCCGCTGTCTGCATCCGCGCTGTCGGGTTCAAGAGTGTATGACGATCTGTTCGACCTGACCGACGAGGCCGAGATGGGACATATCGAACTTTCGCGTGTGGCCGATCTGGTGGTGGTCGCGCCCGCAACGGCCGATTTGATGGCAAAAATGGCGAACGGGCTGGCCGGAGATCTGGCGTCGACCTTGCTGTTGGCGACCGACAAACGGGTTCTGGTTGCACCTTCCATGAATGTGCGCATGTGGTTGCATCCGGCGACGCAACGAAATGTCAGGCAGCTTGAAACCGATGGTGTGTTGCGGGTCGGTCCGAATGAAGGCGACATGGCATGCGGTGAATTCGGACCCGGGCGCATGTCCGAACCCCTGGAGATTGTCGCAGCCTTGGAAGAAACACTGGGGCAGGGGCCGCTTGCGGGGCGGCGCGTAGTGATTACATCGGGCCCCACCCATGAGCCGATTGACCCTGTGCGCTACATCGCCAATCGCTCGTCCGGGGCACAAGGAACGGCGATTGCGCGCGCGCTTGTTTCGCTTGGGGCCGAGGTCGTGTTTGTGACAGGACCGGCACGCGTGCCACCTCCGGCGGGGGTCAGCGTGGTCCGGGTTGAAACTGCATCGGAAATGGCGCGGGCCGTTCGGGACAACCTGCCGGCAGATGCCGCGATCTTTGCCGCGGCGGTTGCGGACTGGCGTGTCAGGTCAAGCACGCAGAGCAAGATCAAGAAGGACGGCGACGGGCCGCCCAAACTCGACATGGCCGAGAATGAGGATATTCTTGCCGCCGTTTCGACCCTGAAAAAAGGCCGCCCGCTGCTGGTCGTCGGGTTTGCCGCGGAAACCGACGACGTGGTGGAAAACGCCCGCGCCAAACGCATGCGCAAGGGCTGTGACTGGATACTGGCAAATGATGTCAGTCCGCAAACAGGAGTCATGGGCGGGACGGAAAACAGCGTAACCCTTATTTCAGACACGGGCGAGGAAATCTGGCCGCGCATGTCAAAAGACCAGGTCGCCGCGCGGCTCGGCGCAAAGATCGCCGCGCATCTTGGCACGACCGATGACGCCTGAGATCGCTTTTTGTTTCTGCGAAGGGGCGGACCGCTCGGTCGATCTTCCATCCTATGCAACACAGGGGGCGGCAGGGGCGGATATTCGCGCCAATCTTTCGGCTTCTGACCGGGACCGGGGTTTGTGGCTGGAACCCGCGCAAAGGGTTCTGGTGCCGACAGGTTTCATGATGGCGCTGCCCGAGGGTCTTGAAGCGCAGATCCGGCCACGCTCGGGGCTTGCCCTGAAGCACGGGGTGACCGTGGCCAATGCCCCGGGAACCGTTGATTGCGATTATCGCGGTCCGGTCGGTGTCATCCTGATCAATCTTGGGCAGGCCCGTTTTCAGATCAATCACGGCGCGCGTGTCGCGCAAATGGTGATCGCGCCGGTGACACGTGGCCGGTTCTGGATTTCCGAACAGCTCGACGACACGCAGCGCGGGGACGGAGGGTTCGGGTCCACCGGGGCCGCGTGATGGCGCTGGTTCTTGTCATCATCGGTTTCCTTGTCGTTCTGGGACGCCTGATGGGTGTTCCCGGTCGTTTGCAGGGTGCGTTGATCGCGGCGCTGTTCGCGGTCGTCGTGGGTGCGCAGCTGGTATTGCCGCCCGGACACCCTGTGCGCGAGGCAACCGGTGGCTCGCCGCGGATCTGGCTCATTTTTCTGGTGATCGCGGTCCTTCTTTGGGGTTATATCGGGGTATTGGGTTTTCTCCGCAATAAGGCCGCTTTGACCATGACACATTCCCCTTCAGGGCCGTTTTCCGAGGCCGAGTTGCAACGGTATGCCCGCCATATCGTCCTGCGCGAAATTGGTGGCGCGGGTCAGCAGAAACTGAAAGCCGCGCGTGTTCTTGTTGTCGGCGCGGGGGGGCTTGGGGCGCCGGTTCTGATGTATCTTGCGGCAGCTGGCATCGGTCGGATCGGCGTGATTGATGACGACACGGTCAGTCTTTCGAACCTGCAAAGGCAGGTCTTGTTCAACCAGAGTGACCTTGGCCGGCTAAAGACCAAAGCTGCGCAAGAAAATCTGGCCACGCTCAACCCGCATATAGAGGTCGTGCCGTTTCCAAAACGTCTTGATGCAGAAAACGCCGCCGAAGTTTTTACGGGATTTGATCTGATTCTGGATGGCTCGGATAATTTTGAGACCCGCTATCTGGTCAACCAGACCTGTGTCGACCTTGGCATCCCGCTGGTGTCCGGCGCGATCAGCCAGTGGGAGGGGCAGGTCAGCCTGTTCCATCCCGCCAAGGACGGTCCCTGCTACGCCTGTGTTTTCCCCGCGGCCCCGGCGGACGGCCTTGCGCCAAGCTGTGCCGAGGCGGGCGTGATGGGGGCGCTGCCGGGCGTTATCGGCTCGATGATGGCGGTGGAGGCCATCAAGTGGCTGACCGGGGCCGGACAACCTTTGATGGGGCAGATGCTGATTTACGATGCCTTGTATTCTGAAAACCGGAAAATGACGATTGTGCGGCGTGAAACATGCGACGTCTGTGGCGGGCATCGTCACCCTGATCCCTCTTCAGATTGACTTTTGATTAACATTTTGGTTATGAATTCAGAAATTCGGCGCTGGTGCCGGATTTTTGTATCAGAGGGGATACGTTCATGGAAGAACTCACAACCGGCGTAAGCTGGACAGGTGTCATTGTCGGTGCCGTCGCGGCCTTTATCTGGGGCTGGATATGGTATGCGCCAAGAGTATTCGGGAACACATGGGCCAAGGCGCATAAAGTCGAGATCGGCACAGCAGCGTCAATCCCGGTCCGGGCGATGATTTTGCAGGTTATTGCCCTGTTTCTGGTCAGCTGGTTTGTCGGCGTGACAGCCGTCTCAAACGCATTGGCAACCGCAATTCTGGCCTTGGTCGGGTTCACACTGTTTTACGACGCGGGTGCGCATATGGCAAAAGTGCCGTCGCGCGGCATTCTGGTGAACGTGGGCTATTGGGTCACGTCCTTTGTCATCATGATCATCGCACAAGGCATATTCTGAGGGAGTATTCCGCGCGACCCGCTACAACATCGCGGGAACAACCTGATCCGGCGGGCGGTGTCCGTCGGCGAAGGTCTTGATGTTGATGATCACCTTTTCGCCCATTTCAAGACGCCCTTCCTGCGTCGCTGACCCCATATGCGGCAGCAGCATCACGTTATCCAGACCACGCAGACGCGGGTTGATTTCGTGTCCCTTTTCAAAGACATCCAGCCCGGCACCCGCCAATTCACCGGCCCGCAACATGCGCGTGAAAGCGTTTTCGTCGATGACTTCACCGCGCGAGGTGTTCACGACAAAGGCCGACGGTTTCAGCAAGCGCAGCCGTCGCGCGTTCAGCAGGTGAAAAGTTGAAGGCGTATGCGGACAGTTGATCGAAAGAATATCCATCCGGCTGAGCATCTGATCAAGGCTTTCCCAATAGGTCGCCTCAAGCTCGGCCTCGGTATCCTGGTGAACGCGCTTGCGGTTGTGATAGTGAATCTGAAGTCCGAAAGGACGCGCACGGCGTGCAACCGCGCTGCCGATGCGTCCCATGCCCAGAATGCCCAGGCGTTTTCCGCCCACGCGCGCGCCCAGCAACGCTGAGGGCGACCACCCCTGCCAGTCGCCGGACTGGATGTGGTTGGACCCCTCCTTGAACCGCCGCATCACCGTCAGGATAAGCGCCAGCGTCATGTCCGCAGTATCGTCGGTCAGAACGCCCGGCGTGTTTGAAACAAGAATGCCCCGCTGTCGCGCCGTTTGCACGTCGATATGGTCAAATCCCGACCCGTAATTGGCGATCAGGCGCAGCTTTTCGCCGGCCTGGGCAAGCACGCTTGCGTTGATCGTGTCGTTGAGCGTGGGCACCAGAACGTCCGCGCGCTGCATGGCCTTGATCAGTTGTTCGTGGCTGAAAGGTGTATCCGTTTCGTTTAGTTCAACGTTAAACAATTCCTTCAGACGGGTTTCAACCGCTTCGGGCAACCGTCGCGTGACCACGACCGTCAGTTTACTTGCGGGCATTTGTGTTTTCCCCCACTGGATTTTCTGGCCCCATAGTGGCAAAAATGGGCATAACTGGGCAAGACGAAATAAGCAGAAAGCCCGGAGCAACGGAAACTTTCAGGGCCGGGCGGGGCAGAATGAAACTTTGGCGATGGGGAGCGTTGGCTTTGGCGCTGGTGCTGATGATGCCGGGCATGTCAAGCGCGGACGAAAAATCCTATGGCGCAGAAACCGTGCGCGGTGCGGTCACCAACCTGCCCCTGCCGCGATATGTCTCGCTCAAGGCGGGCAAGGGGAATGTCCGGCGCGGCCCCGGACTGACGAACCGCGTTGACTGGGTATTCACGCGCAAGGACATGCCTCTTGAGATCACCGCTGAATACGGCAACTGGCGGCGGGTGCGCGACAGCGATGGCGCTGGGGGATGGATGCATTACAGTCTTCTGTCAGGCGTGCGCACGGTCATCGTCAGAAAAGACTATACCCCCATGCGTTCGGTTCCCAATGTCGGCGCTGATCCGAATGCCTATGCCGAACAGGGCGTGATCGCGCGCCTTGGGCAATGCTATCCCCAATGGTGCCGCATTTCAGCGGGCCAGCAGAAAGGCTGGGTGCTGAAGTCGGAACTTTGGGGCGTCTATCGCGAAGAAATCCGGAACTAGACCGCGGCGCATCCGGATCGACCGGGGTCGGGAAGGGCCGGGTCGCGATCAGCCATCAGCCCCAAAAGCGATCGCACACCCGGCCCCCGGCCCCCACCACACGGGTTTCAGAAACAAGCCCTGAAACGCGCGGATCCATCTGGACCTGCCATCCCGCTGGCCGGTCATTTCGGCGGCAGCGCGATGTTGGTTCGGTGCTTGAACGTTACCCAATGGATCCGTTGAAAGACAAGCAAAGCCACGAAATGACCTGCATTGGCGGCCCTGAAAACCGCATTGTCATTCACGGGCCACAACTCCAGCACCGGGATCACGGCGATACCCGTGGCAATATGGATAGTGTGCGAAATTCGGCCCTATTGTTTCGTTTTCAGAAACAATTCCACCACGCCGTCACACTGCCGATTCGGCCAGCCCGCGTTGTTTCAAGAGCGCCTCAACGCCTGGCAAGCGGCCTCGGAATTCCGTATAGAGCACATCCGCCGGTTTTGACCCGCCGGCGCTGTAAACATGCGTGGCCAGCCGGGTCGCGAGGTCCTGATCAAAGGGGTTGCCAGTTTCCCCGAACGCGGCAAATGCGTCGGCGTCCATGACTTCGGACCACATATAGGAGTAATACCCGCTCGAATAACCATCGCCGGCGAAAACATGGGCAAAATGAGGGGTCGCATGTCGCATCCTGATCGCAGGGGGCATTCCCAGGTCCGCCAGAACATCCGCCTGCTGCGCCATCGGGTCCAATGGGGCCGGGCCGTCGTGAAAGGCAAGGTCGACAAGCGCGCTGCTGGTGTATTCCACCGTCGAAAACCCCTGATCGAAGTTTCGCGCTGACAGCAGTCGGTCCAGCAGATCGCCCGGAATGGGCTGGCCCGTTTCGGCATGGAGCGCGAATTCGCGCAGCACTCCGGGCACGGTCAGCCAATGCTCAAACAACTGGCTTGGCAATTCCACGAAATCCCGCGCAACGGACGTTCCGGAAATCATCGCATACGTGACATCTGACATCATCGAATGCAGCGCATGGCCAAACTCATGGAATAAGGTATGCGCATCATCGAACGTCAGAAGATCAGGCTGCCCTTCGGGTGATTTCGCAAAATTGCAGACATTGACGGTTATGGGACGCACCTCGTCGTCAAGGCGCGATTGCGCGCGAAAACGCGAACACCACGCGCCGGACCGCTTGGAGGGGCGCGCAAAATAATCCCCGATGAAAACCGCCAGGTGACGGCCATCCTTGCGTACTTCCCATGCGCGGGCGTCATCGTGGTAAAGGGGCGCGTCAAGACGATGAAACGTCAGCCCGAACAGGCGGTTTGCACAGTGAAACGCGGCTTTGATCATCTGGTCGAGCTGGAAATAGGGCTTGATCTCCGCCTCGTCCAGATCATGTTCAAGAAGGCGCCTCTTCTGCGCATAATAGCGCCAGTCCCAAGGGGCAAGATCGCCGTTGATCCCCTCTTTTCGCATCATGCCGCTCAGGACAACGGCGTCGTCGAGTGCTTGTCGTCGCGCCGGTTTCCAGACGGCCATCAACAGGTCGCGAACCGCCTGTGGCGTGCCCGCCATTTCCGGTTCCAGCTTGAATTGCGAAAAACTGTCATAGCCGAGCAGCCGCGCACGTTCCGCGCGCAACTCAAGGGTCTCTTTCACGATCTGGCGGTTGTCTGTATCGCCGCCGTTTTCACCGCGTGCTGACCAGGCGTTGGTGGCAATTTCGCGTAAATCGCGCCGCTTGGAAAATTGCAGGAACGGAACGATCAATGAGCGTGACAGCGTAATGACGCACCCATCCTGGCCGCGCTCTTTTGCGGCTTGCCGGGCGGCCTCGATCAGGAAATCCGGCAGACCATCCAGATCGTCTTCCGAAAGTTGCATGAACCAGTTGCGTTCATCCGCCAGCAGGTTTTGCGTGAATTGCGTGCCAAGCACGGCGAGCCGGCGGGTCACCTTGGCCAGCCGTTTGCGCTGCGGTTCGCCAAGAGCGGCGCCGGCGCGCACGAACATGCGGTGGTAAAGGTCCAGCACGCGGCTCTGTTCTGGTGACAAACCCAAATTGTCGCGATTGTCAAACAGCGACTGGACGCGCGAAAAGAGGGCGGCATTCATCATGGTTTCGGAATGAAACGCCGCGAATTTGGGCGAGAGATCCCTTTGCAACGCCTCCAGCGTCTCGTTGGAATCGGCCCCTGAAAGGTTGAAAAATACACCCGCGACCCTGTCCATCAGCGCGTCGGACCGCTCCATCGCTTCGATCGTGTTGGCAAATGTCGGGGCTGCCGGATCATCGGCAATCGCGTTGATCGCGGCGCGGGACTGGGTGAACGCGCGCGCAAAGGCCTCGGCAAAATCGGTGCTGGATATCTTGTCAAAGGGCGGCAATTGAAAATCACCGGTCCAGTCTTTGAAAAAGGGGTTTGTCATCAGGCTCTCCTCGGCGATGGTTTCGCTGTTCTAGAGGGCGGTGCCGATCTTGGCCAGATGGGGTCGAGCAACTTGTCGGCATGTCGTTTTCGTTTCGCCCCAAGTCGATTGCCCCCTAACACCCGCCGTGCGATAATTGCATTTTGTCACCAGTGAAAAATCAGCGGAGAATTCGGCCATGAAAACCCATGTAAAAGCCTGTGTCGTCGGCGGCGGTGCGGTTGGCGCTGGAATTGCCTATCATCTTGCCAAGGCGGGATGGAACGACGTCGTTTTGCTGGAGCGCGACGAACTGACCAGCGGGTCTACGTGGCACGCCGCCGGGTTGTTGCCGCTTTTCAACATGGGATACGCAACATCGCATATTCACGACTATTCGGTCCGGTTTTATAAAGAGCTGGAGGCGGAAACGGGCCTTAACGCCGGTTTCTCGGTCGTTGGCAATCTGCGCATGGCCCAGACCAAGGCGCGGATGGACGAATACATGCTTTACGCCACCACGGCGGAAACCGTGGGCATCCCGTTTGAATGGCTGACGCCGAGCGAAATCAAATCGCGCTGGCCTCTGATCCGGACCGATGATCTGGAGGGCGCGCTTTTCCACCCCACGGACGGCTATATCAACCCGGCTGATGTGACGATGGCCATGGCCAAGGGCGCGCGTCAGCGCGGGGTCGAGATTTACCGCAAGCGGCAGGTCGACAGCTATGAATGGACCGGCAGCGAATGGATCGTGCGCGGGACCGTGATGGTTGAAAAAGGTGGTAACCTGGTCGCCAGCGAAGAAACGTTTGAAATTCACGCAGAACATGTCGTTACGGCCACCGGAAACCACGCCCAGCGCACCGCCAAATTGCTGGGCATCAAGATGCCGGCCATTCCCGTCGAACACCAGTTCATCGTGATGGATCAGGATCCGACGCTGGTTGAATGGCGCAAGTCCAACCCCGAGCATCCCGTGATCCGGGATGCTGATGCGCAATCTTACGTTCGCGAAGAACGCGGCGGCTGGGTTTTGGGTGTTTATGAAAAGAATGCGCCCGCGCGCTTTCAACACGGCGTGCCCGACAGTTTCCGTGCCGATCTGTTCCAGCTCGATCTGGAACGGATCGAGGAACAGTATATGGCGATGATCCACCGTGTTCCCTCGTGCGAGAAATCGGGCCTTAAGGACGATTTCAACGGTCCGATCTGCTACACGCCGGACGGCAACCCGCTGGTCGGTCCCGCGCCGGGCCTCAGGAACATGTGGCTGGCTGAAGGGTTCTCGTTCGGTATTACGGCTGCCGGGGGCACGGGCTATTACATGGCGCAGATGATGGTCGAGGGCGAGGCCGAGATCGACATGGCCAGCCTTGACCCCAAACGCTACTCAAACTGGATGACGACCGAGTTTGCCGTCAAAAAGAATGAGGAGTGTTATGACCACGTCTATACGCTCCACCATCCGGACGAGGAACGCCCGGCGGCCCGTCCTCTGCGCACCGCGCCTTGTTATGACCGCATGGCCGCACGCGGGGCGCAATTCGGGTTCGTCAACGGGTGGGAGCGTCCGAACTATTTTGGCCCGCTTGATGCCCCGGACAATTTTGACCACGACAGCCGGTCATTCCGGCGCGGTGAGTGGTGGCAATATGCGCGCGACGAGGCCCAGGCGGTCCGCAGGGGCGTTGGCCTGATCGACGCAACCGCGTTCACCAAGCACATCGTCAAGGGACCGGGCGCGACCGCGTTTCTGGACTGGTTCACCTGCAACAAGCTGCCGCGTGTGGGTCGAATCAACCTGACATATGCGTTGACGGATCACGGCACGACGCGGACCGAATACACGATCGTGCGCCATGGCGAGGACAGCTATTACCTTGTCTCTGCCGGCGCGTGGACAGATTACGACGCCGATTTCCTGCGCAAAGCCGCCGAGGATAAAGCGCCCGAATTTGGGTATATTGAAATCCAGAACGTCACCACCCAATGGGGCGTTTTTGCCATCGCGGGGCCAAAATCGCGCGACGTTCTGAAAAAGATCATCAGCGACGCTGACCCGGAAACGGCGCTGTCCAACAAGCGGTTTCCGTGGCTTTCGGCCCGCCAGATCGAACTGGGCATGTGCCCGGTCAACGCGATCCGGGTCGCTTATACGGGCGAGCTTGGCTGGGAATTGCATCACCCGATGGAGATGCAGAACTATCTTTTCGATCTGATCACCAAAGCAGGTGCTGAATATGGTCTGAAACTGGTCGGCGCGCGGGCGCAAAACTGGCTGCGGCAAGAGAAATCGTATCGCGCCTTTGGCACCGAGCTTGGACGTGACGCAACCCCTCTGGAAGCAGACCTGCCGCGGTTCGTTGATTTGTCCAAGGATTTCAACGGCAAGGCCGCGATGGAGGCCAAGGGCCTCCGTTCGAAATGTGTGACCTTGCTGATTGATGGTCCTGCGGACGCCGATCCCTGGGGGCGCGAAGCACTGTTGGTTGATGGTAAGAAAGTGGGCCGTTTGACCTCGGGCGGGTATTCAGTGGCGTTCGAAAAGTCGATCGGCATGGGCTATCTTCCCCCTGAATTGGCCGTTCCCGGCCAAAAAGTGAAGGTGCGCATGTTCCGCGAGCTTTGGGATGCAGAAGTCGCCGCCGACAGCCCTTACGACCCCAGCAACGCCGTGATCCGGGTCGATGCGTAACGGACAGTGAATTCCGGACGGCGGCCTGAAAGCTGCCGTTCGGTTTCAGGTTTTGATCGCCAAGGCGCGGGTGAACATGTCCGCGTCGACATTCCCGCCTGAAGCCACGGCAATGATGTCTCCATCGGGCAAATCAGCCCCGTGGAACAACGCTGCCGCCAGCGCCACCGCACCGCCAGGCTCGATCACGATCTTGAGGTAGGTGAATGCCAGAGCCATGGCCTGCAAGCAATCCTCGTCCGGAACCGCGACGCCGGGCTGGCACAGCTTTTGCATGATCGGGAAGGTCATTTGCCCCGGCGAGGGCGTCACGATGGCATCACAGATAGACCCGGTCATTGCGGCATTCCGCTCGATCCGGCCGCTGGCGAGGGATCGGTTCGTATCGTCAAACCCGGTCGGCTCGCACGGGCGCACGGTCATGTTTGGGGCCAGTTCCGCCAGTGCGATCGCTATTCCGGTGGTCAGACCGCCACCCCCGCAAGGCACAAGAACCTGTGCATTTTCAATGCCTTGATCGCTTGCCTGTTCGGATATTTCAATCCCGGTCGTTCCCTGACCGGCAATCACAAGCGCATTGTCAAAAGGTTTGATCAGCGTCAGGCCCTGATCATCGACAAACTGCGCCCCGATTGCATCCCGGTTCTCATTTGCGCGGTCATAAAGAACAACTTCGGCACCCAAAGCTTTGGTGTTTTCGATCTTCTGGCGCGGCGCATCTGATGGCATGATGATCACCGCGCGAACGCCATGCGCCCGCGCCGCCAGCGCCACCCCTTGCGCGTGATTGCCGCTGGAATAGGCCACGACCCCCCGCGCGCGCTCCGCTTCACTTATCCCTGAAAGTGCTGACCAGGCCCCTCGCAGTTTGAACGAGCCTGTTGTTTGCAAACACTCGGCTTTGACGAAAATCCTGCGCCCCGCAAGCTGATCGAGCAGGGGAGATGAAAGCAGCGGCGTACGACGCACACGCCCGTGCGTGCGTTTGGCCGCCGCCGAGATCATGCTAAAATCAGTCACGCGATGTTCCGGATGAACGCGCTGATCAGGGCAAGGCTTTCCGGTTCGTCCAAAAAGGGAATATGGGCGCGGTCCTTGACCTCGGCAAACAGCATGTCCGGCCTGCGCGCGCGCATCTCATCCGCTGTTGCCCGCGACAAAAGGGTCGAGTTTTCACCCCTCAACAAGGCCAGTGGAAGGCCGTCAAAGGTATCGAAATATGGCCACAGATCGGGATTGCCACGCGAGGACGTGGCCTGAACCGCATCCGCCAATTTGGGGTCATACCTGATCGCCAACCCTTGCGGCGTTTCTTTCCATAAACGCCGGACCTCGACCATCCAGCGTTCTGCGCTGACATTGGGAAACCCCTCAAACGAGGCGGGATATTCCCGTGCCGCCTGTTCATAGGTTTTGTAGGGCGGGTTCACCCCGAGGTGGTCGAAAATGTCGGCGATGGCAGCCTCTCCGATAACAGGGCCGATATCGTTCAGCAGAACGCCGCTCAGGCGCGATTTTGCCGTTGCCGCGATCACCATCGCCAGAATTCCCCCGCGCGATGTCCCGATCACAGCGGCTTTTTCAAGGCCCAGATGGTCGAGCAGTTCCACCGCGTCGCGGGCCTCGACAGGGACCGCGTAATTGTGGAAATTAGAATCCCAGTCCGACGCACCGCGTCCACGAGAATCAAGCCGGATCAGCCGAACGCCAGAGATGTTTTCCGCCAACTCATAGAAATCATTCATGTCCCGAGTCAATCCGGGCAAGCAAAGGATGGCGGGGCCCGCGCCCTCGTCCCGAAAGGCAAGCGACAGGTCGTCGGACGTGGTAAATCGTTTCATCAATGGGCCTTTGCAATATCGGGGATGGATGTCAGGTCGGAAAGAACCTGTTGCGGTTTCCAGGGCAACCGGTCCATAGGCTCGCCTGCGCGGTTCACCCATGTTGTGAAAAAACCGTTGCCTGCGGCCCCACACGCGTCCCAGCAGTTGGAAGAAACGAACAGAACCTCAGATGGTTCACAGTTAAACCTTTTCAGGACCATGTCGTAAACGGATTTGTGCGGTTTGAAGATGCCAACGGTTTCCACGCTCAGAACATCGTCCAGAACATCCCCGATCCCGGCGGATTGCACCGCACCGGCCAGCATATCAGGCGAGCCGTTTGACAAGATCGCGGTCGAAAAGCCCAGTTCCTTGAGTTGCGCCAGCATCAAGGGCACTTCGGGGTAGGCGGATAGCTCCCAATAAAGGGCCAGAAGGCGTTCGCGCATTTCGGCGTCGTTATCCAGGCCTGATGCCTCCAACGCGTAATCCAGGCCGTTTTGTGTTACCTCCCAGAAATCGGTATGCGCGTCGGCAAGGGCGCGAAGCCAGGTATATTGCAGCTGTTTCAGCCTCCAGTCCGTGGCGACGGTCTGCCATTTTGCGGCAAAGCTTTCGCGCCCCGGTTCCTGCGCGCATTGCCGTGCTGCTGCGGCGACGTCAAACAGCGTTCCATAGGCGTCAAAGACGCAGGTTGTGATAGCCATGATGGGGCCTCCCGTTTTGCCGGCCAAGCTTGGCATATCGCTTTGCCGATTGGTACGGCGAAATCCGTGACGCAACGGAAATGTGTTGTTGCTTGAAGGTCGCGCGGCAAGATGTCAGTTTCGGTGCGCGTATTCAGGAGCAGCCGACATGAAAACCAGGATCACCGAGCTTTTCGAGATCGAGCACCCCATCGTGCAGGGAGGCATGCATTTCGTCGGGTTTGCCGAACTCGCCGCCGCCGTTTCAAATGCCGGAGGGTTGGGGATCATCACCGGACTGACCCAAAAAACACCCGAGGATCTTGCGCAAGAGATCGCCCGTTGCCGCGAGATGACCGACAAGCCTTTTGGGGTCAACCTGACCTTTCTACCGGTGGTCACGGCGCCGGATTATCCCGGTTACATCCGCGCGATCATCGACGGTGGCGTCAAGGTCGTGGAAACCGCTGGCCGCAATCCGCAGGCTTATATGGATGCGCTCAAATCCGCGGGCATCGCTGTTATCCACAAATGCACCTCGGTCAGACATGCTTTGAAAGCCGAGGCAATCGGCTGTGATGCGGTCAGCGTCGACGGGTTTGAATGCGGTGGCCATCCGGGCGAGGACGACATTCCCAACATGATCCTGCTGCCCCGCGCGGCAGATGAACTGAGCATTCCGTTCATTGCCTCGGGCGGTATGGCGGATGGTCGTTCGCTGGTTGCGGCGATGGCGATGGGGGCGGAAGGGATGAACATGGGAACGCGGTTCATGGCAACTGTCGAAGCGCCCATTCATATGAATGTCAAACAGGCGATCGTGGATGCCAGTGAACTGGACACGCGGCTGGTCATGCGAAGTTTGCGCAATACCGAGCGTGTCTTGAACAATCCCGCAGCCGAACGTGTGCTTGAAACCGAGAAAGAGCGGGGCGCGGAAATCAGGTTCGAAGATATCCTTGATCAGGTCGCAGGTGTCTATCCCAAGGTCATGATCGACGGCGATCTTGATGCCGGTGTGTGGTCCTGTGGCATGGTGGCGGGCCTGATCCACGACATCCCGACCTGTCAGCAGTTGATCGACCGGATCATGGGCGAGGCTGACCAGTTGATCCGCGAGCGACTGAATGGGATGCGCGTCGGTTAACGGCGATCCCCAACAATCATTTCATCGCCGGGGCCGATGTCGGAGCCTCCGGCGGGAGTATTTCTTGAACGGTGAGGCGTTCGTCAGAGGTTTTCCGGTTGGGGCATGCCCAGCACGTGATAGCCGCCGTCCACGCGCACGATCTCGCCTGTCGTGCAGGCGCCATAATCCGAGGCAAGGTAAACGGCCGTTCCGCCGACCGCTTCCAGGGTTGCATTGGCGCGAAGGGGGGCGTTGTCGCCCGTCTGCCGATACGTTTTACGGGCACCGCCAATGGCCGCACCGGCCAGTGTGCGCATCGGGCCGGGGCTGACGGCGTTGACGCGGATGCCGTCCGGGCCAAGGTCATTGGCCAAGTAGCGCACAGCGCTTTCCAGCGCGGCTTTCGCAACGCCCATGACATTGTAAAAGGGCGTCACGCGGTTTGACCCCTGATAGGTCAGGGTCAGGATCGTGCCGCCGTTCGTCATGAGAGGGTGCGCACGCCTTGCGACCTCGATCAGGCTGTAACAAGAGATATCAAGCGAGGTCTTGAAATTCTCGCGGCTGGTATTGACGAACCGTCCCGTCAGTTCGGATTTGTCCGAAAACGCGATGGCGTGAACAAGGAAATCCAGCGTTTCCCAACGCTCCGCAAGGGCAGAAAAGGCCGCGTCGAGCGAGGCGTCATCCTGAACGTCCACATCGACCATGAAATCCGATCCGACGCTTTGGGCAAGCGGGCGCAATCGTTTGCCGAACCCTTCGCCCTGATAGGTGAAGGCCAGTTCGGCGCCTTCGGCGGCCATTTCGCGCGCAATGCCCCAAGCGATGGATTTCTCGTTGGCGACGCCCATGATCAAGCCGCGTTTTCCGTGCATCAGATTGCCCATGTCGATCACCCGTGAAATTTGCTCATCGCCAGCGTTCCGTTCGTACCGCCAAAGCCGAAACTGTTGGATATGACAGTATCAAGACCTGCGTTTTCGACAAACTCGGTGGCGATTTCGTCGGGGTGGATTTCCGGGTCAAGCGTTTCGACATTTGCCGATGGGGCGATGAAGTCACCCCCGAGCATGATCAGGGAATAGATCGCCTCGTGTACCCCGGCGCCCCCCAGACAATGCCCCGTCACCGATTTGGTCGACGTTATGGGTGGGACGCGGCCTTCGCCGAAAACGCGCCTGACGGCATGAACTTCGGTGACGTCGCCTGCGGGTGTCGATGTGCCATGCGCGTTGATATAGTTCACCTTGCGGTCCCCGATCGTGGCAAGCGCCAGCCGCATCGAGCGTTCCGCCCCCTCGCCGGAGGGCGCGACCATGTCATGCCCGTCCGAAGTGGCACCATAGCCGGTGACCTCGGCATAGATTTTCGCGCCGCGCGCCAAGGCGTGGTCAAGCTCCTCCAGCACCAGAACGCCGCCACCGCCTGAAATCACGAACCCGTCACGATTGGCATCAAACGCGCGGCTGGCGCGTTCGGGGGTGTCGTTGTATTTGCTGCTCATGGCGCCCATGGCGTCAAAGAGGCAGGAGAGGGTCCAGTCGAGCTCCTCGCCACCGCCGGCAAACACGATGTCCTGTTTGCCGAACTGGATCTGCTCGACCCCGTTGCCGATGCAATGGAGGCTGGTCGTGCAGGCCGATGTGATCGAATAATTCACGCCCTTGATTTTGAACGGCGTTGCAAGACAGGCCGAGTTGGTCGACGACATGCAGCGCGTGACCATGAAGGGGCCCATGCGTTTGGGGGCGCCCTTTTCCTTGACGATCTTGTGGGCTGCAAAAAAGTTCGACGTGGACGGCCCGCCCGAGCCCATGATCAGGCCGGTCCGCTCGTTTGAGACATCGCTGTCCTCCAGACCGCTGTCGGCAATCGCCTGTTCCATCGCGATAAAGTTATAGGCGGCACCCGGCCCCATGAACCGCAACTGGCGCTTGTCGATATGCTCGGCAACGTCGATCTGCGGCATGCCGTGGACCTGACTGCGAAAGCCGTTTTCAGTGTAATCCTGGGCGGCAATGATCCCGGATTTGCCGCTGCGCAAGGCTGCGGTGACTTCATCGACCGTGTTGCCAATCGATGACACGATTCCCATTCCGGTAATGACGACTCGACGCATGGTGGATGCCCTTTTTTTCAGATTTGGCCGCAGCCGGATTAGTCTTTGAACAAACCGACCTTCATGCCGGTGATCGAAAAGATATCAACGCCATCGGCCTGCACGCGGGCATCCGCGATGCCAAGTTTCAGTTTGCGGTCGATGACGCGGGTAAAATCGACGAAATAGGTGACGCGTTTGACGACAGGCGTCACCATGCCAGTCAGTTTCACCTCGCCGACACCAAGCGCCCGCCCGCGCCCTTCCATTCCACGCCAGCCAAGATTGAACCCGGTCAATTGCCAGCAGGCGTCAAGGCCAAGGCAGCCGGGCATGACGGGGTCGCCGGGAAAGTGGCACGCAAAGAACCACAAATCCGGCGTGACATCGAGTTCGGCAACCACGTGGCCCTTGCCATGCAAACCCTGATCGCCGGATATTTCCGTCACCCTGTCCATCATCAACATCGGGGGTGCGGGCAATTGCGCGTTCCCGGGCCCGAAAAGTTCTCCCCGGGCGCATTTCATCAGCCCTTCGAAATCAAAACTGGATGGGTAGATCGACATACGTTCAGCGCCCCGGCATTTGCTGTTGTTATCCGGCATCCTCCTATCATTTGCAGCCAAGCAGTGGCAATAGGAACAAATCGCGACGGGTCTTTGTGTCCTTGTGGGTTTGGCAATTGAAACGGGAAGGGGTCTTGCGTTAGTCTGGACTGGTGAAACGACAGGTCCTTTCGGAGACAAGCTTATGGACGCGACACCTTTGGTTTCGAACTGGCTGCAAAAAGGCGGGCTGAGGCCGACACGTCAACGTCTGGCGTTGGCCAGCCTGCTTGTCGGGGACAACAAACATCGTCACGTCACGGCGGAAAGCCTGCATGCGCTGTCGCGTCAATGCGGCGCGCAGGTGTCGCTGGCGACCGTTTACAACACGTTGCGCGCGTTCTGCGAAGCCGGGCTGGTGAACGAGATCGCCATGGACGGGAACAAATCCTATTTTGACACGCGCACGGACGATCATCCCCATTACTATTGGGAAGAAACCTCAACCCTGACGGACGCCCCCAAGGAACAATTGAGATTTCAAAGCCTGCCGGAGATTCCGAAGGACATGGAAATCACCAAGGTCGACGTTGTGATCCGTATTCGCAAGACCTGACGCCGCCCAGCATTCTCAGAACCACTGCCCCGGTTCCATCAACCCCAGATCCAGCAACTGGTGCGAATGCCAGTTGAATTTCTCAGAGTTGTGCCAGCTGAATCCGTCGATACATTCGGACGACCCGGGGTTTGACCTCAGCGATTTCGCCGCCCTGAAAGAGCAGACGGCGCCTGTCAGAGCATGGTGCCACGCGTTGGAGTAGGTGTTGTAATCCTCGTCGTTGAACGTCATGTCGGGGCGCATTTTCAAACCCTTGCGGGCCTTGAACAGGCTGACGCGGTCAATCCTGCGCTTTTCGGGTTTTATGTGTTCCTCGAATCGCCAGCGCAGGCCCCCGTACATGTCCAACTGTCGTTCCATCACCTTGTCTTCGCGCGAGCGGGAATACGCGTAATAGCCCGAACGGTCGAGATGGGCGTTCTTGAGGGAAACGCCGTCCGGATGGATCGTCAGATCATCCGCATAAAGATCGATCACGTAGGTCAGGACCGAATACCGGCGCTCTTCCTCGACGAAACGGGTCATTTCACCGACTGAGCGGGTCTCGCAGAAAGGAAAGAAAAGATATTCCGCGTTATAGCCGAAATAGATCCACCGATCCGGCATCGCCTTGATGACGGCATTGAGAAGGCGAATTGTTGCGTCGGCATTTCCGGGCTGGTGATTCAGCCGGGTGATCTTTTGCTCGATTTCTGGTGAAATCGACATGGCTTTGGATCCGCACACGATGACATCCTGAAATCCCAGTCCAAGATGGTGACGAATCGTCGAATTCGTTTCCGTGAGATCCTCCATCAGCAGGATCGCCGCGGGGCCGCGGTTTTCCGGGCCGGGCAAGGTAGAAATCAAATCCCGCAGCGTGCCTGATTGCATCCTGATCTTCGCCTCGTCGTTTTCCTCAGTGAATAGGCGAAATCGCCCGAAAATCAAGCCGTGTCCCGGCCCGGACGATTGCAGAGCGCCCGCCGAATGTGTAGAGACACCCCGGCCCGGCATCAACCAGGATGGCATCTCAGGATCATGACCGACAATCGGAAACTCTTTGTAAAGACATACGGATGTCAGATGAACGTCTATGACAGCGAGCGTATGGCGGATGTGCTTGGGGTTGCGGGGTACGAAAGTACCGCCAATCCCGAAGACGCGGATATGATCCTGCTGAACACCTGCCATATTCGGGAAAAGGCGGCCGAAAAGGTTTATTCCGAGCTTGGCCGTCTGAAACCCCTGAAACTGGCAAACCCGAACCTGAAAATCGGTGTTGCGGGATGCGTCGCGCAGGCCGAAGGGGCCGAGATCATGCGCCGCCAGCCCCTTGTCGACCTCGTCGTCGGCCCGCAGGCCTATCACCGTTTGCCGGACATGGCGAACAGGGTCGACGCGGGCGAAAAGGCGCTGGATACGGATTTCCCGAGCGAAGACAAGTTTGACCACCTTCCACGCGCACCCAAGATGAAGCGCGCGCCCTGCGCATTTCTGACGGTACAGGAAGGGTGCGACAAGTTCTGTGCTTTTTGCGTCGTCCCCTATACCCGCGGGGTCGAGGTCAGCAGACCGCCCGCAAGCATTTTGGCCGAAGCGCGCGATCTTGTGGACCGTGGCGTGCGGGAAATCACGTTGCTGGGCCAGAACGTCAACGCCTACAGCGCGACGGGCGATGGGGTGAACTGGGGGCTGGCCCGGTTGATCCGCGCATTGGCCAGGGTTGACGGGCTAAAGCGTATCCGGTTCACAACGTCGCATCCCAATGATATGGGAGACGACCTGATCGCGGCCTTCGGCGAGGTCGAAAAGCTGATGCCCTATCTGCATCTTCCGGTGCAGTCGGGTTCGGACAATATCCTGAAGGCAATGAACCGCAAACACACTGCGCAGGAGTATTTGCGACTGGTCGAACGGATACGAGATGCCCGCCCCGATCTGTTGCTGTCGGGCGATTTCATCGTCGGGTTTCCGGGCGAGACCGAGGCGGATTTCGAGGACACAGTCTCCCTCGTTAAGGCGGTCAATTACGGGCAATCCTACAGCTTCAAATATTCGCCACGACCCGGCACCCCCGCTGCGGAAAAACAGCAGGTTCCGGATGTGGATAAGTCAGGTCGACTGGCGCGACTTCAGGGGCTGTTGACCGCCCAGCAACGGGCTGCGCAGGATGCGATGGTTGGGCGTGATGTCAACGTCCTTTTTGAACGCGAGGGCCGCGAATCCGGCCAACTGGTCGGCAAATCGGACTATCTACATGCAGTGCATGCAAATCTGGATCGCGCAAGGATTGGTAGCATATTGCCGGTTAGAATCACCAAATCCGGCACGAATTCTCTGACCGGACGGGTGGCCGGATAACCCGACGGCCGTGTGGCAAAAATGTGCCGGTCGCGAATTCTGAGGTCGGTTTGGGCCAAATGGCGCGCAAATCGCGGCGTCATCCCGAGATTGTTTCCGGACTTGTGGATAAATCGGGTATTTAACCCTTCACAATTACGCCAGATTTGCTAGTGTTTTAACAATAAAAAATGGGTGGAGGCAGAGTAGCTGGGCCAACCAGTGCGCCCGGTTCGTATAGGCAAAGGACGAGAACGTGTTTCCAATTTTATTGAAAGCGGCGCGGGTCTGCGCCGTGATGGTGGTCGCGGTGCTGGGGTTCTCTCAGGTCGCTCAGGCCGGACATACCGACAAACACAGCGAACATTATATTCCGGGTGTCTGGGTTGACCCGGACGGGTGTGAACACTGGGTCATGGATGACGGCTGGGAAGGGTACATGACACCCAATGTGACCCGCGACGGAATTCCCGTCTGCCAGCGTATCAAGGCCTGCCTTGTGGAGAGTTCCGACCAGTTGTTCGCGGTCGACAAGCACTTCATCAACGCGGCCAACACCAAGCGCCTGCAGACGTTCTTCAAATCCGCCGGCGCCAGTGCCTATACGATTTACGGACATACCGACAGCGATGCATCGGATGAATACAATATGGGCCTTTCCATGCGCCGGGCCAACGCGGTGGCCAAGATCGCCAAGTCGGTGGGAGCCAGAATTGCCGGCATCCGCGGGTATGGCGAGCGCCAGCCGATCGCCTCGAACCGCACGGCTTACGGCAAACAGCGCAACCGCCGCGTCGAAGTCATTTGTATCAGATAGGCAGGAGACTTGATATGAGATCAACATATGCAATAACGGCCATTCTCGCTGCCCTTGTGCTGTCGGCGTGTGACAAAGTCGACAAGACGGTCGATCTTGGGATCGACTCGGACCATCTCAGCCAGATGAAAGCGGGTATCTGGATCGACCCGCACGGGTGCGACCACTGGATCATCGATGACGGCGCCGAAGGTTATCTTTCCCAGCGTCTGGATCGTTACGGCAAGCCGGTCTGTTCCGGAATAGGAAAGCCCGGAACAACTGTCGGCAAATTCAAGAACTGGGTGCCGGACCCGGTTTGATGCACGCCATGCCAGGAATGATGCGGGTCGCGACGGTGAACGTCGCGGCCCGTTTGCGTCAGGGAAACACAGGACACGGGGTGATCAAAATTCCGTTCTTTCCCTTGCACACTGCTCCTCAAACCGACATTTTAAGACAGAACTGAACCGCAAACGGAGATTTCCTTGGCGACATCCGCCTATCCACCCGCAACGCCCTCTGAAGTTTTGCACGAAACTTTGCTGGAATTCCCCGACAACCGCCTGCTGGTCGACCTTTGCGGTGAGTTTGACCGAAACCTCGCTGAAATCGAAGCGGCGCTGGACTTGAACATCCTGCGTCGCGGCAATGAACTGGTCCTGATGGGCGAGGAGCATTCCCGTTTGAAGGCGCGCGATGCGTTGTCGGCGCTTTACGCGCGACTTGAGGCCGGACGCGACGTTGAACCTGGCGATGTCGCCGCTGCGATTCGCCTTGGCGGCACGCCGGCGACCGGCCATGGCAACGGGGCTCGGATCGAAATGTATCAGGGGGGTAAGTTGGAGATCAAGACCCGCAAGAAAACCGTGGAACCGCGCAGCGCGTCGCAGGCGGAATATGTGCGTAAACTGAACGAGAACGAGCTGGTCTTCGGCCTGGGCCCCGCTGGCACCGGCAAGACCTATCTCGCCGTTGCCGTTGCGGTCTCGATGTTCATTTCCGGAAATGTCGAACGCATCGTCCTCAGCCGCCCGGCGGTCGAGGCGGGCGAACGGCTGGGGTTTCTGCCCGGCGACATGAAGGACAAGGTCGATCCCTACATGCAGCCGCTTTACGACGCCCTCAACGACTTTTTCCCGGCCAAGCAGCTGGGGCGCCTGATCGAGGAAAAGCAGATTGAAATCGCGCCGCTTGCCTTCATGCGTGGGCGCACGCTGGCGAACGCCTTTGTCGTTCTTGACGAAGCGCAGAACGCGACATCGATGCAGATGAAGATGTTCCTGACGCGCCTTGGCGAAGGGTCGCGCATGGCCGTGACCGGCGACATGAGCCAGGTCGACCTGCCGCGCGGTGTGTTGTCGGGCCTGATCGAAGCGGATCGTGTCCTGCGCAACGTCAAGGGGATCGGGTTTACACGGTTCACGTCGGCCGACGTCGTCCGCCATGCGATGGTCGCACGGATCATTGATGCTTATGACGGTTCCGGAAACAGGGATGCCTGAAACGATCCAAGTCGTTCTGGAGGATCGGCGCTGGCTTGAATTCGATCTTGAGGCGCTGGCGATGCGGGCCTTTCCGGCGGTATTATCTGAAACCGGACTGAATGACGATACGTTTGAAATCGTGCTTTTGGGGTGTGATGACACCCGGATAAGGGCGCTCAACGCCGATTTTCGTGCGCAGGACAAACCGACGAACGTGCTGTCCTGGCCGGAAACCGACCTTGGCGCCGATCAACCGGGCGATCACCCCCGGCGACCGGATTCAGGCGACCCGATGCTTGGCGATATCGCGATTTCCTATGAAACCTGTGTGGCCGAGGCGGCGGATGCGGTCCTTTCGCCTGCCGACCATATAACCCATCTTCTGGTGCATGGATGCCTCCATCTGTTGGGATACGATCACGTTTACGAAAAAGATGCTGAAATAATGGAGGGTCTCGAGGTGTCCATACTTGCAAAACTTGGCATCAGCGACCCATATTGAGGGAAGTCGGCGTCATCCCGGCATTTTTTGGAACAGGAGCCATGGGCGAAACAGGCGAAGGACCTTCTGGCGCGGCGCAACGCGCGCAGCAGGAGGCACACGGACACAAGCAGGGGTTTTTCGAACGCCTCTTCAATCCGAACCAACCCCAAAACGGAAACAACAGGAATTCAAGCCCGGTGATCGCGCTTGCGACCAACGGCCACGCGGCGCCGCCCGCGGGGGGCATTGGCAATCTCAATCGTGTACGCGTGCAGGACGTCGCTGTACCGCGGGCCGAGATCGTCTCGGTGCCATCAGGCATCGTGCTTGACGAACTGATCGGGGTTTTTCGCGAGAGCGGCCTGACCCGTCTGCCCGTTTTTGACGAAACCCTCGACAGTCCTTTGGGGTTCATCCACCTCAAGGACCTCGCGCTTAGGCACGGGTTTGCCTGTGACGACAGCGCGCTTGATCTGGCGACGATGCTGCGCCCGCTCCTGTTCGCGCCGCCATCCATGCCGATCGGCGTCCTGTTGCAGAAAATGCAATCCGACCGCATCCACATGGCGCTGGTCATTGACGAATATGGCGGCGTTGACGGGTTGGTGACGATCGAGGACTTGATCGAACCGGTCGTGGGCGAGATCGAGGACGAACACGATGTCGACGAGGATGTGTTCTGGAGCGTCGAGGAGCCCGGTATCTACCTGTGTCTGGCAAAGACACCGCTTGACGAGTTCGAGGCGGAAACCGGGTTGAACCTGACCAACGGCACGGACGAGGACGAAGTGGGAACCCTGGGTGGTCTGGTCTTTGTCCTGACAGGCCGCGTGCCTGTACGCGGCGAAGTCATCAAACATGCCAGCGGGGCCGAGTTCGAAGTGCTGGACGCCGATCCCAGACGGCTGAAACGATTGCGCGTGGTGTTGCCCGGGGAAAAAGGCAATTAGGGATTCTCTGAACTGTTCCCCTTTCGGCATTTCGCGGAAATGTCAGCCCCGGCCCGTCTCATGGCGGGGGCAGTTGCAACTTGTCCGCCTGCTGGATCAGGATTTCTTCAGGTGAACGGCGGACCCGGCCTGAGATCCCGACCGGGCCGCCTTACGGGCTGGCGTTTTGGGGCGTTGTCCTTTGGGGCGGGTCTGTTGACCGCACTGGGGCAAAGCCCGGTGTCGTGGCCGCTGGTCAGCTTGTTTGGCCTCTGGCTGGCAATCCTCCTGTTCACTTTGTCACCAGACTGGCGGAAATCGGCCAGAACCGGCTGGCTTTTCGGAACGGGGTATTTCGCGGCGTCGCTTTTCTGGATCGTCGAGCCGTTCCTTGTCGATATCCAGCGCGACGGCTGGATGGCGCCGTTTGCGCTTGTCCTGATGGCCGCAGGTCTGGCGTTGTTCTGGGCGGCGGCTTTTGCGCTTGCGACGGGTCTTGGGACGCAAAAAACGACCCGCATCATTGCACTGGTCGCCTTTTTGGGGCTGGCTGAACTGGTGCGGTCCTATGCGCTGACCGGTTTTCCGTGGGGGTTGCTGGCCTATATCTGGATCGAAACGCCCCTGATGCAGCTTGACGCGATTATCGGGCCTCATGGTCTGGGGATGGTCACGGTTGTGATTGCCGCGTTACCGCATTTCCCTGGGGGGCAATCGCGCGGAATACTGGTTGCCTCGGGCGTTTTTCTGGCCGCGTTCGGTTTTGGCGTCCTTCGGGAAAACTCCGGCGATCCGGGGCAGGGGGCAAAAGTTAACCTGCGGCTTATCCAGCCAAACGCGCCACAAGCCCGGAAATGGGATCCGGACTATGCGCCGGTGTTTTTCCGGCGGCAACTGAAGTTGAGCGCCGCACCAGCCGATGTTCCGCCCGATCTGGTCATCTGGCCCGAAGCCGCCGTGACGTTCGCGCTTGACCGCCAACCTCAATTACAGAAAATCATCGCCGATGCGGCAGGCCCGAACGCCCAGGCCATCATTGGCATTCGCCGCCTGGAGGGACCACGCTATTACAATTCGATGGCGGTCCTGGGGCATGACGGCCTTTCGAGGCTGGTTTACGACAAGACCCGCCTCGTTCCGTTCGGCGAATACATTCCGTTTGCCTCGATCCTTTCGCGATTTGGCGTTTACGGACTGGCAGCCGCACAGGGCGGGGGGTTCTCGTCCGGCACCGAGGCACCCCTTCTTGATCTGGGGGACTTGGGGCAGGTGCTGCCGCTCATCTGCTATGAGGCGATCTTTCCGGAACTGTCCAGACGCGCGCGAAACCGGCCCGACTGGATATTGCAGATCACCAACGACGCGTGGTTTGGCCGGGTTGCCGGGCCGCAGCAGCATCTGGCACAGGCCCGCGCACGCGCGATTGAACAGGGATTGCCGCTGGTGCGGGTGGCGAACACGGGCATTTCGGCGGTGATTGACGCCAAGGGCCGGATCACGGCCAGCCTTGGCCTGGGGATCGAAGGCAAACTCGACGCCCCTTTACCCGCCCCGCTCGACCCGACACCCTATGGCAAAACGGGCGACTGGCCTGTTCTGGCGCTTCTTTTGAGCATGCTTCTGATACCAGCCGGGCGTCGATTGCGCATTTTTTGATTGACCGCTCGGGCGCGCACCCTTAACGCCTTGGCCATCACCATGCCACAACGGCTTCCTGACGTGGCAATTCAATTCATACTGGAGCACCAATGTCCCGACAAAATTACCTTTTCACTTCGGAATCCGTTTCCGAGGGTCACCCCGACAAAGTTTGCGATCAGATATCTGACAGCGTTCTGGACGCCTTTTTGCACGCAGACCCTTATTCACGCGTCGCGTGCGAGACCTTCGCCACCACCGACCGGATCGTTGTCGGCGGTGAAGTCAGGGGGCCGCAGGCGGTCATTGACAGTGTCGAAAATATCGTTCGCGACTGTGTTCACAAGATTGGGTACGAGCAGGACGGATTTCACTGGAAAACCGTGAACGTGCATAATTACCTGCACGATCAATCCGCGGATATTGCGCAGGGCGTGGATGCGGCCGACAACAAGGACGAGGGCGCGGGCGATCAGGGGATCATGTTCGGCTATGCCGTTCGGGAAACGCCTGAACTGATGCCCGCCCCGATACATTATGCCCACGCGATCCTGAAACGCTTGACCGATTTTCGCAAAAGCTGCGACAATTCCGGACTTGGCCCGGATGCCAAATCCCAGATCACCTTGCGTTATGTGGATGGCAATCCGGTCGAGGCGACCTCGATCGTGCTGTCAACGCAGCACACGGACGCGAAGATGACCTCGGACGACGTGCGCGCGCTGGTCGAACCTTTTATTCGCGAGGTTCTGCCCATTGAATGGGTCACCAAGGCGACCGAATGGCACGTCAATCCGACCGGCAAATTCGTGATCGGCGGCCCGGATGGCGATGCTGGCCTGACCGGGCGCAAGATCATCGTGGATACTTATGGCGGTGCTGCGCCCCACGGGGGCGGTGCGTTTTCAGGGAAAGACCCCACCAAGGTTGACCGCTCGGCCGCCTATGCGGCGCGGTATCTGGCCAAGAACGTGGTTGCGGCTGGTCTGGCGGAAAAATGCACGCTGCAGCTTTCCTATGCGATTGGCGTGGCCAAGCCCTTGTCGATCTATGTGGACACGCATGGGACAGGGCAGGTGCATGAAAGCGCGATTGAAGCTGCCGTTGCCAATGCGATGGACCTGACGCCACGGGGCATCCGCGAGCATCTCGGCCTGAACAAACCCATTTTCCAGCGCACATCCGCTTATGGCCATTTTGGCCGCGCCCCGGAGGCAGATGGCGGGTTCAGTTGGGAAAAGACGGACCTGGCCGAGACACTCAAAGCTGGGGTGTGAGCAACGGGAATTTTCCAAAGGCTGTGTGAATGGGCAAGGATACCTCTCCCACCGGCGCGCCGTGGCGGAACTTTTACGGTCGCCGCTACGGAAAGTCGCTGCGTTCAAGTCAAAAAGAATACCTTGAAAGCGATCTGTCGCGATTGACCGTGCCCCATGTGGGCTGGAACGAAAACCCCGGTCGAAAAACGGTCGCGCCGGACAGAGTGTTCGGCAACCACAACCCCCTTTGGCTGGAAGTAGGCTTTGGCGGCGGGGAACATCTGGTCCATCAGGCGAAAGAAAACCCCGGCGTCAATATCATCGGGTGCGAACCCTACATCAACGGCGTTGCCATGCTGTTGGGGAAAATCAGGGACGCGGGGGTTCAGAATATTGCCATTCATCCCGGCGATGTGCGTGATCTCTTTGATGTTTTGCCTGACGGTTCCGTTGAAAAGGCGTTTGTGCTCTATCCCGATCCTTGGCCCAAATCGCGCCACCACCGCAGGCGGTTCGTGACGCCGGAATTCCTTAACCCGCTGGCGGATGCGATGAAACCGGGGGCCGAGCTCAGGATTGCCACGGATATCGAGGATTACGTGCGCCAGACCCTGTTCGAGCTTGACGCCCATGCTGCGTTTGACTGGCAGGCCGAGCGCCCGTCTGACTGGCGCGAAGCATGGCCTGACTGGATCGCCACCCGGTACGAGCAAAAAGCCCTGAAAGAGGGGCGCACGCCCCACTACCTGACCTTCCGCCGCCGCTAAGTTGGGCGACGTTTACCGTAGTCACCTTCCGCCAAAGTTCACGTCATTAACGTCCATTGCACCCCGGATTGCCTGCAATCCGGTTCGCGCCCGACCCCGCCCCCC
>CAYXNM010000008.1:0-35731 GCA_964466385.1 uncultured Rhodobacter sp. | reverse complement strand
TGTGTGGCTGAGAAAGACCGGAGCTGGCCTGAAAGCGACGTTGACGATTGGCCCGTCCCGGCGGGCTGGCGCAATCGCCGATGTCGCGCATCCCACCCCGTTCGTTCGGACTTTGCTGGAATAAAATGCCCCGAACAAGCGTTGTGCGCGCCACCCCACGGGCAGACGCTGCGCCGTGCGGGGATGGGTTGAACCGGATTGCGGGCAATCCTGGGTGCAAAGAACATCAATGATGCGAACTTTGAAGTGAAGCGACTGACACGGGGCCTTGCCCGCTCCTCAATGAAGAATGGCCGCCGAACTGGTCACGAGCGTTCCCACACCAACAGCGATTGTGGTTGTGCCGATCGCAACCTGAAAAAACCGGTTGGCCCGGGTCATCAGGCGCGCGGAAAGCGCCAGTGGCAGCGCCAGCAACAGCGAAACGCCGACCATGCCCGCGATGCTGCCCAGTCCAAAGACCGCGAAATAGGCCAGACCCGTCAGAAAAGTCGGGGTCGAGGCCGCCGCCACCATGACCAGTGCCGCCGATCCCGCCAGCCCGTGCATGACCCCGACGAAAAGACTGCGCCGCGCCGCTCGGTCGGGGTGGGCGTGCGCGTGGGTTCGTGGGTTGTGCCGATGGCTGTGAAAATGCAGGTGCGGCGCCTCGTCCTCGTGGACATGGCGATGAAAATGAACGCGATCCCGATACAATCGCCAATAGACGCTTGCACCAAGCCCCAGCAGCATCAGGCCGACCAGAAACTCCAACCCGCTGGCCCATTGTTCGGCAAAGGTCGCGCCGCTCAGCAGAACGGCCGAGCCGACCAGCATCAGAACCAGCGTGTGCCCCAGCCCCCATAATGCGCCGGATCGCGCGATCTTGCGAAAATCCGACTGACCGCTTGCCAGGGCCGCGACCGCCGCGATGTGGTCGGCCTCAAAGGCGTGGGCCAGCCCGATCAGAAGGCCCAGAAACAGTATTCCCGTCATGACCGCAAACCCCCCGGCGGTCCCTGATGACCGCGTCAGGCGACGCTTAAGACACGGGTGCCCGGTTGGCAACGAAGACTGCGACCGCTTTGAGCGGAAACCGACGGGTCGACACAAAAAAGGCCCGCCGTTTCCGGCGGGCGCTTTTTCTCGGGTTTGCGTTCAGGCTTATTGCCAGGTGGTGTAGCCCAGTTTCATCTTCTTGAAGGCCCCGCCGTAAACGGCGTTGACACGGAACTGGCTGATGCGCCCGGCGTTGGTCTTCATGCAGACGTAAGACCCGGTGGGGATCAGGTTGATGTTGACGCGGTGCGTTGAAAACGATTCGGTCGAGCACCCGGCGTAGCCACGGTTCGAGCGGTCGCCGACCGCCATTTTGGCGCCGTTGCGGGGCTTAAGGTAGCGGTGCGTCGGGTTGACGGCCTGAAACCAGATGTCCGCGCCCGGCGTGCCGATCGTGCCGTTGTCGAAGTTTGCCGTATAGGTCTGTTTCAAGAGCAGGGGACCGGTGGAATGTGTCACCGGGGCCGGAACAGGGGCCGGGGCCGGGGTTGCGCTTGCCAGAATGGTGGCGGCGGCGATGCCGAGGAAAAGCGCGAAGGCCTCTTCATCCGTCAGTGCACTGGCCGGGGTTGCGGACATGCCGGACACTGCGATTGCGGCGGCGGCGGCGGTTGCTGTGAATTTGCTGGTCATGGTCTTTCCTTTCAAAGGTTTTATTCGGTTCCCGCCCTGTGGCGATCTTGAGGTTTGCGGCTTGCCGGAAGTGGCTGTGTTGCCGATGACCCAAACTGGCAATAAACCCCGATGTTAGGCAATTTCGGCGACGTGTTATGTCATAACGACGGACGTGAAATACAATAAAAACAAGAGGATAACCCGATTCCAGGCAATTCGATTTCATGGGCGTTCGGTTTGTGGATTTCCTGTTTGCCCTGTCCGGAGGCACTGGAATCACCTTGTCACGCGTAACGTGGGCCTCCAAAATCGGGCAAAACGAATCCTTTGGGGGGGCGTGATGTCAACTGGACCGCTTGGCGGTGTGCGGATCGTGGAATTCGCAGGTCTTGGGCCGACGCCCTTTGCGGCGATGACGCTGGCGGACATGGGGGCCGAGGTCGTTCGTATCACGCGCAGGAACCCGCGCCATATCCTGGGACTTGACTATGACATCCTGGATCGCGGGCGCCCTTATGTGGAACTGGACCTCAAGGATCAGGCCGATCTTGAAACCGCGCGGGGTCTTGTCCGGTCGGCGAACGGTCTGATCGAAGGGATGCGACCGGGCGTGATGGAGCGTCTCGGTCTGGGTCCGGCGCAGTTTGAAAACGATCCTCCGGGGCTGGTCTACGGGCGCATGACGGGCTGGGGGCAGACCGGGCCGCTGGCGACGGCCGCCGGGCATGATATCAACTATATCGCCCTTTCCGGCGCCCTTCACGCGATTGGCGCGCCTGATTCACCCGTACCGCCGCTCAATCTTCTCGGAGATTTCGGCGGGGGCGGGATGTATCTTGCCTTTGGCATGGTCTGCGCGTTGCTGGAAGCCTCCAAATCCGGGAAAGGGCAGGTCGTGGACGCGGCCATCGTTGATGGAACCGCCCATCTGATGGCGATGATCTATGGTCTGCACCGAACCGGAAACTGGTCAGAGGACCGGCAAAGCAATGTGTTGGATGGGGGCGCGCCGTTTTATGGAACCTATCGGTGTGCCTGTGGCGGTTTCGTTGCCATCGGTTCGATCGAACCGCAGTTTTATGGCCAACTGGTGGAAAAAACCGGGGTCCAACCGGAGGATTTCAGGAATCAGATGGACCGGTCGGACTGGCCTCGCATGCGGGCGCTGCTTGAAGGTGCGTTTCTGAAGAAGACCCGCGATCAGTGGTGCAAGATCATGGAAGGCAGCGACGTCTGCTTTGCGCCCGTTCTTTCCATTGACGAAGCGCCGGACCACGCGCACAACAAGGCGCGTGGCATTTTCAAGACGGTCGATGGCGTGTGTCAACCCGCTCCGGCACCAAGGCTCAGCCGGACACCCGGAAAAACCCGGCCCGCGTCGCAAAAAACGCCGCTTGACGCGCGGCAAGTCCTGGCGCGCTGGCAATCGGGTGAAAAACAGGACATTCTGAAGTCATGACACATTCATTTCTGGAATCGTCACTGGACTCCCCCAGTGGCGCAACGATCAAAGTCTATTCGCGCATGCCGCCGGGGCGGGTGCGCGCGGCGGTGCATATCAACCACGGAATGTCTGAACATGCCGCACGCTATGCTCGCTTTGCCGAGGCGTTGAACAAGGCCGGCTTTTCCGTTTACGCGCACGATCATCGCGGACATGGCGGAACCACCGCGCCCGATGCCCCGCTTGGGGTGTTTGCGCGCAGGGCAGGGTTTGACAAGGTCATTACCGATACGCTGGCGGTCAACAAACTGATCAAGCAGCGAAGCGACGTGCCCGTTGTGTGTTTCGGACATTCCATGGGATCGATCATCGCGCTCAATTTTGCCCTGCGGCATCCGGACCGGGTGGCCGGGCTGGCCTGCTGGAACGCAGGGGTCGAAACCGGTGCCCTTGCCGCCCTGTCGCGGATCATTCTGAGCGTCGAAGCGCTTGTGAAAGGCCGCACCAAGCCAAGCGCGATCGCCAACAAGCTGACGTTTGAGGCATGGAACAGGGAATTCAAGCCGAACCGGACGGATTTCGACTGGATCACCAGCGACGAAGACGAGGTCGATAAATACGTCGCAGACCCGCTGTGCGGGTTCCCCGCCAGCATCGGTTTGTGGCTGGATGTCCTCGCAGGCGTCTATTTCGGGGCGGACGATGGGAACCTTGGGGTGCTGGCGCGCGATTTGCCGGTTCACGTGCAGGGCGGCGGGGCGGATCCCTGCAGCAGCCAGGGTTATGACATGCAAAACCTGGCCGAGCGCCTGTCAGAAGCGGATTTGGTCGACGTGACGTTGAAAATTCTGCCCGATACCCGCCATGAATCGCTGAACGAGGTCAATCGCGATGCAACCACGCAGGCTTTCATCGCCTGGCTGAAGGATCGGTTCCCCTGACCAGGCACGGGTTTGGGTCGATCCTTCCGGGCGGCGTCGGCGACAGACCTGGCGCGTTTGTCGCGGTCAGCCTTTTTGGGTCAGAAAAATCCCCAGAAGCATGACAAGGATACCCCCGGACCGCGTCATGGTCAGCGATGTCTGCTCGGCCCCGAAAAGGCCGAAATGATCGATCAGGGCGGCTGACAGCAACTGCCCCGCAAGGACAAAGAAAATCGCGTTCCCGACCCCGAATCGTGGCGCGATCCACGTGACCGACAAGACATAAAAGGCAACCAGAAACCCCGCCAGGAACAAATGTTTCGGCGTCCCGGCCAGGTTTTCAAATCCCCGCGCGCCAGTCAGGAGGAATACGACGATCGTCGCCCCGAGTGCCACCAGAAACAAAAGGACCGCCGCCGCCGCCGGGTTGCCCAGCCTGATGCCAAGGGCCGAGTTCAATCCGGCGAGCAGCGGAATGCCGAAGCCGGCGGCCAGCATGATCGCGGCGTATTTCAGGGTTTCGGGCTCCATTGGCGTCTCCGATCGTTCAGGGCATTGGGGTCAGCTGCAGATGCCGCGTGTTCTTGCGCCCTTCCAGGGCAGAACCACGTTGACGCCTTTCAGGCGGTCGGCGATTGCGCGCACGGGAAAGGCCGACGCCAGCATCGCGTGAAGTCGGTGCGTGCGCGGGCCTTGTGGGTCAAGATTGAGGCAGCACACATATTCTTCGACAATCGCGCCCTGCTGTTCGTAGGGAAAATCCAGAAAGGCGTTTCTGGTCTTGAGGTCGAGCAGATAAGGGTCCGTCC
The DNA here is from genome assembly GCA_964466385.1 of uncultured Rhodobacter sp. Classification (GTDB taxonomy): domain Bacteria; phylum Pseudomonadota; class Alphaproteobacteria; order Rhodobacterales; family Rhodobacteraceae; genus UBA5972. The sequence goes on along the minus strand of CAYXNM010000008.1, from coordinate 30,902 downwards.
CCGGCCGGTGCTCGCGCGCGGCTTTCCAGAGGCTATAGCCCGTGCGCCTGCGGTTTTGCCATTGCCAGACATGGGTCAGCTCGTGCCCGATCAGCATGGCGGCGGGCAGGGACAGGCGCTTTGGATATTGGGGCAGATAGTCTTTGGCGAACAGCTTGTCCGCCATGTTGATGCGGTTGAATGTCACGAACGCGGCGGTGAAGGTTTCGACGGTTTCGTGCCGCGCAACCGGTGCCGGCCAAATCCGTTCGCGACACGCAACACGCGGTCGTGCAGGGCGGCTTTGCGTCAGCGAGGTGAGTGCCGGAAACGACGCCACGCTCACATTTTCGGTTTGCAACTGGGGTCCGAAAAGCGACGTTGCAAATGCGCTCTCGCCACGTGTCAGCGGGCGCGAACAGGCGGTGAGGAGCAGCAGGGCAAGGACGGCAAGGCGCATGCCGCGACGCTAGCACAGGGGAAAAGCAGGATCACGCGGTTTGTTGGGTTGGTTGGTGGCGGAACATGAGGCCACCCCTTGACCGGGTCGCGTGCGGACCGGTCAGCGCCCGACCTCCCCCCGGAGGGCGCTTTGCACCCTCCAAGGTCGGGCGTGACCGTTCGGTTCCATTCGCTGGATTATTGCCCGGAGCCGGGAATGATCAGGGTTCTCGTCATGTTGTTGCAGACGGAGTCGACAATTCAGGCGTCTTCTTAGCCCACGTTTCAATGCGCTGCGACGTCTGCCTTTCAAAGAAAGTCCCGCGCAGGCTTCACCAGGCCCCCCTCAAACATCCAGCTCCTCCACAAACCGCGCGTTCTCCTGAATGTACTGGAACCGCAACTCGGGTTTCTTGCCCATCAGCCGCTCCACCAGATCCCCGGTTTCGCCCGGCTCGTCCTCGTCGATGGACACGCGGATCAGTTTTCGCGTTGCCACGTTCATGGTGGTTTCCTTCAGGTCTTTTGCGTCCATTTCGCCCAGCCCCTTGAAGCGCGAGATGTCGATCTTGCCCTTGCCCCCAAGGCCCTTGTCCAGCCACCGGTCGCGCCCGGCCTCGTCCGTGCAGTAAACGCGCCTGGCGCCTTGCGTCAGCCGGTACAAGGGCGGGCAGGCCAGGTAAAGATGCCCCTGATCGATCAGCGCCCGCATCTGCGTGAAGAAAAACGTCATCAACAGGCTGGCGATATGGGCGCCGTCCACATCGGCATCGGTCATGATGATGACCTTGTCATAGCGCAGGTCATCGATGTTGAACCGGCTTCCCAGACCCACCCCAAGCGCCTGACACAAATCGTTGATCTCGTTGTTCTGGTTCATCTTGCCCGAAGCCGCCCCCAGCACGTTGAGGATCTTGCCCCGAAGCGGCAACAGTGCCTGTGTTTTGCGATCGCGCGCCATCTTGGCGCTGCCACCGGCGCTGTCGCCCTCGACGATGAACAATTCCGTGCCGTCGCGGTTGGCGTTGGAACAATCGGTCAGCTTGCCGGGCAGGCGCAGTTTCTTGGTGGCGGACTTGCGCTGTGTTTCCTTTTCGGCGCGTCGGCGCAGGCGCTCTTCGCAGCGCAGCACGAGGTAATCCAGGATCGCGCCCGCGGCTTTGGTGTCCGCCGCCAGCCAGTTGTCAAAGTGATCGCGAACCGAGTTTTCGACCAATCGCTGCGCCTCGACCGTGGCCAGCCTGTCCTTGGTCTGGCCGACGAATTCCGGTTCGCGGATAAAGCACGAGACCATCGCACAGCCGCCCGCCATCACGTCATCGCGGTTGATCTGGGCGGCCTTGCGGTTGCCGGAAAGCTCGCCAAACGCGCGGATACCTTTCAGGATCGCGGCCCAGAACCCGGTTTCGTGCGTGCCGCCCTCGGGCGTGGGAACGGTGTTGCAGTAGGACTGCATGAACGCATCCCGCGAGGGCGTCCAGTTGATCGCCCATTCCACGGACCCCGCCGTGCCATTGCCGAATTTCGCTGCAAAACTGACCTTGCCGGCAAAAGGGTGGTCCGCGTAAGTCGCGGCACCCGCCAACTGCTCGCCCAGATAATCCGCCAGCCCGCCGGGAAAGTGAAACGTTGCAGAAGTCGGGGTTTCGTCCTCATTTCCAAGCGCCTCCGGGGCGCATTTCCAGCGGATTTCAACGCCTGAGAACAGGTAGGCCTTGGAGCGGACCATTTTCAACAATCGCGCCGGTTTGAACCGTGCCGAAGGGCCGAAAATCTGAGCGTCCGGATGGAAGGTCAGGCGCGTCCCGCGGCGGTTCTGGGTGGGGCCAAGCTGCTCGATACCCGATTGCGGGATGCCCCGGCTGAATTCCTGCGCGTAGAGCGCCTTGTCGCGGGCAACTTCCACGCGCACATGATCGCTGAGCGCGTTGACAACCGAAACGCCAACCCCGTGCAACCCGCCCGAGGTCTGATACGCCTTGCCGGAAAACTTGCCCCCCGCGTGCAGCGTGCACATGATGACCTCAAGCGCCGATTTGTCGGGGTATTTGGGATGGGGATCGACCGGAATGCCACGCCCGTTATCCGTGACCGAAATCGAGAAATCACCATGCAGTTCAACCTCGATCCGGGTGGCATGACCGGCCACGGCCTCGTCCATGGAATTGTCCAGAACTTCGGCCACAAGATGGTGGAGCGCGCGCTCATCCGTGCCCCCGATATACATGCCGGGACGTTTTCGCACCGGTTCCAGTCCTTCGAGCACCTCGATGTCGCTGGCGGTGTAGGTGCTCTGGGCACGTGAGGGGGCAAGGAGGTCGTTGGGGCTCATGCTCGGTCGATTCTTTGGTTTTGGTTTGGGGGGATTAGAACATTTTGCGCCCCATAGGGGCAAGGCTGAGATCGCCTGAGGCGGGTGCCAGCTTTTCAATTTGGCGCCGTTTTCGCGCCTTGACCGCGCGCGGTCAGTTTTTTGAAACCGGCGTAGATGTGTTGTTGCGTCGCTGGCGGGAATCTGGTCTTATCCACGAAGAGAACTGGACCTATCGCGTTTGCCCGCATTCCGCCACTCTTTTACATGGAGGCGAGCGCGGGGTACACCCGTAGTGTCCGCCAGATCAAGAATATGGCAAAACAGAGTGACGGCACTTACGCGTTTAATATCAATACCTTAGCGTTATGAAGTCTTACAGTTGAAACGCGCCGGGGCCACAGTAGAAGGACGAATGAAATGGAATCAGGCTTTTACACCAACGATATGGAGCATATCGTCGAAACCGACCGCGCCCATGTCTGGCATCATCTCAGCCCCCACAAAAAGTATGAGACCGTCGATCCGATGGTGATCGTCGAGGGCAAGGGCATTCATGTCTGGGACGCCAGGGGCAGGAAATATCTGGATGCAGTCTCGGGCGGTGTCTGGACGGTCAATGTGGGCTATGGGCGCACGGAAATTGCCGATGCGGTGCGTGATCAACTGGTCAAGCTGAATTATTTCGCCGCGACGGCAGGGTCGATTCCCGGTTCGCAGTTTGTTGAGAAACTGCTCGAGAAAATGCCGGGGATGAGCCGGGTTTACACCTCGAACTCTGGCTCGGAAGCCAATGAAAAGGTTTATAAAATGGTGCGCCAGATTGCGCACAAGAAATATGGCGGGAAGAAATACAAGATCCTGTATCGTGACCGTGACTATCACGGAACGACGATTACCACGCTGTCAACTTCGGGCCAGCCACAGCGCGCCCATCAATACGGTCCGCTTACACCGGGCTTTGTCGAGGTTCCCCATTGTCTTGAATATCGCAATCAGTATCCGGACGCGGAAAACTATGGTATTGCCGCTGCAAACGCGATCGAGGATGTGATCCTGCGCGAAGGCCCGGACACGGTCGGAGCGCTTGTCTTGGAACCGGTGACGGCGGGCGGGGGTGTGATCACACCCCCCGACGGCTATTGGCCGCGTGTGCAGGAGATTTGCCGCAAATACGATGTTCTGCTGCATATCGACGAGGTCGTGTGTGGTCTGGGCCGCACGGGAAAATGGTTCGGCTACCAGCATTACGGCATCGAACCTGATTTCGTGACCATGGCCAAGGGGGTTGCCAGCGGTTATGCGGCGATTTCCTGCACGGTGACGACCGAGCGCGTGTTCAACATGTTCAAGGACAACCCGGATGATCCTTTGGATTACTTCCGCGATGTTTCGACCTTTGGCGGCTGCACGGCCGGACCGGCGGCCGCACTCGTCAACATGCAGATCATCGAGGACGAAAACCTGCTGGAAAACGTCACCGCCATGGGCGAACGCCTGATGGCCGGGCTGAACGGTCTGATGGCCAGGCATGACGTCATTGGCGATGTGCGTGGCAAGGGCCTGTTTTGTGGCGCCGAACTGGTTGTGGATCGTGAAACCCGGGAACCCATGCCCGAGGCGAAGGTTGCCGCCGTTCTGGGCGAGGTTCTGGCGCAGGGTGTCATCATCGGCATGACCAACCGCTCGCTTGACGGCGGGCTGAACAACACGCTTTGCCTCAGCCCGGCGCTGATTGCGACGGCGGAGAATATCGACGAGATCGTCAACGCGATCGATGTCGCGCTTGGACGGGTATTTGGCTGAAGTGGCGCGATCTTGTGTCCCGCGCTGTCCCGCTTTGATGGGGCGGGATTGCCTTCGGCGAGGATATTTTCGCCACAAAGAAAAAGGGGTTTGGCGATGTGGAACGCGCGTTACGCCGCGCCGGGGTTCTTGTTCGGGACCGAGCCGGCCCGGTTCCTGGTGGATCAGCGCGCGTATCTGAAACGTGGTCAGCGCGCGTTGGCCATTGCCGATGGCGAGGGGCGGAATTCGGTTTACATGGCCTCGCAGGGATTGCGGGTGACGGCACAGGATGCCTCGGACGTGGCGATTGACAAGGCACGCGGGTTGGCGATGGCGCGCGAGGCACGGGTTGATTTCCGCCTTGCGGATTTGCGTGTCTGGGACTGGGAGGAGGGCGTTTACGATCTGGTCGCGGCGATCTTCATCCAGTTTGCCGAACCGGGTTTTCGCGACGATATATTCAACGGCCTCAGAAAGACGCTGAAACCCGGAGGGGTGTTGCTGTTGCACGGCTATCGTCCCGAACAACTGGCTTACGGGACCGGCGGGCCGCCCTGTGCCGGGAATATGTACACGACCGATTTGCTGGCGCGTTCCTTTGGCGACATGGAGATTCTGCGCCTTGAAGCCTATGACCGCGAAGTTGACGAGGGCGCCGGGCATTCCGGCATGTCCGCGCTGATTGATCTGGTTGCGCGCAAACGCTGATTGGTGATTGCGGGCGATGGTTTGCTCGCATATGCAAACCGGATGGAAACGCGCACTGAACCCCTGCCGTATTCGGGCCACTTAAAGGCGACCCTGGTGCTGGGTTTGCCGATCATCCTTTCCCATGTTGCCCAGATGTCGATCACGCTGACCGACACGATCATGGTGGGTTGGTACGGCGTGGATGCGCTTGCCGCGATCGTGCTGGCGGGCTCGGTGTTTTTTGTCTTTTTCCTTGTGGGTTCGGGGTTTGCGATGGCGGTCATGCCCATGGCGGCCAGTGCCGAGGGCGAGGGGGATCAGCGGCAGGTGCGCCGGGTCGTGCGGATGGGGCTGTGGATATCGGTTTTGTACTGCGCGGCGCTGATGCCGGTTCTGTGGTATTTCAAGGCGCTGATGGTTGCGATCGGGCAAGACCCCCATATCGCGCAGATCGGGCAGGATTATATGCGAATCGCGCAATGGGGGATGTTCCCGGCGATGTTGATCATGGTCCTGAAAAGCTATGTTTCGGCACTGGAGCGCCCCGCCTGGGTGCTTTGGGGCACGATTTTGGGGGCGATTGCCAATGTGCTGGCCAACTACGCCCTGATCTTCGGCAATTGGGGGGCGCCTGAACTTGGGGTGCGCGGGGCGGCGATTGCGTCGATCGCGTCGGCCTCGGTCACGTTTCTGGTTTTGGCGGTTTATGCGCAATACCAGCCGCAACTGCGTGCCTATGGGGTGTTCACGCGCATCTGGCGGTCAGACTGGCCTGCGTTCTTCGAGGTCTTCCGGCTGGGCTGGCCGATCGGGGCGACGATGCTTGCCGAGGTGGGCCTGTTTTCCGCGTCCGCCGTGATGATGGGGTGGATCGGTACGCGCGAACTGGCAACCCACGGGATTGCGATCCAGATCGCCTCGATGTCGTTCATGGTATATCTGGGTCTGGCCAATGTGGGGACGATCCGCGTGGGAAATGCCCTGGGGCGGCGGGATCGGACGGGCATCTGGCGGGCCTCGGTCACTGTGGGGGCTTTGCAGGTGGGGTTCGCGGTCGTCGTGGTGTCGGCGTTTCTACTGGTGCCCGAGATGCTGATCGGTCTGTTTCTGGACGCGGCGAACCCGGCATCCCCTGCAATCGTCGCCTATGGCGTGGGGTTGCTTGTGGTTGCGGCCGCGTTTCAGATCGTCGACGGGATGCAGGTCATCGCGCTTTCGGTGTTGCGTGGCCTTCAGGATACGCGCGTTCCGATGATGCTTGCGGTCTTCAGTTACTGGGTCGTGGCCCTGCCGGCGGGCTACACGCTGGGGTTCGTGTTTGAGTTCGGCGGCTATGGAGTGTGGTCCGGGCTGGTCGTTGGGCTGGCACTGGCGGCGATCACAATGGGTGCGCGTGTTTTCCGGCAAATGCGGGCCTTGCCGTTTTAGGGCATCACGGCGGATCGAGCGTTGTCACGATATCGATTTCCGCGTGCAACGTGCGGTGAACCGGGCATTTGTCGGCAATGGCCAGCAAGCTTTGGCGCTGATCTTCGCTGAGGTCGCCCTCAAGACATATCCGGCGTGTAAAACGGTCGATCTTGCCTTCGGTGGTTTCGCAGGTCTCGCAATCCTGCGCATGGACCTTGTCATGTGTAATATCGACCGAAACATGCGTCAGCGGCCATTTCTTGCGGCGTGCGTACATGCGCACGGTCATCGAGGTGCAGGCCCCAAGCCCTGCGGACAGGAACTGATAGGGTGACATGCCGCGATTGGTGCCGCCATAGGTCAGCGGTTCGTCCGCCAGCGCGTGAAGGACGGGACCGGCGTTGATATCCTGAAGGAACCCGTCAGGATCAGCCTCCGCCACACGCACAATGCCTTCGGGCGCGCCGGGCGGGGGCGAGGGCTGGCGGATGCCCAGATACCGCCCGGCCCAGGTCGAGATCACCTCGGCGGCGTATTCGGCATCTTCGGCGCGCGAAATCAGATGATCGGCGTCATCAAGCGTTACAAAGCTTTTCGGATGCCTGGCCGCCAGAAATATGCCGGAAGCATTGTCAATCCCGACCGTGGCATCGCGTGGCGCGTGCATGACCAGCAAGGCCGCGTTGAGCGACCCGATCGCCGGGGCCAACTGGGCCTGATCAACATCATCCAGAAACGATTTCCTGATGGTGAAGGGGCGACCGGCCAGCGAAACCTCGGCCTCACCCTTTTCGCGGATTTCCGCGATCGAACTGCCGAAATTGTCAACGACGTGGGCCGGATCGAAAGGCGCACCGATGGTGGCGACCGCCTTGATTTCCGGAACGTCCCCGGCAGCTTTCAAAACGGCAGCCCCGCCAAGGGAATGGCCGATCATCAGCGTCGGCGCGCGACCACGCTCGCGCATGAAATCAGCCGCCTTTACCAGATCGCTCACATTGCTGGAAAAACCGGTATTGGCAAACTCCCCGCCTGAATGTCCCAGGCCTGTGAAATCAAACCGCAGAACCGATATGCCCATGGACGCAAGCCGCTGAGAGATACGTCGCGCTGCCGGGATATCCTTGGAACATGTAAAGCAATGGGCGAACACTGCGCAGGCCAGCTCCGGCCCGTCAGGGGTGTCAAGTCTTGCAGCCAGCATGTCGCCGGAATGGCCCTTGAAGGTGATTTTCTCGCTCGGCATTTTTTCCTGATCCTCCGGTTCGTGTTGGTGCAAGAATGGGCGCGCGGACGCAAGCGCACAAGAACGCGGCCCCTTTGGTCACGGCAAGGTGAAATCCTGTTACAAACTTATGGGAGAGGCGTTAATTTTCCCCCATCAGGGCCGGGTCGAACGGATAGGTTGTCAGGTTTTCGTATCCGGTTTCCGTCACCAGAACCTGATCTTCCAGTTTGATCGAGAACGCCCCCCCCTCGGCCCCCACCAGAGCTTCGACGCACAGCACCATTCCGGGTTCAAGAACGTAGTCATACGCTCCTTCGACCCATCGGTCGGGGTAGGCGATCGACGGCCATTCGTCGCAAAGCCCGACGCCGTGCATCTTGCAGCTGTATTTCAACGCGTCGAACTGATCGTCCAACCGGTGCCCTCCGAAGGTGAGCTCGCGGAAGCTGACGCCCGGTTTCAGCATCGCCATATTGGTCATGATGTGCTCATGCGCGTGACGCATGGCGTAGATCATGCTGTTGGGGGGCTTTTCGTCGCCGATCCACCAACTGCGCGAAATGTCGATGCAGATCCCGTAAGACCCGATCAGGTCGGTGTCAAAAGACAGGATTTCGTTGTTTTGCAGAACGCGCGGGCCGCATTCCTGAAACCATGGATTGGTGCGCGGGCCGGTTGCCAGCAGACGGGTTTCGATCCATTCCCCGCCGCGTTTGATGTTTTCAGCGTGCAGAACCGCCCAGATCGCGTCTTCTGAAAGGCCGGGTTGGGCGGCCTGGTGCATGGCGGCCACGGATTTGTTGCAGGCGTCATGGGCGCAGCGCATGGCCAGAATTTCGTCCGGGCCTTTGATCGAGCGGGCTTTTTCCGTGACCTCCTCGCCCTCCATCACCGGCATTCCGGCGCTCTCAAGCGCGCGCAGCCCGGCAACCATGATCTTGTCAACGCCGAGCTTCATCGAGCCCATGGCGTGTTCGCGCATCAGATCACGCACTTCGTTGGCGAATGTATCGGCCACATCCTCGCCCTTGTCGCCCGTTGAAAAGTAGAACATCGAAGCACCTGAACGGCGCTCGCGTACCAGAGGATTGAAGGCGGCCAGAAAGGGCGAATTCTTGTAATCCCAGATCACCATGTAGCCGTCCGCGCACAAGAGTACTGCGCGAAACGGATTGTGGGTGTTCCAAAGCTGCATGTTGGTGCTGTCGGTCGCGTAGCGGATATTGAGCGGATCGAACATCAGCAAACCGCCGTAACCGCGGTTGACGATGTGCCGGGTCAGGCGTTTCCAGCGGTATTCGCGCATTTTGGGCAGGTCGGGCAGGGCAAGCCCCGCGTCTTTCCATTCACTGAACGCCAGCTGTGTCGGGCCGATTTCGATCCGGTCCATATTGTTGGGCGTCCCGTCGCCCAGTTGCGTCCCCCTGGTGGGGTCGATCTTGCGGATGTCGCGGTAATGCTGTTTCATGTCGATCTTTGCTCTTTCGTTCCAGGCAAAGCTTACGGCATGGTTTCGGGTTTTCCGTCCGGAATCCGCCGCGCTGTGTCGCAAACGGTTGTTGGTGGACGGGGCCGGGCGCGAACCGGATTGCAGGCAATCCGGGGTGCAAAGGGCATCAGTGATACTCAACAGGCGCTAGTAGCTGGATCGAAAACCCGCATCGCTCAGCGCGTTTGACAAGGCGGCCTCCGCCCATGTTCCCTGCCCGCTGCGCGCGCGGATTTCCAAAAGCTGGTCTTCGGCCTCGCTCAACCGCCCAAGGATCACCAGCGCCTGACCCATGTACGAGCGTGCAAGGACATAATCGGGATCAATCGCCAACGCCTGACGGTAATACCCCAAAGCGACCTCCATCCTGCCGGCTTGCCGATTGGTATAGCCAAGATAGTTGAGAATGCGCGGATCGTTCCTGTTCCTGGCCTGATAAAGCACGGTGATTGCGTTTTCGTACTGTCCGGCAAAGGCCAGTTCCCGCGCCGCGTCAAAAAGACCGTTGTCGTCCAGGCGGCTTTCCTCGGGATCGACGCAAGCTTTAAGCTCCTTGTCCCAGATCTGGCCGTCTTCGCATTCCGTGGTCGTTTCCGTTGGCTTTGGCGTGTCGGAAGTGTCCGTTCCGACGGCAAATGCGCCAAGCGGGACGAGGATCAACGCCGTCGCGGCGATCATCCGTGTGGGAAATAGCATGGCTGTGCTCCTGTTCATGGGTGCCACAGCATAGCAAAACACCCGAAAAACGGGTGCAAATTTTCGTGAAAATGAAAAGGGCCGCGTCCGGGTGTCCCGCGCGGCCCTGATGTCGTCGTCAGGAAAGCGGGGTCAGCTTTCGGTTTCGTCCCCGGCTTCGCCTGCATCTGCGGGGTCGGCAGGGGCCGTATCATCCGCGGTTTCGGCGCCTTCGAGATCATCGAGCGCGGCTGCGCCCATATCGTCAAAAAGCTCAGCGATTTCAAACTCGGCCTCGGCCTCGGCTTCGGCGGCAAGATCCTGAATCGACTTGCCCGACGCCTGCAATTGGGCTTCCTCGTCAGATCGTGCAACATTGATTTCAATCCTGCACGAAACTTCGGGATGAAGCACGATCGTCACGCTGTGAAGGCCAAGTTCCTTGATCGGACGATCAAGGACGACCTGCTTCTTGTCGATCGTAAAGCCGCCATCGGTCGCCGCGTCACTCGCATCGCGGTTGGTCACCGAACCGTAGAGCGAACCTGCATCGGAGGCCGAGCGAATCACGACGAACTGTTGACCGTCGAGTTTGCCCGAGATCGCCTCGGCTTCGCCCCTGGCTTCGAGGTTGTGGGCCTCCAGCTGCGCCTTTTGCGTTGCAAAGTGCTTGATGTTGCCGTCGGTCGCCCGCAGAGCCTTGCCCTGGGGCAACAGAAAATTGCGTGCGTAACCCTGTTTGACCGAGACGACTTCGCCCATCTGGCCAAGCTTGGCAACGCGTTCAAGAAGGATAACATCCATTGTCGTTTCTCCTTATTTCACGGCGTAAGGCAACAGCGCCAGAAAGCGCGCGCGTTTGATGGCGCGGGCAAGCTCGCGCTGTTTCTTGGCCGAAACGGCGGTGATCCGGCTGGGCACGATCTTGCCCCGTTCCGAAATGTAGCGCTGCAACAGCTTGGTGTCCTTGTAGTCGATCTTCGGCGCGTTATCGCCGGAAAACGGACAGGATTTGCGACGGCGGAAAAATGGTTTGTTTGCCATGGTTTATCGTCCTTTCCTGATCAATCGCGACGGGGGCCGCGGGGGCCACGCTCGTCACGGGAATTCTTGGCTTGCAGAACGACCGACGGGCCTTCCTCGTGGGCTTTGACCTTGATCGTCAGAACCCGCATCACGTCGTCATGCAGGCGCATCAGACGTTCCATTTCCTGAATGGCCGGCGCGGGGGCGTCGGATTTCAGAAAGGCATAATGCCCTTTGCGGTTCTTGTTGATCTTGTAGGCCATGGTCTTCAGGCCCCAGTATTCGCTGTCAACGACCTTGCCGCCATTGTCAGCCAGGACCGCGCCGAAATGTTCGACCAGTCCTTCGGCTTGCGCGTTGGACAGATCCTGCCGCGCAATCATAACATGCTCGTAGAGCGCCATGACTATTTCCTTTTCAAGCGTGCTTCAAAATGTCGGCCCGGTGATCTTTCGCTGGCCGCATACGAGAGGCGTTCGCGTCGAGATGTTTGCGAAAGATGACGCGTTATAGTGCGTGCGGTCCCCGGCGCAAGTGAATTCTCGTCTCTTCGGCGCGCTGCCTGTGCCTTTGGGGCAAAGTTTTCACGCTTGCGGCGTCCAAGGGCCGCAACCGAAAGAGGAAAAACCCAACATTTGTCATAATTCTGCTCGAATGTGCGCGCTTAAGTGGTGCATCGGGTGCTTTGATAAACCAAAGGAACAAGGCATTTGGCATCCGATCTCGGAAGGGAAGGGTGGCATGAGCAGATTTCGCAAAATCGTGGGCAAGTATTTGCTTGCTCAGGACGGTGCGGTGACGGTGGAATTCGTTGTGATCCTGGGTGTTATATCCACGTTTGGAATGATCACTGTCGCCAATCTTTCCCCCGGTATCTCGTCCCAAGCGAACGCAATAGATACAACCACAACCGGCATGAGCGATATCGTCGCCTCCGGCTCGGGGTGGTTTGACTCGTTTGGTGACACGGTTACGACCACATCACCTTACGAGGCGGCAGTGGCGCTGATGAACAAGGCCAAGGCAGCCCTGAAAACCAAAAAAACGGCGCAAAAGGAGGCGAAGGCTGCGGTGAAAGCGGCGCTTGCCGCCTATAAGGCTGCCCCGAAATCGCAAAAGGCGGACGCGCTGGCCACGCTGACCGCCGCGCGGGCGACCTATGCGGCAGCAAAATCCAGCGCAAAAACCGCGAAGGCCGATTACAGTTCCGCCAAGAAGCTGGTGAAATCCCTGAAACCTTCGAAATCCACCAAGAAAGAAAGTGAATCCAAGGACAAGAAGGACGACGAGCACGAGGATCAGAAAAATGACTCCTGATCTTGTCGGCCTTTTGATGTATCACGCGTTTCCGTCGTCGGGCGCGGAAATGTCAAAATTGGTGCAGTGCGCCCCTTGTCGCGGTTCAGAGGTCCACGCCCTGCACCTGGCAAACCGGCGTGTTCTTTGCAATTGACCGTAAATGCCAAGATCCTGCCACAGTTCCGCCGTTTTGATGGTATCTAGATACATACGGTTATTTCCGTCGCGTGCGGAAAAATGCGTGTACAAATCTGGGCTGGGGCGAGCGAGGATTTGAGACAATGGACCATAAAGCTCAAGGCCGACACCGCCTGAAAGCCGTGATACGCAATTTTGTAAATGACGAAGTTGGCGCTGTTTCCACGGATGAAGTTGTCATCATGGGCGGTGTCGTGGTCATGGCGCTGCTTGCTGTCGGAACATATTCCAACGGGGCGGAGTTTCTGGCCAACGACCGGCAGGCGACATTGTCGGGCTATCGGGGAATATCCTCCAGCGCGACAAATGACGGCAGCGGTGGAAGCGTAAGCGGCGGCGGTGATACCAGCGGCACCAGTACCTCGGGGGACAGTTCTTCCGACGACAGTTCCACTGACGACGGCGCCGATGACGACAGTTCCACTGACGACGGTGCCGATGACGACAGTTCCACTGACGACGGTGCCGATGATGACGGTTCCGATGATGACGGCGCCGATGACGATAGCGACGACAGCGGTGACAGCGGTACCGGTGGTGGTACAAGCAGCGGCGGTACAAGCAGCAGCGGTACCAGTGATAGTGGTACGTCAAATACGGGCACCAGCAGTGGCACGGGCGGCGGAGGTGGCGGGTATACCACCGGCTCGCTCGGCGCGTTTGACTATGTCACCGGTGGTCAGGCAGAGGATTTGCTTTTCGGCTAAGCGAACCGACCCCTCCCAAGGCAAACGGGCGCCCCTTGGCGCCTGTTTTTTCATCTGGACGGCCTGACCCGCGAAAGCTATAGCCGTTTGCGCACGACCTCCATCAACCCGAGGCCCTGCTAATATGGTCAAGCCCATGAAACCGCGTGCGTTTCACGTGCGCTCTGTGGTCCGGATCAAACGCGAAACGCTTTAGACGTCAGGGACGGGTAACGTTCAAGGAGGGCAACATGGGGTCAGCATTTGTATTTCCAGGCCAGGGTGCGCAAGCGATCGGCATGGGGTTGGATCTGGCGCAGAGCTATCCGGCGGCCAGACAAGTTTTCGATGCGGTCGATGATGCTCTGGGGCAGGATCTGTCGGGGCTTATCCGCGACGGCGACATTGCCGAACTGACATTGACCGAGAATGCCCAGCCCGCGCTGATGGCGACGTCCATCGCGGCTTTGCGTGCGTTGGAAAGCGAAGGCGTTTCACTAGAGCGCGCGCAATTCGTTGCCGGGCATTCACTGGGTGAATATTCCGCCCTTTGCGCGGCCGGGGCGATCGGTCTGGCCGACACGGCAAGGTTGCTCAGGACACGCGGCAAGGCGATGCAATCGGCCGTTCCTGTGGGGCAGGGGGCAATGGCCGCTCTGCTTGGGTTGGGGTTCGAGGCCGCGACCGAGGTTGCCCGCGAAGCCGCGCAAGGGCAGGTCTGTCAGGCTGCAAACGACAACGACCCCGGTCAGGTCGTGGTTTCCGGTGAGAAGGCAGCTGTCCAGAGAGCCGTCGATATCGCCAAAACAAAAGGCGCGAAACGCGCGGTGATCCTTCCCGTTTCCGCGCCGTTCCATTGCGCGCTTATGGCGCCCGCCGCCGAGGTGATGGCAGAGGCGCTTGCTCAGGTGACGATCAATCCGCCGCGCGTGCCGTTGGTTGCGAACGTAAAGGCAAGCGCGATCCGTGACCCTGACGAGATTCGCTCCCTGCTGATCGAGCAGATCACAGGGGCGGTGCGCTGGCGCGAGTCTGTCGCCTACATGTCGGAACAGGGCGTGGATACCTTTTATGAAATCGGGGCGGGCAAGGCGCTCTCAGGCATGATCCGGCGGATCAACCGGGACGCGGCTTGTCGGAATGTCGGCAAGCCAAACGATGTTGCATCGGCTGCGGCCGAACTTGAACAAGGGAATTGAAATGTTTGATCTGACGGGAAAAAATGCACTGGTGACCGGCGCTTCGGGGGGGATCGGCGGGGCGATTGCAACCGCGTTGCATGGCGCGGGTGCGACCGTGGGGCTTTCCGGCACGAGGCTGGAGCCGCTGGACGCACTGGCCGCCGGGCTTGGCGACAACGCTCATGTCCTTCCCTGCAACCTTGGCGATGCCGAAGCCGTGGCCGCCCTGCCGTCCCAAGCCGTTGCCGCCATGGGATCGCTCGATATTCTTGTCAACAATGCGGGCCTGACGCGAGACAACATTTTCATGCGGATGTCGGATGAAGACTGGGCAAGCGTGCTGGACATCAACCTGACATCCACCATGCGCCTTTGCCGCGGCGCCATCCGGGGCATGATGAAGGCCCGTTGGGGCCGAATCATCAATATTTCATCGGTCGTCGGAACAACCGGCAATCCGGGGCAGGCAAATTACGCGGCCTCAAAAGCCGGGATGGTGGGTCTGTCAAAATCCATCGCGGCCGAGGTCGCCTCGCGCGGGATCACGGTCAACTGCATCGCACCGGGTTTCATTGCCACGGCCATGACCGAAAAGCTGAACGATGCGCAGAAGACAGGCATTCTGGGCGCCATTCCCGCAGGCCGCATGGGGGATGCCGCGGAAATCGCCGCTGCGGCACTTTACCTTGCCTCAGACGAGGCGGCCTATGTCACGGGTCAGACGCTTCATGTAAACGGCGGCATGGCGATGATCTGAGGGCAAGCCACCGTTAGGCGTTCAGCCAGGCGGACAGATCCCGGTCTATCAGATCCTGCAAGAGCTGCGTATCGTGCCGGAAATGGTCGCGAAGTTCAGTTTTGAATGCCTCGCGAAGCTTTGGTTTTTCCGCTGTTCCGGCGTTGGCCCTGAAAAGGGCGTCAAGCGCGGACCTTGGCAACAGGCGGTTGCGCTCCAGCCACTCCAGACGTTTGTTGATCTTCCGGCTGCGTGGTTTTTGGGCGGTGTTCAACACGACGAAGTCAGTGGATCTGGACCTGTCTTCGATCGAAAGAAAATCACAGATTCCGCGCAGCGTGCCGGCGGCGTTGTCGCGCATGTCCTCGATCAGAAGAAACTTGATTTGCCTGCGGGGAACCTGCCCGAGCAGTGTTTGTACCTGCTGCCCGAGAAGACAACTGTGTTGATAGGCCATGTGGGTCGGGTCGCCACGGCCCTTGATCTTTCTGATCCCGCGAAATCCCCCGGCAAGCCGCGCGTCGGACAGGTTCCATGCCTTTTCCATGTCCTTTTCGCCCTCCAGCCCGGCGAAAACCTGTTGCGCGTGGAGCGAGGGAAACATGTCCACGGGATTGCGAAGGCAGACGATGAAGCGCGCCTTTGGGTTGTAGGCCAGGATACGCGGCGCGGCCTGCCGCGAGAACAGGTACCAGACCGATGCCTCGGCAAGGTACCGGTGGGCCCCTGTCGCGCCCTTGAAGTAATCATGGTATCGCGCCTGAGAAATGGGTTTTCTCCGGTGGGGTGTGTAAAAAAAATGGGGTTCCTTTTTTGGGGACACGAATATTTCCGGGTGTTGCCCCAGCCATGACACCAGGGAGGTCGTGCCGCATTTTGGTGCGCCCAGTACAAAAAGATTGGGTTTCAACATTTTCCCTTGAACGACCTTCTGATCGGTTTGCCTTCACCTCTGGGTTAGAACATCGCTTTCAGGATGTCGCCGGTTTTCTTTGCCGTTGATCCGACCGCAGGCGGGAATCGTCGCGCCGATCCGGGTTTTGGCCTTGTATCGCGGCGATATCGGCTTAACTTTGGGCAATGATATCCGCAATTCTCCTGGGAAGGGACCGGTTTCGCTCTGAAATCGACAAGGATGGTTGCGGGGCCAGCCCGGACCGAAAACCGCACGCACAAACCATTTGCCACGAGCAAAGATTGTGTTATAGCGCGGCTCAGTTTTGCGCATGAGGACGATGGTCACTCAGCGGATTCGCCCGTAACGGGGCAATTGATGCGGCCCTCTCGCGGCCAGACCATTGAAACGGGAAAAGATCCCGCAACTATGAGGACTTGAAAATGAGCGACATCGCAGATCGCGTGAAGAAAATTGTTGTCGAGCACCTGAGTGTTGACGAAGACAAAGTGACCGAGGGGGCCTCGTTCATCGACGATCTGGGCGCTGACAGCCTTGATACCGTCGAACTGGTCATGGCCTTTGAAGAGGAATTCGGCATTGAAATCCCCGACGATGCGGCGGAGACGATCCAATCCTTTGGCGACGCGGTGAAGTTCATTACCGAAGCGTCCTGAAGCAAAGCCGTCTGAATTGCTGGAAAAGGGCGCTGATCGGCGCCTTTTTTCGATTCAGACACGTATTTGCGACTGGCCACCGGTTGGTGGCGTGATTTGCAGCCGCGACGGTTTTCTGCGATAACGGGTGTTGTGGGCTGCGGCCCCGGCGCCTGATCCCTGGTTATACGGAGCGTGCGATGATCCTTTATCCAACGATTGAACTGCAGGACGGGCGCTGTGTCAGCCTCAGGCGGGGCGACCTTGAACAGCCCCAGATCTGGCATGTGGACCCCGTTGAAAAGGCGTGCGCGTTTTCGCGGGACGGTGCCGGGTGGATGCAGGTCACCGACTTTGACGCGGTGGCGGGGCGCGGCAACAACGAGGACATCGTCAAGAGCATCATCAGGCATGCCGGTCTTTCGGTTCAGGTGGCCGGTGGCATCCGCACGATGGAGCAAATCGATGCGTGGATGGAATGGGGCGCGGGTCGTGTCGTGATCGGCACGGCGGCGGTTCTCAGCCCCGCTTTCATCCTTCAGGCGGCGCGAAAATATCCCGACCAGATCGTCGTTGCAGTCGACGTCATGGATGGCTGGATCATGACAGACGGATGGAAGACGCAAAGCGCGATCCGGCCTGAGGATTTTCTCAAGGCTTTTGACGGCATCCCGCTGGCGGCCGTTCTGTTCACGGATATCGACAGCGACATCGGCGAGGGCGAGGCGCCCCTGGCACGGATCACGGCGCTGGCCGATCTGGCCCGCTCGCCAGTGATTGCCAGCGGTCTGGTCAAGACCATCGACGACATTTCACGCCTGAAATACATGGGCAGCATTTCCGGCGCCATCGTCGGACGCGCCCTGTTCAGCAAGGCAATCGATCTTGAGGAAGCTCTTGGCCTGGCGCAACCCACCCCGGAACCCGTTGCGGAATTCATCTGAATTCCGGCGCGTCGACAGGGGGCTTTTGGATTAATGCCGAAGCGTGAAAAATGGCGCGAGCCGGGGCTTGCCCCTGCGCGCACATACCGTGTATCACCGCTGGAATGAGGCAGCAATAAGAGGGTTTCTCATGCGTCGTGTGGTGGTCACCGGATTGGGAATGGTCACGCCGCTGGCCTGCGGTGTCAAGGAAAGCTGGCAGGCCCTGCTGGCCGGAAAATCGGGCGCGGGAACGATCACCCGGTTCGACGCGGGTCATCTTGCGACGCATTACGCCTGCGAGGTTCCTCTTGGCGATGGAAGCGACGGCAGTTTCAATCCCGACGACTGGATGAGCGCGAAAGACCGCCGCAAGGTCGATGATTTCATCCTTTATGGTGTCGCGGCGGCGGAGCAGGCGGTCTCTGACGCGGGTTGGAAGCCAGAGGACGAAAGCGAACGTTTGCGCACGGGGGTGATGCTTGGCTCGGGCATCGGCGGGCTGACGTCGATCGCCGAGACGGCGATCACGCTGAAAGAACGTGGCCCGCGGCGGGTTTCGCCGTTTTTCATTCCGGGATCGCTGATCAATCTGGCGTCGGGCCAGGTCTCGATCCGTTACGGTTTCAAGGGGCCGAACCACGCGGTGGTAACGGCATGTTCCACCGGCGCGCATGCCATTGGCGATGCGGCACGGCTGATCGGGCTGGGGGATGCCGATGTCATGGTGGCAGGCGGTGCCGAAGCCCCCATTTCAGAGATCGGAATTGCCGGGTTCAATGCGTGCAAGGCGCTTTCGACGGCATGGTCGGACAATCCAAAGGCGGCTTCGCGCCCCTATGACAGGGACCGGGACGGGTTCGTGATGGGCGAAGGTTCCGGCGTCGTGGTGCTGGAAGAAATAGACCACGCGCGGGCGCGCGGCGCGAATATTTACGCCGAAGTCCTGGGATACGGGTTGTCGGGCGACGCCTATCACATCACGGCTCCCGCCGCTGACGGCGATGGCGGATACCGTGCGATGGAAGCGGCCCTTGCGCGTGCGGGTATCGCGGCCAGGGATGTGGATTACATCAATGCCCACGGGACATCGACCATGGCGGACACGATCGAACTGGCGGCAGTTGAACGGCTGATGGGCGACCACGCAGCGGGGGCGACGATGTCTTCGACCAAGTCGGCAACGGGTCACCTGCTGGGCGCGGCGGGCGCGATCGAGGCGATATTCTCGATCCTGGCGATCCGCGACCAGATTGCCCCGCCAACCCTCAACCTTGACAATCCCGATGTGACGCCAATGCTTGATCTCGCACCGAAGAAGGCCGTCAGGCGTGACGTCGACATTGCCTTGTCGAATTCGTTCGGGTTTGGCGGAACGAATGCGTCGGTGGTTTTTGGGAGACTGGA
This sequence comes from uncultured Rhodobacter sp., assembly GCA_964466385.1. GTDB lineage: Bacteria > Pseudomonadota > Alphaproteobacteria > Rhodobacterales > Rhodobacteraceae > UBA5972. The sequence continues at coordinate 11,884 of CAYXNM010000008.1, read as the reverse complement.
CGGGTAGTTCGAAATTGGTACGCCACTTTGCCTCTAACGCGATAACGCTTCTGATTCTGGCCATGACTTTCGTGGGCGGGGTGATTGCCTGGGGCGGTGTGCAGATGGAGAAACCGGGCGGTTTGCCCGAAGACGTGGTTTTTGAGGTCCGCTCCGGGGATCGCCTCACGGTCGTATCGGACAGGCTGGAAACCGACGGGTTGATTTCCAACGGCACGATTTTCCGGGTCGCCGCGCGGTATTCCGGGGACGACCGGAAACTGAAATTCGGGGAATACAAGATTCCGGCCTATTCCTCGATGCGCCAGATACTGGATCTGATCACGTCCGGCCGTTCGCTGGCCTATCAGGTCACGATCCCCGAAGGGCTGACCAGTTTTCAGATCGTCGCGCGCCTGATGGAGGAACCGCTGCTGACCGGGGATGTCGCCGAAATCCCTCCGGAAGGGTCGCTGGCACCCAACACCTATTCCATATCCAAAGGCGACAGCCGCCAATCGGTCCTTCATCGCATGACGCTGGCCCAGCACCGGATCATCACCGACGCCTGGTCCTTGCGCGCCGACGGCCTGCCGCTGGAAACGCCGGATGACGCGCTGACGCTTGCGTCGATCATCGAAAAGGAAACCGGTCTGACGTCCGAGCGCGCCCTGGTGGCCTCGGTTTTCGTCAACCGGCTCAATCGCGGGATGAAGCTCCAGACCGACCCCAGTGTCATTTACGGGGTCACCAAGGGACGGGGCAATCTGGGCCGGGGATTGCGGCAAAGCGAACTGCGCAAGAAAACCGAGTGGAATACGTATGTCATCAAGGGTCTGCCCGCGACGCCGATTGCCAATCCGGGCAAGGCATCGATCGAGGCCGCGCTCAACCCGGCGACTTCGAATTTCGTCTTTTTTGTCGCCGACGGCACGGGCGGGCACGCTTTTGCCGAAACCATCGGCCAACACAACAGGAATGTGCGCGCCTGGCGGCGAATCGAGGCCAAGCGACGCGCCCAGCAGGATCAGTGAACCCGGGTTCTTGACCCGGTCAGACATCCGGACGGTCAAAGGTAGCAACCCCCATGCCGACAACGGCAGAGCATATTGGTGACGACATTCCAGAGGCGGTGATCGCCTGGATTGATGCCGGGCTGAAAGTTGCACTGGCCACGGTCGTTGAAACCTGGGGATCTGCCCCGCGACCTGCGGGCGCGCAACTGGCGATCAACGAAGACGGTGCATTTCTGGGGTCGGTGTCGGGTGGTTGCGTTGAAGGCGCCGTGGTCTGCGAGGCGCTCGACTGCCTGCAGGACGGTCGCGTTCGGATGCTGGAATACGGTGTCAGCGACGAAAACGCGTTTTCCGCCGGTCTGGCCTGCGGCGGAACCATCAGGATCATGGTGGAACCCGTCGGTTTGGGGCAGGGCCCGGACGTATCGCTCTTGCGCGAACTGGTTGGCCTGCGCGCCGCGCGCCGTGGTGTCGTTCTGGCCGTCGACACAAAGACCTGGGAGCGTCGTCTGATCCAACCCGGTCAGGGGAATTTGCAGAACGAGGCCGCGACCTGCCTGCGCTTTGACAAATCAGTTTTTGCCGGGGACTGGTTTCTGGGCGTGCACAATCCGCCATTGCGCCTGGCGATTATTGGCGCGGTTCACATCGCCCAGCCTCTGATCGCGATGGCCAGGCTTTCAGGATATGCCCCGACCCTGATCGATCCCAGAACCGCTTTTGCGTCGCACGCGCGGTTTCCGGGCGAGGTCTTGAACCATGACTGGCCGGACCAAGCGCTGCGCCGGCTTAGCCCCGACACCCGCACCGCGGTGGTCGCGCTTTCCCACGATCCCAAGATCGATGATCCGGCGCTGCAAGTCGCGCTTGAAAGCCCGGCGTTTTATATCGGCGCGCTCGGGTCGCGCAAGACCCATGCCAGGCGAACGGCCCGCCTGCGGGCACTTGGGGTGCCGGATCGCGCGATTGACCGGATCAACGGGCCGGTCGGCCTTGACATCGGGGCAAGATCACCGGCCGAGATTGCGATCGCGATCCTTGGGGAAATGACGACCTGCCTGCGCGCGCCGGACATGGATGACCCGGCAACAGGAAAGAACAACTCAAACCAGAAACGGAACACGAGATGAAGATAACAAATGAAATTTCCGCCGTTGTGACAGGTGGGGCCTCGGGGCTTGGGGCGGCGGTTGCGCGTGAACTTGCGGATTGTGGTGCGCGGGTTACGCTATTTGACCTCAACGAAAAAGCGGGTTCGGCGCTGGCGGGGGAAATCGGCGGAAGCTTTGTTGCGGTCGATGTTTCGGACCCTCAGAGCGTTTCGGAAGGCTTTCAACAGGCGCGCGGGACGCAAGGGCAGGAGCGCATCATGGTTAATTGCGCCGGCATCGGTGTTGCGGCGCGCACGGTCGACAAAGAGGGGAATCCCCATGATCCGGCGTTTTTTGAACGTGTGATCCGCATCAATTTGATGGGAACCTTTCTCTGTTCGGCCCATGCCGCCGCGGGGATGAGTGGGGCAGAGCCTTTGACAGCGGACGGTGAACGCGGTGTGATCGTCAATACGGCCTCGGTTGCGGCTTTTGACGGGCAGATCGGGCAGATCGCCTATTCGGCGTCCAAGGGTGGAATTGTCGGGATGACGCTGCCCATGGCGCGGGATTTGTCCAAAGCGGGCGTGCGTGTGATGGCGATCGCGCCGGGGATTTTCAAAACCCCGATGTTGGCGGGGCTGCCGGAGGACACGCAAACCTCGCTCGGGGCGCAGGTGCCGTTCCCGTCGCGATTGGGTGAGCCAAGCGAATACGCGCGACTGGCGCGACATATCGTTGAGAATTCCATGCTGAACGGGGAAGTGATCCGGTTGGATGGGGCGATCAGGATGGCGCCGCGTTAATAGGGAAGGGTGACGCGGGGGCCAGCCCCCGCACCCCCGGGATATTTTTTCCACAAAGAGGGAGAGGTCAGCGTCCGCGAATGCGCGGGTCGAGCGCGTCGCGCAGGCCGTCGCCCATATAGTTCACACTGAGCACGGTCAGCGAGATCGCAAGGCCGGGATAGATGACGCGTTCCGGGCTGAGCGTCATGAAGTTTGTTGAATCAAACAAAAGCCTGCCCCATGTGGGGAAGTCTGACGGAAACCCAAGGCCAAGAAAGCTGAGCGCGCTTTCCGTGATGATCGCGTTGGCGATGCCAAGGGTCGCCGAGACCATGATCGGGCTCATCACATTGGGGATGATATGGCGCAGGATCATGCGAACGGGCGGCGTGCCGATGCTGCGCGCGGCCAGAACGAATTCCTGTTCCTTGAGGGCAAGCACATCGCCGCGCACGATGCGCGCCGTATTCATCCAACTGGTGATACCGATGGCGAACACGATCAGGATGAATATCCCGGTTTCCGGGCCAAAGGTCGCGCGCAGGAGGTCCCGGAACAGCATGATCATGACCAGCAGCAAAGGCAGCAGCGGCAGGGCCAGAAACAGGTCGGTCAGGCGCATCAGGATGCCGTCAAGACGCTTGAAGTACCCGGCGACGACGCCAACGAACGTTCCCAGGAACAGCGACAGAAGCATTGCCACGACGCCGACCCCAAGCGAGACACGTCCCCCCGCCAACACCTGTGCAAAGGCGTCGCGGCCCAACTGGTCGGTGCCCATCGGGTGCGCAAAACTCGGTCCCTGGTTCTTGGCGCGGATGTCGATGAAGTTCGGTTCCAGCGTCCAGAGGTGAGGGCCGATCAGAACGGCAAGGCAGACGAATACGAAGAATCCCATGCCCAGCAACGCACCCTTGTGCGTCTTGAACTGGTCCCAGACGTCCGCCCATTGCGAGCGTTGCGGAGTGATGTCGGTTGTCATGTCAGTCATAACGGATCCTCGGGTCGAGAATGCCATAGAGAATATCGGCAATCAGGTTGAACAACACGATGAGCACCGCGAAGATGAACGTCAGTGTTTGCACCAGGGGAATATCGGCGCCCTGAATGCCGATGATCAGAAGCTGGCCAAGGCCGTTCACCTTGAAGACCTGCTCGGTGATGATCGCGCCGCCGAAAACCTGCGGGATGCCCAGTGCGATCACGGTCACCACCGGGATCAGAGAATTGCGCAGCACATGCACCAGCACGACGACCTTTTCGGTCAGTCCCTTGGCGCGGGCGGTGCGCACGTAATCCTGGTTCAGGTTGTCCAGCATGCTCGCGCGCATGAACCGGCTGATCTGGGCAGCGTTGAACAGCGCCAGAACGAAAACCGGCATGGCCATCTGTCTGACCTGCTTGCCGAAACTGGCAAAATCCGTGACGTCAAGGGTGGTGTCATAGATTGAGGGGAACCAGAAAAAACTGTCGCTGGGGATCATGACCGAAAAAATCACGATCAGCAGAACGCCGGTAAAGAACGTCGGCACCGAAAACCCGACCATGGAAACGAACGTACCGGCCTGATCGAACCAGCTGTACTGCCGGTAGGCCGAATAGACCCCGATGGGGACCGCGATCAGAATGCCGACCACGTAGGACATGCCGACGACCATGAGCGTCTGGGGCATGCGCTCGACGATCAGATCAACGACGGGCGACCGCGTGGCCCAGCTTTGAATGCGCAACCGGTCACCGTCACCGATCGTGATGTCGAACCATTGCTCGATCACGTTGAGCGGCTCGTTGATGAAGAACTGGATCAGCCATTTGTAATAGCGGATGTGGATGGGTTCCCCCAGGCCAAGGGACAGGCGGATTTTTTCACGCACTTCCGGTGGGATTGTCAGGGGCAGGTTGCCCGTCGGATCATTGGGGGCAAGATCGAGCAGCAGGAAAATGATGAGACTGATGAACAGAAGCGTCGGGATTGTGAACAGCAATCTGCGGATTGTGTAGTTCAGCATCGGCGCCTCGGTTCAGTGGTCTGTTGGGGAAAAGGCGGCCGCCCCGAAAAAACCGGAGCGGCCATTGATTATCGCAAGGATCTAGCGATGCCAGTCAGCGGCATTCCATGTTTCGCTGTCCCAGGTGTTCATGCGAACACCCTTCAGCGAATTGGCGTGCGCCGAAACCGAACCACGGTGAACCAGCGGGATCATCGCTCCGGCCTGCATCAGCATGTCGTTCATGGCTTTTGCCAGACGCGCGCGTTCGTTGATGTCGGCGGTCGAGCCCATTTCAGCAACCAGCTTGTCATAGGCCGGGTCACAATAACGCGGCATGTTGTTGCCGAGCCAGTTGTTGCCGGGGTTCGGGATTTCCGAACAGACCCAGCTGCCCATGTAAGCCTCGGGGTCGGTCCCGTTGAAGTTGTTGGTGTACATCTCGATATCCGAGAACAACTTCTGGTACGTATCCGGGCTTGACTGATCGCCACCGAAGAACACCGCAGCGTCGATGTTTTTCAGCTCGGTTTCAACACCGATTTCGCTCCACCATTGTTTGACCAGCGCTTGCGTGTCCTGACGGACGGCATTGGTCGAGGTCTGGTAAAGGATCGACAGGCGCACGCCGTCCTTGGCGCGAACACCGTCCGAGCCACGTGCCCAGCCGGCCCCGTCAAGGATCGCGTTGGCTTTGGCGATATCCTGAACGAGGCATCCGTCATTGGCGCTCGAATTGTAGATCGCCGGTGCTGGCAGAACGTTACAGGTGGCTTTACCCGCATTGCCATAGCCGACTTCGGCCAATGTGTTGCGGTCAATCGCAAGGCTGAGGGCCTCGCGCACTTTCGCATCCGTCAGGAACGGGTGCGGTCCGCCTTCAATGGTGGAACGCTTGTCGCCGAGTGAAGAATCCGGGTTGGTCAGGTTGACCATGATCCGCTCGACCGAAGTCCCGAAGGCCGAGACGACCTCGCCTTTTCCGGCGCCTGCCATCTGGGTCAGGATTGCCGGGTCGATCTGAAGGTTCCAGGCATAGTCAAATTCGCCCGTTTCCAGAACAGAACGCGCCGCCGCCGCAGCATCGCCGCCACCTTTGAAGGTCAGCGTCGCAAATGCGGGTTTGGCCGGATCGCGATAGTTGGGGTTGGCCTTCATCGTCACAACGTCGTTCGCGCGGAATTCATCCACGATGAACGGGCCGGTTCCGATCGGGCCGAAGTTGGCGTCGGTGCATTCCGGTGCCTTGGCGCCCACACAATCCGCGAACTGCGCGGCCTGGATGATCGGGCTTTGACCCCCGACGAAGGGACCGTACGGGAAAGGTTTTGGTTTGGAGAATGTGACTTTGACCGTCAAATCGTCCAGCGCCTCCACATTGGCGACATCGGCAAATTGCGAAAGCTGTGCGCAACCACCGTCCGGTGCCATGCAGTAACCTGCCGTGAACACCGCGTCATTGGCGGTAAAGGCCGACCCGTCGGACCATTTGATGCCCGGGGTGATTTTCCAGGTGATCGACGTGAGGTCCTCGGATATCCCGCCATTTGCAACCGTGGGGATTTCGTCGACCAGCCACGGCACCATGGCACCGTTTTCGTCATAGCGTGCCAGAGGCTCGATGATCAGGGCCGACGCGTCGATGTCCTTCGTCCCACCGGACAGGAACGGGTTCAGGATCGAAACCGCTTGCCAGTAGATGATATTGACATTGCCGTCATCCCCTCGACCGGCGTTTGCCGCAGGCGCCAGCGCCATTGCGGCGACCGCGCCTATTAAAAGTGACTTCATTTTCATGGTCTTCTCCTTGTTGGCTTTGCTCATGTGACCTCGGAAATCGCGGTTGATCCACGACATTATTGGTTCATCAGGTGGCACGCCACATGGCGGCCATCGTTCAAGATTCGGAATTCAGGGGTTTCTTCCCGGCAGATATTCATCACGCGGGGGCAGCGGGTGCAGAAATTGCATCCCTCCGGCGGGTTTGAAGGGCTGGGCACGTCGCCTTCGAGGATGATACGCCCTTCGCGCTGGTCGTTCGACGGGTCCGGTTCGGGGACCGCGGACAACAGGGCCTCGGTATAAGGATGTTTGGGGTCGTTGTACAAAAGATCGCGCGGCGCAAGCTCGACGATCTTGCCCAGGTACATGACCGCAACGCGGTTCGCCAGATGGCGCACCATCGACAGGTCGTGGCTGATGAACAGATAGGTCAACCCCAGCTTTTCCTGCAAATCCTCAAGCAGGTTGACAACCTGCGCCTGAATGGAAACGTCAAGCGCCGCAATGGGTTCATCGCAAACGATGAATTTGGGGTTGAGCGCCAGAGCCCGCGCGATGCCGATCCTCTGGCGCTGGCCGCCGGAAAACTCGTGCGGAAAGCGGTTGGCGAAATCCCGGTTCAAACCGACCGCGTCCATCAGTTCGAACACCCGGCCCATCCGATCGTTTTTGGAAAGGTTCTGGTGTTCATCCAGCGGTTCGGCGATGATCGACGCGACCGTCATGCGCGGGTTCAGGCTGGCCTGTGGATCCTGAAAGATCATCTGCATTTCAGGACGCAAACGGCGCAGCGCATCCCCTTGCAGACCGGCGATTTCCTGCCCCTGAAGCTCGATCGAGCCGGCGGTGACGTCGTAAAGACGCAGGATCGCGCGCCCGGCCGAGGATTTCCCGCAACCGGATTCCCCGACCAGTCCAAGGGTTTCGCCCTCGCTGATCTCAAACGAGATATCGTCAACGGCCTTGACCTCGCCGACCTTGCTTCGAAAGACGCCCCGGAAGATCGGAAAATACATCTTGAGATTCGCAACCTTCAAAATCGGGGGCGCGGCGGCATCAAGCATGTTTCACCACGTCTTTCGGTGCGTCCCAGAAACAGGCCACGCTGTGCCCGTTTCCTGCGTCCACCAAGGTCGGGTTTTCGTTTTCACACCGGGCAAACCCATGCGCGCAACGGGCCCGGAACGGGCAGGCCGCAGGTTGGGCGCGCATCGCCGGGGGCTGGCCTTCGATCGTTCGCAGACGCTCGGCGCGTTCACCTGAAACGCTGGGAAGTGTTTCCAGCAGGGCGCGGGTATAGGGATGTTTCGGGTGCGCAAAAAGATCCTTGACGGGGGCCTGTTCGACAACCTGACCGCCATACATGACAATGACACGATCCGCGATTCCGGCAATGACGCCAAGGTCATGGGTGATCCAGACAATCGCCATGCCCAGCTTTTGGCGCAACTCGCGCACAAGTTCCAGGATCTGCGCCTGAATCGTGACATCAAGCGCCGTGGTCGGTTCGTCGGCGATCAAAACCTGCGGATCGCATGCCAGTGCAATCGCGATCATCACCCGTTGACGCATCCCGCCTGAAAACTGATGAGGATAGTCGGACAGGCGCGCCTTGGCGTCCGGGATGTTCACCAGCTCCAGCAATTCAACGGCCCTTGCCCGCGCCTGCTGCTTGTTCATGCCCATGTGGCGAAGCAGTGGTTCGGTCAACTGAAACCCGATCGTGAACACCGGGTTGAGCGAGGTCATGGGATCCTGAAATACGAACCCGATCTTGCTGCCGCGAATGTCGCGCAGTTCGGAGGGAGACATTTTGAGAATGTCCTGGCCTTCGAATATCACCTTTCCGTTGCGAATTTCGGCGGGTGGCTGGGGCAGAAGACCGATCAGGGACATCATCGTCACGGATTTGCCGGACCCACTTTCGCCGACAACGCCAAGCAACTCGCCCGGAGCGAGATCAAAGCTCACGTTATTGACGGCGTGAACTTCTCCGCTGCGGGTCGTGAATACGGTTTTAAGGCCCGATACGTCCAGTATCGGCGCTGCCCCGTCGGGCATTGGCAGTCTCCCCAGTCGATCCCCCGCTTGGCCTCCGGGCAGTCCGGGTAAAGCGGTTGTTATTGTTTGTGACAGAGTAACCATGATTTGGTGAATGCGGCAACATAGTTTTTTTCCGTTTGGTCAGTTTGCCTTGCGGCGGATCGTTCATCGGGTACGGCCGGGGTTGACGTTCTTTGCTGTCTGGCTCAGAGTTTTGAGGCCCAAAACAACGGAGGCGGCCGATGGGGATGGAGCTTTCTCCGCATGAAATGCTTGAAAAGCTTGTGTCCTTTCAGAGCGTTTCAAGTGCGAGCAACCTGCCGATCATCGATTTCGTCGCGGAATATCTGGCATCCCACGGCGTTGATTCGCATCGTGTTTTCGACGAGACCGGGCAAAAGGCGAACCTTTATGCCAATGTCGGCCCGAACGTCCAAGGCGGCGTCATCCTGTCGGGCCATACCGATGTGGTCCCGGTCAAGGGGCAGAAATGGCAGAGCGATCCATTTACGGTCGTGAAGCGGCAGGGCCGTCTTTACGGGCGCGGGACCTGCGACATGAAGGGGTTTGACGCGCTTGCTCTGACGGCGGTGCCAGCCGCATTGAAACGCGGTGTCCGCCGCCCCATTCAGATCGCCCTGTCCTATGACGAGGAGGTCGGCTGTGTCGGTGCGCCCTTTATGATCGCGGAAATGGCCCGCCTGATGCCGCGTGCCGCAGCCGCGATCATCGGCGAACCTTCGATGATGAAAGCCGTATCAGGCCACAAGGGAGGGTTGGGCATCGCGACCCATGTGCGCGGGTTCGAGGTTCACTCCTCGCTGCAACCGACAGGTGTCAGCGCCATTCACGAGGCCGCGCGCCTGATCGACTGGGCCAATCAGATGAACGACGCGAATGCAGCGCGCGCCGGACAAGGCCCCGCGTCCGTCTTTGATCCACCTTTTACGACGGTGCATGTGGGCATGATTTCCGGTGGCACAGCCAATAACATAACGGCGGCGGATTGCCATTTCGTCATGGGGTTTCGCTGCCTGCCCAATGAAAACCCCGATGACTGGTACAGGGCCTATCGCGAAAAGGCCGGCGAAATCGAGGTTGCCATGCAAGCCATCCATCCAGACGCGCATATTTCGCTGGACAAGGTCTTTGACGTGCCGGGGCTTGCGCCCGAAGAAAACGGCGCGGCGGAAAACCTGGTGCGAAAACTGACGGGGGACAACGGATCGCATTTCGTCTCTTACGGAACCGAGGCCGGGCAGTTTCAGGACGCCGGCTATTCCGCGATCATCTGCGGACCGGGCAGCATCGATCAGGCCCATCAGGCGGACGAATATGTCTCGGTCGCGCAATTCGACGAGGGTGCAGCGTTCATGCGGCGTCTTATCGACCATTTATGCGCGCCATGAGCCATCCCCCGCCCCCACTCATCAGGAGAACATGACATGCCCATCATCAACCGATTTGCCGACCTTCACGCCGAAATCACCGCCTGGCGGCGGGATTTGCATGAACACCCCGAACTGCTGTTCGATACGGAGCGGACCTCGGGCATCGTTGCGGCGAAACTGCGGGAATTCGGGTGTGACGAGATCAAAACGGGGATCGGCCGCACCGGTGTTGTCGGGGTCATCCACGGCAAAGAGAACACCTCGGGCAAGGTCATCGGCCTTCGGGCGGACATGGACGCGTTGCCGATTTTCGAGGCAACGGGCCTGGACTATAAATCCACGGTCGAGGGAAAGATGCACGCCTGCGGGCATGACGGGCACACCGCGATGCTGTTGGGGGCGACGAAATATCTGGCCGAAACGCGGAATTTCGATGGAACGGCCATCGTGATCTTTCAGCCCGCCGAAGAAGGGGGCGGGGGCGGTCTTGAAATGTGCCAAGACGGGATGATGGATGATTTCGGCATTCAGGAAGTCTATGGCATGCACAACATGCCGGGGTTTCCCGTCGGTCACTTCGCGATCAGGCCGGGTGCTTTTTTTGCGGCGGCGGACACGTTCACGATCCATCTGGAAGGCAAGGGCGGTCATGCCGCCAAGCCGCATGAAGCGATCGACACGACGCTGGTCGGCGCGCAGATCGTTGTCGCGCTCCAGTCGATCGTTGCGCGCAATGCCGACCCGCTCAAGGCACTCGTCATTTCGACTACGTCGTTTCGCACCGAAAGCGAGGCACACAACGTCATTCCGCAACGCGTGGAACTGCGCGGAACCGTGCGCACGATGGACAAGGCGGTTCAGGACATGGCGCAGGAGGCCATCTCGCGCGTTGCGACCAGTACGGCCGAGGCATTTGGCGCAAAGGCGAGTGTCGTTTATGAGCGCGGTTATCCGGTCATGGTCAATTCCGAGACGGAAACGAGTTTCGCCGTGGACGTCGCCAGCAAGGTCGCAGGGCCTGACAAGGTGCTGAGCGAGGCGCCGCAGATCATGGGGGCCGAGGATTTCTCCTATATGCTGGAAGAACGCCCCGGTGCGTATATTCTGGTCGGCAATGGCGACACGCCCATGTGTCATCACCCGGAGTATAACTTTGACGACGAGGCCATTCCGGCAGGGTGTTCGTACTGGGCGACGCTCGTGGAGACGGCAATGCCCGCGCGCTAGGGTCTGATGAGTATCACCACATCACACTGGCGCTTGCCAAAATTGCCGCCAACGTGATGAAATTGACCGCAGCGATCGCCTGATCGGAAGGGCAAATTCGCGCGTTGGAGGCAATTTTGGCCGCGTCCCGCAGGGATTTCACCCAAATCCACCACTGTAGCGTCAATTTCGTTTGAAAGGGGGATGCCCTTACTGCACTCAATTGACGCCACATTGGTGGATTTTGGATCGAAACCGGTGTGATGTGGTGATACTCAACAGACCCTAGCCTTGCATTGTTTTGGATCGCCTGCTGTTTTGGATATTTGGGCCACAAAGACACGTTGATCCTGCGCGAGCGTCCCCTCTGGCCCTGTTTCAGGGGGGGAATCGCGCCTTTGGGTCAGAAAACCGTGGCTATTTGGGCAATTGGGGCTTTGAACTTTGTTCCAAAGCCCATAAATGAGTGGCTGGATGCGAACGCGCGCGCACTCAGCGGTGCGTGAAGATGAAAGAGGGAGACAAACATGCTGAACAACATCGGGTTGCCGGGCATTTTACTTATCGCCGTCGTGGTGCTGGTTCTTTTTGGACGCGGCA